>JBLHQF010000095.1:0-10064 GCA_047624885.1 Cryomorphaceae bacterium | reverse complement strand
AAAGTGATCTTTCTCACAATAATTCTCCCAAGAGTAGCTCAATGCTTCTTGGCCAGACTATGAAAACACACCCTCCTGAACAATTTTTTTTACTCATGTAATCATAAGCACCAGTCGTCTACAAAACTAAGATGCTATTACTTTATATGTAGGGAGTTTAAATAATATGAGCAACATTGCCCCTAGTTGCAGAGCAATGTTGCTAGACCTTATAAAGAAGCAAGTAGTTTACCATAGACCTGAATCATAATCTGGAGAGAATAGAGATGCAATGAACTCCAAATCCTATAAACCTAGCCCATTTCGCAAGGCTTTGCGAAGGTGCTATGACAGTCTGATGGTCCCCTCTATCTGGCTGAGTATGGTGTGGCTACTTATGTTCTCAATTGTATTGCCACATAATGGCGAAAATACTTTTCAACATATTAAAACCCCCATGGTGAAAGTCGCGGGAGTCATCGCTCTCGCTATTTGGGGATGGTTTGTTCTGGAGTTTATTGTACTCGTCCTTGCCTCAAGAGGGAAACGTAATTTTGTAAGGCGATTCCGTCGCGGACTAACTGTCCTGATCTTTCCAGCATTTCGAGTTGCTCAGCGTAGTTTTTACCGCCCAAAAGAAATCTGGATTCCATTCATTGGATGGAAAAAGAAAAACAAAAAACTGTTTCGTCAGTTGGCCCATGCTTTCAGCTTACCCATGATCTGTGTGGTGCTCTTGGTGTTACCTGCAATGGCGATTGAACTATTCAAACCGACTTGGATAGAAGACCTCCCTTGGGTGCGCAATTCTTTGGGTATTGGACAGCAGTTTATCTGGCTAGCATTTGCTTACGAATTCGTCGTCATGATCGCAGCTTCCCAGAAGCGTTTAGCCTATTGTATAAAGCATTGGATCGATCTTATCATCGTTCTACTGCCGATACTACTATTCGTGTTGCCATTCTTAAACCTGCTTCCACTGGTGCGGTTAGCGCGCTTGGGACGTCTAGCCAGTCTCACCCAGATGCTAAGGATGAAACGCCTAGGTATCAAAGTTTTCCAACTCCTAGCACTCTTCGCCAGCACCAAACAAATCGGAAAAAACTACCATAAACGTCGTATAGAAAAACTCTACGACTTAATCGATGACAGAGAGGACGAACTCGTAGAGCTCCGCGGAGAACTTACCAAGCTGCAACAAGAATTAGCTGAAATAGAAGAAGAAGAGGAAGAAATAGCAGGATCAGCTAAGAGGGTGATTGAGTAACTGTGCCTAGAAGGCTTTTCAGATTAATCACGTCCTGATAAAATCGGATGGTTTTTATCTTCTAGGTTGGACATCAAGATCTATGGTGAAACCAATTATTCCCAATACCACGCTAGAAACCGCCCAGATAAGCAATCCTCCTGTGTCTTTAAGTATTGCGCCACGGAGAAGTATCAAGATCATAGGGATACAGCAGACACAAACAACACACCCTATCATAGGCTCTTTACAGCCTTTCTTGTGCTCTAAGCATTGAAGCTCCTCCTTGATTTTTGGTGGTTCGTAAGGATTGGACTTATTAAATGATGAAATAGACCCAGACCATGCTCAGAGCCAATGCGGTTAACCACCAATACCAGGCTATCCCTATCTTCTTGTGTGGAGGCATGTCGCTATTACCAAACTCTTCTTCTATGAACTTATCATAATCAAAGTCGTCATCAGGTAGGTCTAATGCGTCATAGATCTCGTCCTGCTCCCATGGTTTCTTGGTTGGCTTCTTCTTAGACTTAACTTTAGGCACTCGTTTCGGCTTCGCATTTCTTGAACACGCCGCACATGACTTCCCAACGATCACCTCATTATCACAGGTCGGGCAAATGTATGAGTCAGGCATAATAATGGCTTCTACTTATCCATCTTTTCCACCCAGATCGACAAGATGGCGAGGTCTGCTGGCGTGATTCCGGAGATCCTGCCAGCCTGGCCGATGGTTAGCGGCTTTATTTTCTCTAGCAGCTGCCTCGCCTCATTTTTTATTCCATTAACTAACTGGTAATCAATTGATTGTGGTATTTTCTTGTTGTCCATCTTCGATACGCGATCCACCTGTCTTTGCTGGCGGTCGAGATGTCCCGCGTATTTGAAATCTGTCTCGATAATGGGCCATAGCTCAGCATCATATTTCTGCTTAATTTCCTCTGGTAGCATTTCCCAGTTATTCTCTGAGCGGCGGAACCAGCGATCCAGTCGCGTGCGGTCATAGGTAGTCGCGCGGATGTACTCCGCTGCGTCTGCCAGCGATGCTATTTTTTCTTCTGTGCGCTGCTTTCTCTCCTCAGTCACCATCCCCCGCTCCGCAGCTCTGTGAGTGAGACGTATATCTGCGTTGTCCTGACGCAACAGTAAGCGATACTCAGCCCTGCTGGTGAACATCCGATACGGCTCGGTACAGCCTTTCGTCACCAAGTCATCGATCATCACTCCGATGTATGCCTCATCGCGGCCTAGGATGAATGGATCTTCCTCGCGGACTTTCAGCACCGCATTCACTCCCGCCATCAAACCCTGTGCGGCAGCCTCCTCGTAACCTGAAGTTCCGTTAATCTGTCCTGCGAAAAATAAATTCTCCACCAGCTTGGTTTCTAAAGTTGGCAGTAGCTGTGTGGGCGGGCAGTAATCATACTCGACCGCGTAGCCTGGGCGGATGATCTCTGCGTTTTCTAACCCCTCGATAGAGCGAATAAAATCCATCTGAACATCGTATGGGAGCGAGGTGGAAACACCATTCACATAATACTCCAGCGTGTGTCGGCCCTCAGGCTCCAGGAAAATCTGATGCCTTTCTTTCTCTGCAAACTTCACCACCTTGTCCTCTATGCTTGGGCAGTAGCGTGGGCCCACGCCTTCTATCTTCCCAGAATACATCGGTGACTGGTGTAGATTCTCACGGATTACGTCGTGGGTCTTAGGGTTCGTGTAAGTGATCCAACACGGCATTTGTTCCACGTGGAACTTTTTATCCCCCCACGGATTCAATGTGAAAATGTCATTAGGCTCACGCACTAAAGTATCATAGAGGTAGGAGAACTTAGGGATAGGAGTATCCCCCGCTTGCTTCTCACACTTTGAGAAATCGATCGATCTCCCATTAATACGGCACGGTGTCCCTGTCTTGAACCTCTCGACTTCAAATCCCAATTCCTTGAGACTGTCGCTCACGGTAGAAATAGCATCACCCATCCTGCCGCCTTTCTCATTCTTCAGCCCCACATGCATCAGCCCCCGCATGAATGTTCCTGCGCTGAGGATCACTGTTTTGGCAGAGATTTCCATCTGAAGACTAGTGCGGATACCATAGACCTTGTCATTCTCAACCAGTATCTCTGCTACGTTCCCCTGATGCAGATCCAGGTTCGGAGTGCTCTCCACCAGATGCTTCATTCTAAATTGATACGCCTTCTTATCGCACTGCGCTCTGGGTGCTCGCACAGACGGCCCTTTATTCTGGTTGAGCATTCTCCACTGGATCGCAGTAGCGTCCGTATTCAGTGCCATAGCGCCACCTAGAGCATCTATCTCCCGCACCATATGACCTTTCGCAAGGCCACCAATAGCAGGGTTACAAGACATCGCCCCAATGGTATCCAAGTTCTGGGTAAGCATCGCCACCGAGCTGCCCATGCGAGCCGCCGCCAATGCTGCTTCTACACCTGCATGACCTGCCCCGATGACTAGAACATCATACTGCTTTGGATACTTAAACATAGTCACATTAATAGTCTTGCTCGACGGTTTGGTCAATCAATGTCTTATTGAATTATTGGTTTAATTATAGTTGATTCATTGTTCCACGTGGAACTTATCGCAACTATTGATTACATAATATTCAATATCAAATACAAATGTTCCACGTGGAACAAACATCTATTATTAAGATGAAATTATCTTTGCTCATTACTCAAAATGCCATTACTATCTGACATATGAAACAACCTTGGATAGCTGCAATCATTATAGCCACGATCTTTATCGTGTTCCGTATCATCACGGCAAGTCAACCAGATCTCGCAAACTTCTCTCCTATAGCCGCCCTACTGTTCTGTGGCGCAGCATTCTGGAAGTCTAATAAATGGATGCTCCCCACTGCCTTAATGGTCTGGCTGATCTCTACCCCTATTGTCAACATGATCCAAGGCTACCCATTCCACTCCGCCACACTCGTGACTCTACTTGCTTTCGTAGTGATTGCGGCTATAGGCTTCAGGTTTGCTGGCAAGTCCCCCGTAAAGCTCATCCTAGGCACAGTCCTAGGAGCAGCTACATTCTATCTGATCACCAACACAGTCTCATTTTTCGGAGATCCAGTTTATGCCAAGACACTGGACGGCTACATCCAGTGCATGTGGACTGGCTCACCATTAGTCCCAACACACGCCACACCTACTTGGACATTCTTTAGAAATAGTCTTGTCGCCAACACCCTAGGAACTTGTTTCTTCTTAGCTGCAATGAGCATACCGAGTATCCAAAAAGCGACCCAATTCAAGCTCGCTAAGCAAACTAAGCAGACTGCGTAGACGCATCTTTTCACTAATCATCAAACCATTTTTCTATTATGAATATGACCCCCACAGCTCCGGATTACTCCGGACACGACATCAACCAAAAACTTACCCCAGAGGACAAGATTGAAATCTATCGCACTCTCACTAGGATGCGTCGTTTCGAGCAAGGAACTCAAAAACCATATTCCCAGGGGAAAATGGGTGGCTTTCTACACCTCTACATCGGTCAGGAATCCGTGGCTACAGGCACTATATCTCTTTGCGGAGAGCACGACCACGTCATCACCGCCTACCGCTGCCACGCCCACGCGCTCGCTTGCGGCATGAACATGAATGAATGTATGGCTGAGCTATTTGGCAAGTATTCTGGTTGCTCTAAGGGCAAAGGTGGATCAATGCACTTCTTCGACCCAGACAAAAACTTCTGGGGTGGTCACGGCATCGTCGCCGGTCAGACTCCGCTTGGTCTTGGGCTCGCTTATGGTCTGAAATATAAGGGACTTAAAGGCTGCTGCCTCTGTTACCTAGGAGACGGAGCCATCAATCAGGGCGCCTTCCACGAATCGCTCAACATCGCTGAGCTACATAACATCCCTGTTATTTATATCATCGAGAATAATGGCTACTCCATGGGAACCAGCCAGAGTCGCTCCAGTGCCTACAAGGACAACCTCGCCCAGCGCGCTGAAGCCTATGATATGGCTTGGGACGTCGTGAATGGTGAAGACATCTATGAAGTCCGTGCCAAGACCCAGGTAGCCATTGACCGCGCACATAATGAGTCTAAACCGACCATTCTAGAGATCACTACTTACCGCTATTTCGGACACTCCGTAGCAGACGCTAATCACAAGAAATACCGCACCCCAGAGGAAATTACCGAATACAAAAAGAACCACGATCCAGTGAACCTCTGGAAAGTCCGCATGATCGAAGAAGGCATACTCACCGAAGAATCTGCTAAAGAAATAGATATGCAGGCTAAAAAGGAAGCAGCAGATTCAGTCGCATTTGCAGATGCTGCAGACCCACCACCGCTCTCATCCATCTTTGATGATGTCTACTGGGAGGTCGATAATAACACCGAATCCGGCAACACAGGTCGCCACTTTTTCAACGATTAACTTTTTTACACACATGAGAGAAATAGAATACAGGGACGCACTACGCGAAGCATTTGACGAAGAGCTCACACGCGACGAAAACGTTGTCATCATAGGCGAAGAAGTAGCCGAGTATAATGGAGCCTATAAAGTAACTAAAGGGCTCTGGGAAAAATGGGGAGACAAGCGTATTGTCGACATGCCTATATCAGAAGCAGGTTTCATTGGGATGGGAATTGGAGCATCCATGCTCGGTGTCCGCCCAGTGATGGAGCTCATGTTCTGGTCATTCCACTCCGTGGCATTTGATCAATTAGTGAATAATGCTGCAAATGTTCGCTACATGTCCGGCGGAAAATGCAACTGCCCCATCGTTGTCCGAGGCCCAGCAAACGGCGGTACTAATGTAGGCGCGACACATTCACACACCCCAGAAGGACTATTCGCATCATTTCCTGGCCTAAAAGTAGTTTCACCCGCAACACCTTCTGATGCTAAGGGACTAATGAAGACAGCTATTCGTGATAATGATCCTGTTTACGTGATGGAAAACACCCTGCTTTACGGTAATAAAGGGCCCGTCCCTGATCCATCAGATGGAGATTTCACTATTCCACTCGGAGTGGCTGACATCAAGCGTGAGGGAACAGACGTAACGCTCGTTTCACACGGACGCTCAACCCTCCAAGCCCTAGCGGCAGCAGAAATCCTCCAAGAGGAGCATGGTATAAGCGCAGAAGTCGTAGACCTCCGCTCAATCCGTCCATTGGACCAAGACGCGATCATCAACTCGGTGAAGAAAACCAACCGCGCAGTCATGGTGGATGAAAGTAAACCATTCTGTGGAGTGTCAGCACAGATCATCACACTGATCCAAGAATACGCATTCGATTATTTAGATGCGCCCATCAAACGCGTCACCACCTTGGACGCCCCAGCCATCTACTCCAAATATGTAGAAAACGAGCAGCTCCCTACCCCGGCAAAGATCGTAGAAAAAGTGCTCAGCATCACACCGGCGAAGGTTTAATCAGTATCACACATCATAGGTGAAAGAGCGGTTCGGTGGCTCTGCGAGCCATTGATTGGTTGAGTGGTCATTAGTTATTGGTCGGATTCTTCGCTACCAGAATGATGAAACATTTAGCTCGCGAGATTTTTCATCATTCCGGGTTTCATCATTCCGGGTTTCATCATTCCCAGTTCATCATGCTGGACCAATGACTAATCAACCAATGACCAATCAACGGCTCGCAGAGCCCAAAAAAGCTCGAATGGTTATTGCTGATATTATCACCAATTACCCCTAAGTAACTCTTTTTGAATTTGTTGTATCAATTCATATGAATTATCTAGCTCCATTTGTAGCATGAATGCGTGGAGGGTAGAAAGGATGCTGTTACCTTCTTGGGGGACGAATGCCCAGCCTTTAAGGCTGGTTTCGGTCTGGAGAAAATTATCCATTACCACGATGGCATGTGAGTAGAGCCGACCTTGAAACCCATAGCGTCTCCCCTGTTCAAAAATCACGTTAGAATCAAATTTTAGCGTCTTAGCAACATAAGGATTGGTATCGATAAGAGCATCGATACTTTTTGTTAGAGGCTCGTTAAGCTCGATGTTAAACCGAACGGAATGCATCAGCTGGCTAGGTGTGGTGATGTCTGATGAGGTCAGTGTGCAGTCGATGCCAACAGTCAGATACATATCCACCACATCGATAGCATGGTGAGTTCCCGTCTCTTGGCTAAGATGCCTCGCTACGACGTTTCCTGAGACTAAACGAGTGTGATTACCAATATCCTCAGATCGCCTCACCACGACGATATCAGCGCGTTTGAGGTTCTGTAATGCCTGTCCTGTAAAAGTGCTGAGAATCGCGGCAGTTCCGTGGGTATTACAAGAGACGACATTCACGAACTTCTCCCCTCTTATCTGCGCATCATTGACGCCGCTCATGAAGGGAATTCCGAAGCCTTTTTCACTCCCTTGGGCCGCACTTCCTTTGAGGCGCGGCAATTGCCGATATTTCTCTAAATTGGCGAGTCCTACTCCGTTTGCAGCGGCCTCGAAAATATAATCTATTTCACTGATCACCTCATCAAGACACAATAAATTCTCTATATTCTCTCCCGAGCAAATAATCACCCCCAAACTCTCTATGTATCCCCTCTCCGCTTCGTTCCAAGTATGAACCGAGCGTTTGTAGAGGTAAGTTTTTTCGATGCCCAGAAGCTCGGAATATTTCACTAACAAATGCACCAGCGTAGTGCCAATATTTCCCATTCCGTTTACTAAAATATTCATATTATTATTTTCTATGGATTAGTTTTTTGACCCTAGATTTTCCTAACAGCGGAACCCCTATCGAAAGGAAAAATATTTTAAAGTCTAAACATAGAGACGGATGATCCACATAATATCTATCATGAATCACATCATCTGATTAGAAATAATGGCTTTCTGCAAACTTCTCAAACCTCTCAAAAAATCTAATGATATCACCTTCTGTTAGACGAGAATTCACGGTAACGAATCTAACAAAAGTGTCTTCCTTAAACGAACCATAACCGACCATAAGTTCACCGTTTTCAGACAAAGCATTACAGATCTTATCTGGTGGGATGTCCTTGTAGTTAAAGCATACCGCGGTGGATTCCTTAAAGCTGTAAAGGGTGTAGTCTGGATGATTTTCCACGTAGTCTCTTGCCACATCAGCCAGGTGATAAAGCTGATCAATTATCTTCTCTAGGCCTTTAGTTCCAACGGATTTCCAGAGTGTCCAGAATTTGAAGGCATCGTTTCTTCTACCACATTGGAGCGATGTTTTGCCAAGGTTGTAATCATCATTATCACCCTGATAAAGGTAACTTGCATCCTGTGAGAAGGACTCGAATAGTTGTTGCTTATGCTTGGTGACAAAAATAGAACACGATAATGGTGTGCCTAACATTTTGTGCGGATTAATGGTGAATGAATCACACTTTTCTACGCCTTTTAAAAGGTGTTTATGTTTCTCACTGAAAATCACACTCCCTCCATAAGCACCATCTACGTGTAGCCATAAGTTGTGATTTTTAGCAATGTCACCAAGTGTGTCTATATCATCAAATGATCCTAGAACTGTTGTGGCTGCGGTCGCATTAATAAGGAATGGATGAAGACCATTCGCTTTATCCTCAGCGATCAAATTATCTAACAGATCTGTCTCCATTTGTCCCAGATCATTGACTGGTAGATACCGCACATTCTCTTTGCCTATTCCAGAAAACGTCGCGTTTTTAGTGATCGAGTAGTGAGCATCTTGCGAGGTGTAAATGACGAGTTGCTTGCGCACTCCCATGTTCTTTATTTCAGAATCATAGGCATCACGCGCCATGATGACTGACATGAAATTACACATCGATCCCCCGGGTGCAAACGTCCCACCACTGCCCTCTTCTGAATATCCTATCCGCTTACAGATCTGCTGCACTAGCTCAGTCTCTATCCCCACATGCGGACCACCTACCTTGTAGGTGTACATGCTTATATTTAGCATCACAGAGAGCAACTCACCAAGCGTGGCAGCTGGGTTCCTTCCACCGAAAAGTTGATTAAAAAATGAGCGGCTTGCAGTACGTGGCGTGTTGAGAACCACATTCCCTAAAACAGCCCGGAAATCCGACTCAGCCATAGGCTCATCACCCACAGCAATATCAAATTTCTGCTTCATCTCCTCCGGGGCACCCAGCCTTACGACAGGATCAACATCTTCTAGCTTCAGCAGCTCATCTACGATGTCATTAAATATGTTTAGTTCGTTCTTCATTAGGTGCACGTTTCTCAGATCAGAGTCTAACATGTGACTTAGATGTAAAGAGGCAATTGGATAAAAGAAGCACACCAAATAGACTTAACCCATTCGAAACTATCGATCTTTCATTTATCAAGATCTCATCCTAGAGGATGATTGACTATATTATTTAGTTTTATACCATCAACTTTATGAAGATTATTGCTGCTTTATTATTATTCATCGTCACGTCATGTGCTTCTGCTCTGGAAGTGGATAAATTATTAAAACTAGCTGAAAAATATGAAGTTCCCCAACCACATAAGGATTCCAAAGTAATCAAAATATTGGCTTTTAGGCGTAACAACGAAAACTGTTACTTACTAGGGTTAGTAGAGCCACAGAATAAAAAACGAGCACTCGTAGCGTTTGAATATAAAGAGGGTGAATCTACCGAGGATGATTGGAAAGATTTTGATGGTTCTCTGAAAGGTGTCGGCGGCGTTGGTATCTTTGGTCCCGTAAGTGGTGTAAATGAAGGTCTGATTACTGGAATTCAACTGATCCGCCACGGTCAAAAAGGGATAGGAATAGAACTCATAGAGAAATCACTAAAAGAAGATGCTGGCCACCCTCAATCTCCATTTCTTATC
>JBLHQF010000094.1:0-10144 GCA_047624885.1 Cryomorphaceae bacterium | reverse complement strand
GGCGCTTCTGGCGACTTCACATTCCAGGGCTTCTGGTCCATCGGCCAGCGGTGGGTGGAAAACCCCACCCAGCTGCGCTTCCGCGTCCGTCATCGCCATGCTTATGGGAGCACCGCGCCATCGGAAATCGGGCCCGACATAGGCTCTCTCTGGGGAGTCGTTCGTGGCTTCAGCGACAGTGGCTTGGAGGTTCCCGACCTCTACTTCCGCCATGTCTTCGAGGAGCCAAGCTTGGAGCTTCGTTATGGCCAAATGAAGATTGATAGTCAGTTCGGCGGCCACCAGCTTGCCAGCGGAAAAAAGTCTTTTCTCAACCGGGCTTTCTCCGCCAACCCAGTGGTTGCCTTTCCTCGCTTCGGAGCAGGAGTCACCGCTCTCCTCAATTTGGACAACGGCTTCAGTGTCGGCCTCGGTTCCACCACCGTTCAAGGCACGCAGGAAGACTCCCAAGTCGATTTTAACTTCGCTTCAGGTGACTTCTTTCACGCCATCCAGTTCGCCTATGACTACGAGAACAGCAACAAGCTCTCCCGCCGCGTTCAATTGCTGGCCTGGCATAGCGATGCCGTCGGTGAGATTGGGACCCCCGATGGACAGGGCCTTTCTCTCACCTACGAGCGGAAACTCCGCAGCGATGGCACCCGCCTCTTCGCCCGTGCCGCTTGGTCCGACGGCGCCGCCACTAACGTCCAACAATTACTCAGTGCCGGCATGGGCTTCCCTTGGGGTGAGCAAGACTATATAGGGCTCGCTGCCGGTATTGGTCGCGGTTCTGATAGCGACCACGACGTACAGGGCGTCATCGAGGGCTTTTACCGCTGGCATCCCCGCAAAAACCTCTGGATTACTCCGAGCGTGCAACTCCTCGTGGGCGAGGGCTTCGACGTTAGCCCCGGCATCCGCGTCATTGCCGGCGTGCGGGCTGGTATTCATTTCTAATGCTTCCGTGGATGTGAAGATCGGTGTGGAAAACTAGGATGGATTTTCTCACATAATAAGACAATAGATGGGTGTGGAAAACTAAGTTGGATTTTTCAGCCAAGATATCTTCAATAACCGCATAGATTCACTCCAGGGAACTTGTCGATAAAGCTGGTGTCGCAGCCAGCGGATGAAACGTTGCGTCCTGTGACTGGCGCGCTCGATGATTTGGTTGATATAGTTTTTGTTCGCTGTCAGAGGCTCCCCTTCTCGGTTTTTCAGATGCTTGGATCTGCCTTCTTTTTTCTTTATTTCTATTTCATCTTCTAGATTTTCGTGCTGTTTTATTATTTCTTCTATGAGCAACGCTAGATTGTGGGCGAGGCATTGGAAGTAGGCTTGAGCTTGCTTTGCCGTGTCTGAACTAGCCCAGGATTTACGCTCGTGAAATTTACTTTTGAGCTGATAGAATACCTTTTCTTCGTCCCAGCGTATTTTGTAAATAAGCACTAATGCGAAGGCCGGTAGAGTGAGTTCATTGGTAATATAGGTGTAGCGCTTCCCGTCACGGGGATCAATGTAGATGATCCGCCGCATCATGCGCCCAGCAGTTCCGACAAAGCAGTCTGTAACGACTCCTTCATTACGCGGATCTGCTGCGTCATGGAGGTTGTTGCTCATCTGTTCTGCGGCACTATTAGATTTCTCTTGAGTGATAAAATAGATACCGTTGTTGTGTTTGAGTTTTGACCATTGTAGGTAATCTATGCAGGCTTTATCCCAACAATAGATGACTTGCCTACCTTTAGGGGCATGATTGCGCAGAGCTTCTGGATCAGCTTCCTTAATGATCGTTGCGTCGTGCTTCTTTTTCTTGCCGAGGTCTCTTTTTTCTAAACTGATGTAGTCTAGATGATGGCTGCGTAAATCGAGTCTAAAAAAGTGGCCTGTAGCTCGCTTTTTGCCCTCTATGGTTTTATCAAAACAGGATGCCTTTTGATAGTGCCCATCGCCTGCGTAGATATCAAAATTTGCTAACTCAGGGACAGGAGCAAAGGCATCAGGAAGGAGAGGTTTTGAATGCTCATTGAGCAAAGAGTTTATCGAAATGAGATTTGCGAGACGGCGTTTACTTTTAAGAGCTTTGAAGAAGTGGCTCACTTCATAAAAATCATTAGTTTCAAGTCCGTGGTGCTGGATGAATTCATGGCCAGTGGTTGTGTGTGAAATACAGCGGAGCGTTCCCAGTTTAGCGAAGTCTAAATCAGATATACTGGTGCAGTCATATTGCTTCGAAGATTGAGGATAAATCTGCTTAAGCGGGGCGAAGAAGTTCTCGTGAAGGCTTGTGTTTCCAAGGTTAAAGTAGTCCATGAAAATTTTACAAAATCTGATTCTGAGTCAACCTTTAACGGCAAGGAAATGCGATTTTTTGAGCGTTTATTAAGTATTGATAGTGATTTTAATATGAAGCTCCATCAGGCTGCTAATGACACCACTAAAGACTTTCTTTGGATGGGTATTTCAGGAAGATTTTAGAAAGTTTTCCACACCCATCGGGAGAGAAAGATTCCCTCCTGAATGAGAGTTGCTAAGTTAGGTCTATGGCGAAGGCGCGATTACTAGCACCATGGGTGGAGGGAAAGTGGAGATCCGCTCATTATCATGTGGTTTCGAGGGTGGTAGATAGGAGATTTATCTTTGGTGATGTGGAGCGTGAGTAGTTTGTGGCTTATGTGCGGATGTATGAGGCTTATATCGATCTGAATCCTGTGAGATCTGCTGTTCAGGTAGACAATCTACTTCTGAAAATGGTAGATATTTTATCTTAGGGCTGTAAGATACACCCATGCTTCGGTTATTTATCGCTCTCTCTTTTCTCTCACTGCTTCCTTCACAGGGTGAAACTGTTATTTTTCGTGAAGACTTCCGTGAAGTGAAGCCTCATGTGCCTGTTTCTACAGCGGATCTAACAATGTCTCCATTTCTATCCCTGAGCCGTCATGGTGAGGGTGCTGAGAATTATAAATTATCATTTCACCCCGAGAAACCAAATGACCCTCACTATGTCTGGAATGGACTGACTGGTGGTAAGACGGCACTAGCATTCCAGTTTGCTCATACGCTTGATCTGAGTGCTGCTGATAGCAAAGTGAAGCTGAGCACGAGAAACTCTGCGACTTCTCATATGCATGTTGCGCTCAAGACTCGAAAAGGATGGATGGTGAATAAAAACGGAATCGGTAGAAGTGATAGCTGGAAAGTAGATACGATCAAACTCCATCAAGCTACTTGGTTGAAACTTGAGATGGGGTCATTAGGTTTTGGTGAAGTGGTGACTAAGCCATCTTTAGCAGCAGTCACAGCACTTGCTTTCGTGAACCCTCAAAAGCCAACGAAGTCTAAGAGTTGCTCTCGTCTGGACTGGTTCTCACTGCATAGTAGCTCAGCGAAAATACAAGCTGAGCATCAAGTCACAGCCGCACCATTCTGGGAAGATTCACAACCGTTTCTGAGAACGGCACTTGTAGTGGAACAGAAAAATAAACAGAATAGAACGCGTCGTGGAGTGGTTCTGAGACTAGGTCATGACCTTTATGCATGCTTTGATCCAGACCTGATGCGTTACTCAGCTATTTGGGAGGCAGCTAATGGGAAATCACCAATCACTTTAGATTCGATGGCGGGAACCTCCTATCCAGATCGCAATACGAAGTCTAAGCGTCCGCCGCAGCTCTTAGGATCGATTATTTCTAGCTCCCCAGAATTAGCTGGTGTGGGAACAGGGGACTCACTTTTCGGGGACCCACGGGAGGGGGTATCAAATTCAGCTGGAGAAAAGTTAGGCAGAATGCCTAGAAAGCTGGCGCGTTGGGTTGGTATTTCTCTCAAGGATGGAAATCCCGTTCTCCACTATCAGATCAGTGAAACGAAGATCCAGGAATCTATCAGGGCAGTTGACTCAGGCACGATAGTAAGGGTCATAGAGGTCGGTCCAAGTGATGAGTGTATTCTCATTTCAACGGGTGAAAAAGCGGCTCTATTTCCTCACCTTTCTGTGAGTGGTTCTTCTGAATATAAGCTGATTCCCGATAAGAAAAGGGGGAGTCTGTTAGAACTGAAACCGCAAAATAAAAAGCGTATTGTTCGCATTATACTCTCTAAAAAACTTACCTCTAGCGAAGCAGGAAACCAGTCTTTCTTTCTAACAGATCCGCTTATGAAAAGCATGGAGATCACTTCTCTCCATGCGCAGAAAGCGTTCCCTATTAAAGTGCGGAACATCACCGTCCCGCATGATAATCCGTCCAGAAGGCCTATCCGCCTGACTGACATCGGCTTTCTTTCCAATGGAAACGCGCTCATCACGACTTTGGATGGAGATGTGTGGCGCGTGGAGGATATCGATAAAGAAACTGCTACTTGGGCGCGGGTGGCGAGCGGGCTTTATGAGCCGATGAGCCTAAGCATTACCAGCAAAGATAAAATATTCGTATTAGGTAGGGATCAGGTCACAGAGTTAGTAGATACAGATAACGACGGGGTATTTGATTTTTATAAATGCGCCTCAGATGCTTTCATTCAGACACTGCACACTCGGGATTTCTCTACTTCATTGATCGTGGAGCCAAATGGCGATTTTATTATTTCCAAGGGCGGGATCCGTAAGGTTCCTGTGAAAAATAAGGATGAATGTTCGCTACACCGAGGTGCTGTCCTTCGCCTACCGGCTGGTGGGGGAGATGCTGTGGTTCTTGCTGATGGGTTACGTATCCCATTTATTGGTAGAGACGGTAAGGGGCAAATTTTTGCATCTGATCAACAGGGGCGCTTCACTCCAAGCACGCCAATTTATAAGCTAGATGCTACGATCCCTTCCTTTGGGTTTGATCCTACAAATCACCGCAAGAGAGCGCATAAACAACCTGCCTTATGGTTTCCGTATGCATCAAACCGTTCAGCAGCAGATTTCACGATTTTATCTAAACAACGATTTCCCGACTTCCCGGATCAGTTCACTAACTTATCCTGGAATGGTCGTCTGTTTGCTCTTAAGGGAATGAACCAAGAGTCACCCTTTTCTGTTAGGCTTCCTGTGCAGCTAGATTACCCGATACTCAATGCCGCGACGCACCCTAAAAATGGCAAGCTCTATGGTGTGGGTCTTGGTATTTCTGGTTATAAGCCTGATACGGCTAAAATCATGGGCTTGTGTGAGGTAGAGCAAGTCTCCCCGATACCAAATCCTCAAACGATCGATGTAGAAAAAAATAAAATCACGCTCACCTTTTCTAAACCGATCGACCCAGAAATAAAATTGATGCTGCCTGCTTCAGAAATAAAAGCATGGAACATTAAGCGGACTGCTAAATACGGATCAGGTCATTTTCGCTGGGATGGTCGCCCTGGAGAACACGGTATCGATTACGCGGCGAGTCTCTCAGATGACCGCAAACAAATAACCTTCATTACCGCTGATCTATTTCAGAGTTCTATCCTCAGGCTGATACTTTCTGTGAAGTATAAGGACGTTATATTTCTGCTGGAGATCAGCACTAATCCGATTCACCTGAAGAAGCCTGGTGCTAAAGAACTCGCGGGCCTATCAAAACCCGAGAAAGAACAGAAACTATTTAAAGGCGATGTAGCCAAAGGGAAATTGCATTTCAAAAAGTATGCCTGCGCTACTTGCCATTCTGTGAAAAATCTAAAACTCAATGGGCCGGCACTTAATGGTATCTCGAAGCGTCATGATACTGCCTTTATCCTTGAGTCTATTCTCAAGCCAGAGAAGGTGATCACCAAAGGATACGAAGCCTCTATGCCAAGCTTTGAGGGAGTGATCAACGCTCAAGATCTGGAAGACATCATCGCCTATATAAAATCACTGAAGTAAATTTTCTAGAGACTATCTAACCATTAACTAGCCGTGCAGAAATCTAAATCCTCAATCACCTATCTTTCGCTCGCGGGCATTCTCTTCCTGACCATTGTGCTTGCGAGTTATTCATCGACTGCTGAATCCTCAGTTCTGCGGGCGCTCTGGCCAGCGTTGGTCGCTTTGCTGCTGACTCTGCTCACACACCAGGCCATTGTGGGTTTGTTCTTTGGTGCTTTCACCGGGGTGATTTTTCTAACAGGGGGTAATTTTTTCCGAGCGGTCACTACTCTAACAGAAAAGCATTTCTTCCCAGCTTTCTCAGGATCATGGCACATCGGGGCGATCCTCTTTACGTTGATCCTCGGGGCTTTTGCGCTAGTGATTGAAAAATCTGGTGGATTTGAGACCCTAGCGAATAAGCTGTTAGGGAAAAAGCAACGTGACCCGCAGCGCAGTCTAGAGGCGACTACTGCGGGGCTGGGTCTACTTTGTTTTTTCGATGGTTTGGCAAATTCCTTGCTCCTCGGGCGGATTGCAAAACCCCTCGCGGATAAGCTCAGTGTCCCCAGAGCGCGGCTTGCCTACATCGTGGACTCCACTTCTAGTTCGGTAGCCTGTATCGCCTTTATTTCCACTTGGATCGCTACTCAGCTATCATTGATCGAGCAGGCTATCCGGCCTTATTCTCAGGTGAAGGATAGTGCGTATCAGCTGTTCTTTCAGTCCATACCTAATAATTTCTACTGTCTATTCACGCTCATTTTTCTCGCCTTAGTCATCATTCGAAAATGGAATATAGGGCCTATGAAGCGAGCTAAATCAATACCGGTGAACGAAGCTGAACACAGCTCTACAAGTAAAGTGATGACTCCTGTTAGAGTGGCGCTCATTCCTATCATTATTCTTTCGGTTGCTATACTCATCCTGTTTTACACATGGGAAACTGCCACGCTATTCCCGATCACTGGTGCTAAACTTTCAGATGCATTTAGTGGTAATGCTGGTCCTTACGCACTGACGCTTGGGGCACTCATCGGGCTTTTTGCGGCCTGTGTTTTCTTTCCGAAAAGTAAGCGCAGAGAGCTGCGGGAGACGGTGAGGTTAGGAGTCTCCTCCATGCTTCAGCCAGTTCTTTTGCTGGTCCTAGCGTGGACATTTGGTAGCGTCATCAGCGAGCTAGGTACTGGTAAATGGGTTGCCTCTGCGCTTGGGACACATTTTCCTGTGCACTATCTGCCAGCAGCTATATTCGTCACAGGCGCGGTGATGGCTCTCGTCACGGGATCATCCTGGGGGACGATGGCGCTGCTGATGCCGATCGCTATACCTGCCTATCTAGACTTAGCTGGAAATGAGATAGGTCTGCTGCCTGCCGCCATCGCTGCGGTGTTCAGTGGGGCGGTTTTCGGGGATCATTGTTCGCCATTTTCAGACACTACCATTGTGTCTGCATTCGCCTGCGGAGTCTCACCACAGGAGCACGTGATGACGCAGCTTCCGTATGCATTGATCGCTGCCGGCACCGCATTAGTTCTAGGGTTTATGCCTATCGCACACGGGCTGCCACCAGTCTTCGCAATCCTAGCAGGAGCGGTTTTTTTGACTATCCTCACCTTAGCCGCGACACGCGAAAAACAGGCTCTACTCACCGCCATGCGTTAGAGGTGCATGGTCTTGATGCTGGTGTTTCCTGGGTTAGCTCAATCTACTAGAGAGCTTTTCTTAATTCCTATTTTCTTCTCAAATTCGAAATTTGGCGGAAGCCCGGCTCTGAGAGCGTTGTTGTAGGCTTCTCGAGCCTTGGTTTCTTCACCTAGCAAGTGGAGGATTTGCGAGAGGTTGAACTGTGCTTCCTTATGCTCAGGGTCTATTCTAACTGCTTTAGTGAGGTAATCCTTTGCCTTGCTGTTATTCCCATCAGCATGGGCGATGAGTCCCAGATAGATGTAAGCATCCGTGTAGTCTGGGCGGATGTGGACGGCAGCCTCCAGAGACTTTTTAGCCATGACATCATCGCTAGATTTAAATCTGCAATAGCCTAGCATGAAGTGAGTGTAAGCATTGTTCTCTTTGAGCTGTGAGCCAGATTCAAAGATCTCCTCGGCCTCCATAAATTCACCCATCTGCACGCGCACGACACCACGGTTAATAAAGAATGGGTAGTGGTGACCGTGAGCGTCATAGGCTTCATCGAAGATGTCTTTGGCCGTTTGTAGGCTGCCCTTTTCCACACAGCGTCTGGCGAGAGATTCTAGTGACTCAATTTGGTTTTGTGACCTCACTTTAGCTGCCTGTCTGGCCTCTGGTGATGTTGAGCCTTTGATAGTAAACTTATCCGTGTCGGCTTGCTCCTTGAGCATTTGGCTTTCTCTGGCTGTTAGAGTGACGTTGCTTTTTGTTAGATTTACGATGGCATTGGTCAGTCCTGGGTTATTAATGTTCGCCTTTTGATATTCTGCGATGAGGATCTGCTCGGCTTGCTTTCTGCGCTCTAGCTGAGTAGTGATGCGCTTGAGCGCCGTCTTGAGTGTTCTTACCTCTTCAGCCTGAAGGGGGTTCTTAGCACCATTGGCCATGCGCTTTTCAAGCTGCTCCTTAGTGGTTCTGAGATTTTCTTCTAGTGAGCCAATGCGTCTGATGTAGCTGGTGTTCTGGATTTGAAGATTAATGATTTTGTTTTTCGCAACTACTAGCTTGTTCTCTGCACGGTTGATTCGGTCCTGAGCCACATTCTGGTTAGCCTGGAGCTCCTTGATTGAGTTTTGTGCTTCTCTAAGTTCTTCGCCCAGACGGAGGGCTTCCTTAATGGTTTTTTTAGTGCGGTCCCCATCGCTGAGGTCGAGCAGCTCGGAAAGCTTGTCTCTCTCTAGTGTGACAGATGCGAGGTTCTGAGTGAGCTCAGCATTGATCTCATTTGCACTATTGAGCTGGGTGCGGAGACCTTGGTTTTCGGCGTTGAGAGCGGTGACTTGCCCGCGTAGTCCGGAAATTTGTGTGTCCTGAGCCTTGATCTGGTCTCGCAGAGCTTTCACTACTTTGTGGCTAGCGGTTTTGGACTTTTCGAGGTCGGCAGTCTTTTTCTTTAAGGCACCTTCGTGTAGTTTCAGTTCACCGAGTATTTCGTTCCTTTCTTTGGCGAGTTTTTTGTGTTTTTCTCTGAGTTTCTGGTGAATCCTCACGATTCCGCCTAGCTCGTCCTCAAGTCGTTGCTTGTCCTGGGCGAGCTTTTCGATGTCTTTTTTAAGCGGAGCAGTGGCGAGCTGGGCACGCTCACGAGTGAGCTTGTCTAGCGTCTCGATGGTTTTTTTCTGAGCAGATTTGGACTGTCGATGAGAAGATCTTAGTTGTGTTTGGAGCTTGCGGATTTGGTCGTTGAGGATCTTGGCCTGAGAGTTTTCTACACCCATTCCTTGGGCTGCTTTATTTAAGCTAGCCTGGAGGTTTTCTATCTCTTGGTTGAGCTTGCTAGTCTGGATTTTGTGTTCGCGGCGTGTTTTGTTCAGCAGGATTTTATACTGTTTTTCCTTCGAGCTGAGGTCAGCTACGCGTTGCTGTTCTCTACCAGTTAGCTGAGGTAAGTTAGGGCTGGGAATACCATTTTCAGAGGTGTTAGACTCGACGTATTTTTTGTATTTTTCTTGCTTTGCAAGCTGTTCCTTCTGCGCTAGTGGCTCCACGCGGGCGATGCACTTATTAGTGCTCTCTATCCTAATATTAACGAGCGTTTTCTTCCATTCTGGATAATTGTTATCGAGTGTCTTGTAGTAGCGCATGGCTTGGTGATATTTATTCCAAGCATCCTTATACTTTTCAGCAGCCTCTAGTTTTTCCGCCTCATTGATGGCTGAGTATCCAGAGAGAAAAATCGAGCCGGGTCTCACCTTCTGCCCAGCAGTATTCTGCACTTGCGCATGACTATGAGGGGCCAGTGCGAGCGACGCGAATGTGAGTAGAAAGAAGTAAATTAGCTTCATGGTTGGTGAGACTAGGCGAGATATGGCTCGGGGTGAAGCAGAAATTTCCGCAACAGTTTACATTTCAGCCCTACACAGCTCCAAGGAGTCACAAATCATGACAGTCCACGCGCGCTTCCTTAGGGGTTACTAATTAGAAAATTGATCAAATGGAGGGCAGAGCATTGGTGAATTCAAGGTCAGGATTTCTAACAGAAACCTAACGACCTCTGGTTTTACTATTTGACAGTTTATTCTCTAATGAATAAAAACTGTGTTGTCCGACTCATACTTGAGTATTCATCCATTTAATTATTATCATTAATCAACATTATCTATAATGCCTATAACTTCTGAAAATAAACTATCGCTACCCTGGGAAAACGTG
>JBLHQF010000093.1:0-10253 GCA_047624885.1 Cryomorphaceae bacterium | reverse complement strand
TGGAATTTGATTAGGCTTAAAAAATAGGGCGCGTCCGATCAAGTCGAACGCGACCTATAGATGTATGTAGTTGATCAGTTCGTCACCTTCAATTCCTTTAAGTGTGGGAGGAGCTTGCTCAGATACTCAGGAGGAGGGGGAACTGGCCGGTATTTTCTTGAATGCGTATAAGATAGAAGGGCCAGTAATTACTGGCGGCTAGCTCCAGATTTCATTGTCTTAATAACAGCTTCGATACTGAGTGAGCCTCCTTCTTGTCGCTGAGGGTATTCTTTAAATGTGGTTAGGAATTTTTGCACGGCAGCTTGGGCTGGAACAAACATCCACATTTGATCTGCGTAGAACTGGCGAATATACAGCGCTGAGTCTGGCCCGGTTTCATAGGGATCCATACGAAGGTTGATAATGAGAGGCCAGCTGGGAGTTTTACGGTAAGCTTCGTTAATGGTCCCTTCCATGATCGTAAAGTGAATTTTCCAATCTTTATAACGGATGGCATTGAGGTTACTTCCTGCATCAAAATAGAAGATTTCCTCGCGTTTTCCTGGGCCTTTTCCAGCAAGTAGATCAGATTGATCGTAGCCATCGAGATGGACTTTAAATGTTTTTCCGTTGGCTTTGTGACCTTTGAGAAGCTTCTCTTTAACATCGGTTTCTCCCACTGCGGCAAGTAGAGTAGGTAACCAATCTTCTTGGGAGAATATATCGTTAATCACGGTGCCTGGCTTGATGTGTCCGGGCCATTTTACCATCATTGGGATACGGAATCCACCTTCCCAAGTGGTTCCTTTTTCTCCGCGAAATGGAGTGGTTCCACCGTCAGGCCAAGTGAACTTCTCAGCCCCATTATCGGTGCTGAAGATCACTATCGTATTATCGGCAATTCCGAGGTCATCGAGTTTTTTAAGTAGAGTGCCTACTCCGTCATCGAGTTCCATCATACCATCGGCATACAGACCGAATCCAGATTTACCTTTGTATTTTTCACTTAGGTGAGTCCAAACGTGCATCCGGGTGGAGTTGTGCCAGACAAAAAATGCTTTGTCTGCTTTATGAGCTCTATCAATGAAATCTAGGCTTGCTGCGAGGAATTCATTATCAGCTGTTTCCATACGCTTACGCGTCAGGGGGCCGGTGTCCTCAATTTTTCCATCGGAGGTCGCTTTGAGTACGCCACGCGGGCCAAACTTTTTGTGAAATTCAGGGTCTTTTGGATAAAACTCAGACTCTGGCTCTTCCTCTGCATTGAGATGGTAGAGGTTTCCAAAAAACTCATCAAATCCATGGTTTGTTGGAAGATGCTCGTCGCGGTCACCTAAGTGGTTTTTGCCAAATTGGCCCGAGACGTAGCCGTGGTTTTTGAGGAGTTCAGCGATGGTTGGGTCTTTTTCGCTGATCCCTCCTTTGGCTCCTGGCATGCCGATAGTTAGAAGACCTGTGCGGAATGGATGTTGGCCAAGGATAAAGGATGCTCTGCCAGCGGTACAGCTCTGTTGGGCATAGGCGTCTGTCATTATGGCGCCTTCTTTGGCAATACGGTCAATATTGGGCGTGCTTCCTCCCATCATGCCTCGGTGATAGGCGCTGATGTTTTGGATTCCTACATCATCACCCCAAATGACTAGGATGTTAGGTTTCTTGTCCTTCGCCGCGGCGCTTAGCGTAAACATCAGTCCTGCTGCCACCGATACGGTGCGCCTGATGCGTGTATTTATTTTTATGGTTAATGGATTCATTATTATTATTATTTGTTGGCTTGTTTTTAGATGACTAGTGATTTCATTTTTGCGGTGGTCTCGTTGAGGAGCAATCGAACCCGACATCATTCGTTTGCTCTATTTACATGATATTCACAAATAAATCGTTGCTTTCATAGCAACAAAAACAAGATGTTGTTGCTATTAAGAGATCATCGTGTTGTTCTTTAGAGAACAATGATTGAACTTCGCCATTTCCAACATTTCATTGCCGTCGTGAACTCGAAAGGGATTCGGCAGGCAGCCCGTGATATCCATATCAGCCCCTCTTCGTTGACTCGCAGCATCCAGTTTCTAGAGGAATACTACGATGCGCCTCTTCTCCAGCGGCATGAAAAGCAGATGATCCCCACCCCACATGGAGAGCAGGTTTTTAAAGAGTTCAAAGTGATACTCAAAGGAGTGGAGTTGATCAAACCCAAACTCGCCCAACTCGATTCCCTTGACCACGGCTCACTACGTGTGGGTCTCAATCCCACCGTCGCCGACACTCTATTACCTAAGATCGGCATACGCTTCATCAATGAATATCCCAGTGTTGGAATCACGACGGTTATCGGAAGTGTTAGGCGCTTGGTGGATCTCTTGGCTGACGGAGAACTTGATTTAATTATCGGACTCGAAAGTGTTCTCGAGAAAGAAAGAAACATCGAAATCATTAGCCTGTTAGAAACGGAAGCTCTCTGGTGGGTTAGAAAGGATCATCCTCTCCTTAGTAAAGACGCGGTGGGCCTCGCTGACTTTGTGAACTACCCTCTCCTCTCTCAGCATCTACCTCTAGTCTATGAAGAATACCTTAATGAGCTGTGTAAGCAGGACGGGGTAAAGGTGGGTTCCATCCAACAAGTGCATCAGTGCGATGATTACCGGGCGCTCTATCTCATGGCGATCGATACTAATGCCATTCTTCTGGCTCACGCTTTCATCAGTAACAACGACTACTTCGCGGACCAGTTCTGCCGACTCCATACGCGCCAGCAGATGCCTAACGCCAAGTTCTCAGTAGCATTGCCTATCCAGCCCATTCCCTCACCTCTAGCGCGTCGCTACGTTGAGATACTTCAAGAAGAAACTGCACTTATGATCGCGGATTCAGCTTGAGCATTTTTGACTTTGATGAGTCTCTAGTGATGAAGCCCGAACGGAGGATCCAAACGAGAAGCAAGAGCAAAGGAACTTCGACTATAAAGTAGACGGCGGCTACACTGGCGTAGTCGATACGGCCAAGCAATGTGATGGCGATGAGGCTTGCCACGCCTACATTTCGTACCGGGAAGCAGAGTAGCGAGGCGTGAGCGCTTGATGGGGGCAGCCGCAGAAACCGGTTACAAACTAGCCCACAGCTAAGGCATCCCGTCATGAATGCGAAGCATGTCAGGGCAAAAGGCAGCCCGTTCTGTTTAACGGTTTCCCATTGAGAATAAATGATGACGGAGAGCATCATGAGAATGCCGATTCCGACAAAGCGATGTAGAAAGGGCCTTATTAGGCAGCCGACGTTGTGCATCTTAAATGCTATCAGCGCACCGATGGTCACGGGAAGGAATAAGAACAGGGCGAGTCTTCCAAGCAGGGTCGACGCGGGGACAGCGAGGAAGGTGTGCTCTAATCCTATCACATTTAATACAGCGAAAACGAGGAGCATACTCAGGGGAGCGAGCAGGCAAGTGATGGCATTCAAGGTGAGGGATAGAGCGGGATTCCCCCGTGCCATAATGGTGTAGAGGTTTGCGATGTCACCGATCGGACAAGCGGCCAGGAGCAGGATGGCGGCGGCAAGTTCTGCACGCATGGGTATCAGCAAGACGATGATAATACCGACTAACGGTGGGATGACGAGGTGGCACAGAAGTAGAAATGTGACACTCGCCCTATTTTTAAGCAGGGCGGAAAGGGACTTCCTTTTCAGGTCAAGCCCGACCGTCAGCATCATCAGTACCGTTATGACGATGATGCCGATATCGATAAAGAGTTTCAACTTTTAGAGGGGGGGATTTGTAGGGTCGGGTTCATGAGGTGTGCGAAGCAGAGGATAGCGGGGTTCCTAGGGGGGAAGGGGATTTGAGCTTATAGAATAACCGTCTGGCTAGAAAATCGTAATATTCATTAGCTAAGTGAGTTTAGTGTTCTGAGCCCACACTGTCAATACTGTGTCATTCGGATCAGCTTCAATAAAAGGACGTTGACCCCAGCTCGGCTTCTAGGCTGAGTGTTTTTCACAAGTCCACATCCAGGTGTCGGGGTCGGCCCAGTCTTTGACGGTGATAGACACATCCAGCTCATCGCCGATCTCGGCGTGGCTTTGGTCCAAGCGTAGAATTCTAAACCCCCAGTGCGGCGCCCGGCCTGGATCCAGCGGACTTGAACTCAGCACCAGATCGTCATCCACCTTGGCTTTCATGAAGACCACCAGTCCATCGATCAGGCCAGCGTTGGTCACTTTCCGTGTGAACGTGACCAACGATGGTAACATCGACTCGGTGATGGTGTGTAGATCTACTTCCAAGATCGGAGCGGGTTCACCCAAAAATTGTTTCACCACACCCAGGTCACAGCTCGACATACGGTAGTAATCCACGTCTTCTGGACGATTTCGCTCCATGCTGGTAAAATCAAATCCATGCACGTCGTTGAGTTCCCAAATGTAGGGCACGCGCCGGTCGTCATGTAGTGTCACAGGTTCACAAAATAGCTCGAACTGACTCGGTAAAATCAGTCCGCCTGGTTTGAGCAGGCGGTCGCGTAGATCGCAGACGTTGGGCACCATTGCCTCATCGAATAAAAAATCTCCAAGCTGCTCGTGTAGAATGACGTCCACCGGCTCATCGAGGTAAAACTTGGTGCTGTGCACGCCTTCGTAGTCGACGTTCTCGATACCATTCTCCGCCCCCAGTTGCATGGCGTGCTCGATGATCGAGGAGTGATCAATCGCATAGACCTGAGCCGCGCCTTGGCGTGAAGCAAACGCCGCCAAGATACCCGTGCCAGTGCCCAGATCGATCACGCGATCGCCTGGTTTAATGTGTCGGGTGATGGCGTCGTGATAAAATGCCATGCGAGGTTCATCGGCCAACATCCGCTCCTGCTCATGCAGATCAGCAAAATAGTGCTCGTTGAATTGACGGTATTTTTCGGCCGGTGTTTCTATTACCGCTGGCAGTTTAATTTCAGCTGGAATCTCGACTTCGACCTCAGCCTCAATTTCAGCAAGTATCTTGGTCTGCAAAGGCGGGTAAAACCAACCCTTAAGCCGGCGAGAGCCAAGCAGCCGCTTACCCAATAGGGAGCAGGCTTGGCGAACGCGCTGAGAAACAAAAACCGTGAAACGTTGAATGGTAGAGATGGACATTTTCTTTCCGCTTAGTTGATGATGAAATTGTTAAAAACTCTCGCCGTTTACGAGAATAGGGGCCGCAGGCAGGAGTCGGTTAGAGCGGCATGGAGCTTGGGGTGTTCTGCCGTGGTGGTGTTGCTTTCTGGGTTCTCATCAAGCGCATTTTTCAGTGCGTCGATGAGTAAGTCAAACTGCGTATCGATGTCCATGTCGATCGTTTCAGGAAAAGCGGCATCGAGAAGAGTGAGGCCAAAGTCGGTGGGCTCAATCAGTTCTTCCGCCCATCTGAGGATCGTCTCGACCGGTGATTGGTCTGGATATCGCTCGGTGATGAGTGCCTTGATGTCTTTGCTATTCTGGACGTTCATCAGCAGCGCTAAGAAAAAGCGATGCTCTGGGTTGTCAACGTGATAGCGCATCTGGGAGATGGTCTCGCGGCGTAGGTTTTCCGCGAGAGTAGCGGGCACGCCACTAGCGAGCTCACCGTGTCTTTTCTGAAATATCGCCATAACAGATTCCCATTCTCCGAGAGACTGAAGGCGGTCCATGGCGTGGTGTAGCGTGTGGAAGCCTCGCTCAAAATCTAGGTCTTCTATCATTTCACTCACGTGTGCCACGTAGCTTGGGTGGTCGAGGTTTTCGAGCACGTCGAGCAGCTGCTTGCGCCGCATCGTCAGTGAATCCGCATGAACCGGGTCGATCGCGATATGGGGCGGCAGGTAATTATACTGCGGCCCTGTGCCGGGATCGTGATGGGTGCGGACCACCACCGTGACGGAGGGCGTATCGAGATGGAAAAGCGAGTGGATGCATTCTCTGCCAGAGGTAATGGGAACGGTGCGGCCAGTTTCTAGCAACTCGATCTGCTTTAGTCGGAGGTCACCGATACGAATATGCGGAGTGACTGACTGGGCTCCCGCGAAGTCGAATTCGGAATGAACACTAGATCCCTGCATGACATGGAACGCTCCCGAAAATTCGTGCTGATGGATGTCAGTGGTTCCCTCCATCCAGAACAGAATCTGAATGTAAAAGCGCGGATCACTAAAGGCCACTAACTCGGGCTGACCGAATCCAGAGTGCCCCTGAAGAGGTTGATCATCGTTAGCCAGAAATTCGTGAATCATCTCCTCGAGATCCACGTTCTCAGAGGGCGGAGCTTCATCCATAGCGACCCGAGCAAGCTCCGGAAACACTTCGAGCGAGAAATTCTGCTGCCGCCAGCGTTCCAGCACCGTGCGGCCAAGCTTTTCAAAATAAGGATTCATAAGAACGCAACCTTAGTTCAGCGATGAGTGCGACACAAGCCACAAGAATCAAAGATAAGAGAAGTTCTTACTTCATAATTTCTTTTTCCCAGGCGTATTTATTCTGCGACTAGTTGCACTGCCATCGGCTGGAGGTCGGCTGTGTGTGTCATTCTTGTCTGACCAAGTATTTGTGCTTCTAACTGTTTAATCTGATAGGGACGGCTTTGATATGAGTCTCAGTCGGAGATGATCTACCGACGACGGCGCAGGAGCAGTAAACCACTCAGGCCTAACAGAGAAATGCTCGATGGTTCTGGAACGACTGTAACCGTAATGGCAGCACCTCCTCCGGAGGTATTCACAAATGATCCGGTAGAGCGATCAACGAAGAAGAGTTCCGTTCCATCCAAGCTCTCAAGGAAAGCTGCTTCGGTGCCATCAAAATCGCTATAAGACATAGGAGCCGCGCTGGCTACGGAAACATCAAACACGATGCTTCGATCGCCAGCAAAGGTTCCATAGTTTCCCAGGTTCACAGAGATGAGTCCGAGAGTATGGGTTGTGTTGATGCCCCTGTCTGTACCAGTGATGTAAAAATTGGATATCCAGTCGGTGTTGGTGATACAGAGCTCGTTAAGGTGCCTGCCGAACCCGCCACCCCCTACAATGGAGATGGGTTTGGATTGGTCGTTTCCTGATTGGCTAAAAAATAGGTGGTGTTCGTTGTATTAGGAACGGAGATCGTTTCCGAGGACGTCAGTGTGCCACCCCACTGCACCGTCTGAGCACCAGTATTGATTGTTAATGTTATAGCTCCCTGGGCAAGGGTGCTGCTGGCTAAGAGGCTACGACATTTCTGTGCTTTATCATATTTCACAAGATATATACGATTTGTGAACAGAAAGGTCAATTCTATTTAATCAGCGCAACACGGTCTTTCCTTTGTCTGACCAGTACAAGCGTGGCGATATTCTTCATCGTGAAATCTTTCTTTAACAGGGCTGGGAATCTTGCGAAATTAGTCTCAGCGGAAATTAATTTCATCTTTTCTCTTTACTTGACTAATTAGTCAAGTATTAATCTCTTCATGGGACGCACTTCTAAGACACCTGAAAAACTCAAAGTAGCACTGAGTGAATTGATGCTTGAGCACAGCTATGGAGCGGTGACGATTGATGCTCTGTGCGAGCGTGCGGGGGTGAAAAAGGGATCGTTTTATCACTTTTATAAAACGAAGGCAGATCTCGCGATTGAGGCATTCGAGCACATTTGGGAGACCGAGGGAAGACCGTGGATGGATAATGCCTTTTCTCCATCTGAAAAACCACTCGATCGCATTCGTAAATGGCTTAAGTGTGGATTGGATCATATCTTGGAAGACCTTGATAAACATGGTAAAATTCTGGGTTGTCCGTTTTATAATGTAGGCTCTGAAATTTCTACCCTTGAGCCAGATCTTGCAGTGAAAATTGTTGAGATCCTAGACCTTCATCAAAACTACATTGGCAGCGCATTACGCGAAGCTTCCGAGGCAGGGCTTGTTCATATCAAGGACATAGATGCCGTAGCGCTCGATGTCTTCACTTTGGTGGAAGGAGCGGTTACCAGAGCTCGGATCACCAATAATCCAGCCCCACTTCGTTCTCTGCCTGTGAGTATCGGTCGCCTGATCGGAACCGACCTTAGCGAGACCTAATACTTGACTAATTAGTAAAATAAATTTTTAAAACTCTGAATCACTGCTATCTTTATGAAACCATCTACTAAACATCCTCGCGGGGCCGCTAGCCCTATTGTCTTTATTGGTCTTGCTGTCATCGTTCTAATACTAAGCTGGTGGAGTGTGAATACTCTCGCGAGCGCCAAGACTGAGGCGGCGCCTGAGGGAGCCGCGCCAGCTGGTATGCCTCCTGCCAACGTGATTCTCAGTCAGGTTGAGAAAAAGTTATCTCAGCAGACACAGCGCGTGATCGGAACGCTGCGGGCGAAATCTCGTTCTAAGCTGGCTGCCCGCGAGGCTGGCGCCGTCCTTGAGATTCTTGTTAAAGAAGGAGATCTGGTGAAAATGGGAGCGACCATCGCAAAGATCGATCCACGGCGTTTGGAGGCTCAGATCGTCGAAGCCAATGCCACCGTGACAGAGGCTCGCGCAGTGGTCACTCAGCGCGAAGCTGAGAAAACACGTGCGAGCACGGATTTGAAGATGAAAGAGCAACTCTTTGCAGAAAGAGCCCTTTCTGAAAGCGAAGTTCTGGACGCTCGTCGTAGTGCGCATGTTGCTGAGGCATTGGCATCAGCGGCAGAGGAATCGCTTGGTGCGATGGAAGCTCGTGTCGATTTGATTAAAGTGAGACGTGAAGATTTAGAAATCCGCGCTCCCTTCGCAGGTCGGGTGGTAGCGCGTCATACTGAAATCGGGGAATGGGTTACTCCTGGGTCGCCGGTGGTTACTTTATTGTCAGTAGGTGAGATCGAAGCATGGCTTCAGGTGCCAGAGCGTTTCGCCTCAGTGGCTGGGGGCAAAAATATCCCTGTAAAACTAACCGCAACCGGGAAAATGGTAATGGCCACCAAACTGATTCCTATTCCAGATGCGGATAGGAGTTCACGAACGGTGCAAATGATCGCGGTTCTGCCCGATCCAGAAAATTTGTTAGTTCCAGGGCTTTCCGTGAGTGCAGAGCTGCCCGTGACCGAGGAGATGGAGCAACTCGTGGTGCCGGTGAATGCGGTGGTTCAGAGTTATGCCGGGCCAGGAGTGTTCGTGCCTCTGAAGTCAGCCGATTCACCATTGCCTGTTGCTAAACGTATCGAGGTCGAAGTGCTCTATAAAACTGATGGGTATGTATTTATCCGCAGTAAGGATTTAAAAGAAGGTGACCAAGTCATCGTCGAGGGGAATGAACGACTCTTCCCATTCCAGCCCCTGATGGTTCAGGAAACGGCTAAATAATAATTTCACCACACCTCATTAATTATGAAAAAAGGACTCATTGGACTTGCGATTTCGCAGCCTATTACCGTAGCCGTCGCGACACTGCTGGCAGTTTTTGCAGGGATTCTAGCAGTCACCTTGGTGCCAGTTCGGATGACTCCAGAGGTGTCTTCCGTGGTGGTATCTGTGACTACAAACTGGGAATCAGCCTCTGCGGAGGAGGTCGAGTCAGATATTATTGAAGAACAAGAGAAGGTGCTCGGGGAAGTGAGTGGACTGCTTTCTATCACTTCAACTAGTGCAGCAGGGCAGGGGTCGATCCGGCTAGAATTTGAGACCGGAACAGACATTGAAGGCGCGACTGCTGATGTTTTACAGAAATTAGATGAAGTGCCGGGGTATCCTGATGGTGTCGTGCAGCCGAGGGTTGAACCTGTTGATATCGAGTCGGTCGATTACATTGCGTGGATTGGGCTGGCATCGAGCGATCCAAATTTCAAAGCAGAAACGTTGTATGATTTAATGGAACGCCGAATCCGTCCACGATTTGAGCGGATTGAGGGAATATCGCAGGTGGGGATTCGAGGAGCCGTTCAGTCGGAACTTCATATCATCATCGATCCAACGGCGATGGCTCAGCGTGGGATTACCTATGCGTCCTTACGCCAAGCGATCACGGCAGCCAATGCAAACTTCTCGGGCGGACGTCTTGCGGATGGTAAGCGCGACATCAGGGTTCGTGCGACTGGTCGTTTCGAAAGTCCGGAAAGCATCGGGGAGATGGTTATCAAGCGCTCAGAGCGAGGGGCGGTTTATTTGCGAGATATCGCAACCATTAAAGATGCATATAAAGAACCAACATCTTGGGTGCGCGCCCGCGGTGTAAGAATGCCGTTCTTTAATTTTCAGTTGTCGCGTGGAGCTAATTTATTGGAAACCATGGAGCTGCTACAGACAGAAGTGGCCGCATTGAATGC
>JBLHQF010000092.1:0-10331 GCA_047624885.1 Cryomorphaceae bacterium | reverse complement strand
TCTTTCCAGAGTATCTGTCAGTGCCGTTATTGAGCATAACGATATCGCGAGTCTCGTTTTCTAATGAGAGAGCGGAATCTTGCACTCCATTCCAGGAGCTGACTACGATATCACTGACTACTGATTTGGTAGTTTTGCTATTATATTGCATACTGAAACCAAAATGTGAGCCTTGGAACTGCTCTGCGAGAGAGTCGATTTGCCATTTTCCAATCATTCGTTTATCGGCGTAGAACATGATGATTCCTGATTTTTTATCTACTCTGAGATCATAGAATGTTTTTGATTTGACTGCAGTGCTAGACGTTCTACTCACCAGGTTAGAGATGCTCGTCTGGAATAACGAACCGTTCTTTTTGAACCCATTCTGAGTCATGCTAGAGCTGCTAGGGCGAAGTCTGATGACGAGTGATGTTCCCAGATAGTTTCCCATCGAGCTATTGTATCGAGCGCGGTTCTGCTTTAGTTCTTTGTCATCTTCATCATATTCAGGGATCTTAAGATCAGCCATGATGGTGAGCGAAGGGGGGTAAGTATGTGATGAATAACTATTAAAAGTGATTCTGTATTTATCAGGGAATTCAGCTTTCAGCAGAATCGAGCTAGGTTCGCCTTGGTGATTGAGGCTGAAGTTCTGGAGCTTCCATGGTTTCTGCTCTTCTTTTTCTTTTTCTGTTAGATCTTTATATGCTCGATTGGCTGGAAATTTGACCTCCCAGGATTCGTCTTCAGAAAAAGGTCCCCGGTAGATGATTTTGTCGCCTATCGGGTTGATCTTGATATCGAATATTTTTTCTTTAGGGATCGTGATTTCACCTCCGAAGTCAGTCTCCAAAGTGAGCTGATCTTTGGTGAGTGATATTACTTTCCCTGGAATAGTATCTAAGTTTTTGAGTGTGACGTAACTCGTGTGAGTGAATGGCTTGGTTCTTAGTCCATTGTTTAACACAACTTTACGCACATCTTGAGTGGCAAAAGCGATGTTTTTTTCAGCAGAATCATTTTTCCAGATGATCTTACCAGACGTGGTGAACCCGATGAATTTTCCGTGCAGTGTATCATCATTTTCAAAGTTGATGAAATCGTGGCTATCAGCAAGGATGAAGGGGGTGGCTGCAAGGATACAGAAGAGAGACTTAGAAAGTAATTTCATATTATTTTTCGTAGATAGGTAGGAAACGGTAGTTGAGAGCCATAGATAGTAGCGCGAAGCCAGTAGCGCCTGATCTGCCGAGTCTAGGGTCGCTCCACCCACCATCAGGGTTCTGAGAAGCTGTCATGATTTTAGAGTTTTTTTCATTCCACTTTTCCCATTGTTCTTCGTTGGCGTGGAAAAGAGCCTGAGCCATGTAGTATTCGTGATAGAACACATAGTGGTGACCACCGCTTTCACTACGACTAGTGAGAAACTTAGTAACGGTATCAAAGGCTTTCTCATCCTTTTTCTTAGCTAGTGACATGCAGAGTGAACCGATGGCTGTAAGCGTAGATTTCCCGCCAGATTTGGAGGTGTAGCCGTAGCCACCATTTGATGCGCGGCAGCTAGCCAAGTATTTCAGCGCTTTATCGATGTTCTTATTTGGTACTGGTATCCCAGCATTACGAGCGGCGAGCAGAGCTACTAGCTGGCAGCCAGCTACAGTAGTGTCAGCACCCATGTCCTCAGGACTATAGCGCCAGGCTCCTTTAGGGTTTCTATCTTGGGATGAAGTGAGAAGGGATACGGATTTCTTAAGCGCACCAGCGAGTCTGTCATCATCGACCATGCCATAGGCCTCGGCGAGTGCGAGGGTTGCGAATCCATGATTGTACATACTTAGTCCAATATAACCGTTTTTCTTGTTTTGCTGCTTGAGAATGAAATCGATCCCTTTCTTAATGTTCTTGGCGTAGGGGCCGTATTCGCCGTCTTCGCCATGGGCGAGGAATGCTAGCACGCAGATCCCAGTGATACCTGGCTGAGCGCCATAGCGGCTTCTGTCTTTACTGAATGAACCATCACTGGCCTGCATTTTAGCGAGAAACTTCAAGCCTTTTTTGTAGGCTATTTCTACGTTAGTTGGGACCACGTCTACTTTCCGGCGTCCTAATCCCTGAGCATCTGCTGAGTGGCTACTGACGAGAAAAAGACTAGCTGAGAGGCCGATCACGGCAGTGTAGCTAATAGCTGATTTAACAATAGATTTGATCATTATTTCGTTGATTTATTGTATGCGTCGAGTGCGCGTTGTTCTTCTCTTGGTAAACTTTTACTAGGAGCTGTGGTGTTCTTAGGGACGCGGCGTTCTTCTTTGGTGTTATCTGCGTTACCAGAGGTCTTGTCGTTGGCTTTATCAGAATCTCCTTCTGAGCCTTCTCCGCCAGAATCTCCTTCTCCTTCTCCTTCTCCTTTACCCTTTCCTTTGCCTTTACCTTTACCCTTTCCTTTACCCTCTCCTTCTCCTTCCGTCATTCCTTCCATCATTTTAAGCATTGGCCCCTTACCCTTACCCTTACCTTTCTGCTTTTGCTTAGCAGCGGCGTAGATTTTTTCGATGATTTCAGTTTCGATGGCAATTGTTTCTCCACCAGTCTTCTTATGTTCAAGCCTCTCGGTAGCTTCACCCATGAGATGTTCAGCTTCGTCGAGGAGTTTGACCACTTTAGGGTCGGTCTGCTCTTGGATGAGGTCTTGTACATCTGCGGATAGTTCATCCTGTTCGTTGGCAGTCTTGATGCTTTCCTTTGAGTGATTCTTTAGAACGTCTTCCGCTTTGGCAGCCGGCTTCTTATTTTTGGCTACCTTTTTCTTTAGGTCTTCCCTAAGTGAATCGCTAGCAGTTAGTATGCTCACAGATAACGCTGTTAGAGTTGATATCAGTAATGTCGTTTTCATGAATTCGTTCGTTGTGGGATTATTGTATTATGGAAAGGGGGGTGTCTCTACTGCCTCTGGTTGGCTGCTGCTTGCGTTTGGATCTGTGACACTGCGCTTTGTTTGTTCTAGTGCTCGTGTCTTTGAGCGAAGGCGTTGCTCGGATTGGATCATCCTCATGACTTTCAGCATGAACTCGAAATCTTTATCTTCGTCGCTGCCACCGCCTCCGCCGCCACCACCACCGCCACCACCGTCTTGATCTTTAGCTCCCTCTAGTTCCTTAGCCCATTCGCGGAGCTTCTTGGCGCTTTCCATGCTTTGACGCATGGCATTTGCAGTGCGCTGTCGCTCTATCTGTTTTTCAATGGTCGTGAGTGCTTCAGTGATCTTAGCCTCTTTCATTTTATCGAGTATGTTCTTATGCTCAGGCTTCTGGGTACGAGCATGGAAAAAGGAGAGATCTTCCAGAATCCAGCGGACATCTGAGGTTGTTTGTTCCTGTTGGAGGAAGACTGTCTGGACCAGACGTTTGAAGACAGGGTCTAGCTCGCCGTAGTGAAGGCCGATGATTTGGTTGCCTACAGAAATAATCGACTGAGCGATGCTTTCTTCGTCAGATGCCGCTTGCTTGAGTCGATTCACAAAAGTGCCTGCCTCTAGTTTTTCTTTTGCTTTCTCTGCCTTCTTCGCTGTCTCTTTCATTTTTTCGAGCAACTCCTCTTGCTTCTCGATCGCCTTTTTCAAGTCTTTTTTTGTTTTTTCTTCAGAGTTTTTCTTGTCCTGTGCTTGGTCGAGGTCTCCAGAGATTTCTGGCATGTCTTTTTCAGCCATTTCCTCCATACTTTCCATCGTTTCAGCCATTTCCTTCAGCGTCTTGCTATCGATTGATTTATTTTTGGCCGCTTCTTTAAACGTCTTCTTAAGGTCCTCAGCTAACTTCTTGATCTCTTCGTTGTTATCGAGTTCCTTGTTTTTTTGCTCAGGGAGTTTTTCTTTCGCTTCGCCCGCCTTTTTAGGATCCTTCAGATCTTTTTCGATCCGCTTGTTCTCGTCTAAGTTTTCCTGCTCAGTGCGCATGGCATCTTCCAGCTTGGCAATGGTGTCATCCATTAGTCCCTTCACGTAACTAGCATGCTCAGATTCGCTGAGGACGAACACTTCGATAGGCTCAGAAAATACTCTTGGGGTAGCAGGGTTATAGTCCTCTACCCAGGTTCTGATCACGAGCCTCTGTGGCTTGATACTGCGTTTCTGGAAGTCGATGAGAACGGGTTTGTTGTCATTAGTCATGTAGGGATCTCCCTGGAGTAGTATGATCTCTCCGGTGGATGGAGTCTCGGCAGAGGGGGTGGTGAACTCGCCTTTCCACTCAACTCCAGCAGACTTGATACCATAGTTATCTTCCGCAGACATTTCAAATTCTAATACCTCATTGAAAAGCATGAATTTCTGTTTTTCTATACCTTGCGTGAAGGTATTAGGTGGGGTGTCTGGTAGGGAACTGATCGTGAACTCTGCGGATGCAAGCCCCTCTATTCCGTGCTTGTCGATCCATGAAAGGGGGAGTGTGATGGTGCCTTCGTTGATCTCTATAGGATCTGTGATGATGGATTTACCAGAGATTTTGTGGTTCACAGTAATAGTAACTGCTTCAGGCGTCGTGTTAGGATCAATGCCCTGGATCTCTGCTTCCTCGGCATCTATCTCTTCCATTTGTGGCATGAACGTAGCAGATTCAGTATTCGCCAAGCTAAGTTCACGGTCAGCTGTGGCGGTGATGACCACTTTGCTGCCTTCTAGTATATCAGTCTGGGTAGATCCCAGCTCATTCGTTACTGGCTTGCGCTGGAGGTAATCTGGGTAGGTGACTTCTTGATGGAAAGAGCTGATTTTTGGGCGCTGAATTGGACGGACGTCGAGATTATGATTCGCATCACCGAGTTTCAGCTCCACGATGGATTTCTCTCTCTTACCAGCAAATTCTAAAGAATAGAGACCCGCTTTATACTGGTAGTCCTTCCATTTGCCATTCCCGTAGCGCGCCGTGGCGAACTCTGGTTGCTGCTCAGTATCATCTCTTAGTTTTACGGGGATAGTGAACTTCTCACCAATAGGAACAAAGAGAGGTTGGGGGATTTCAGAAAGGTCAGCTTTTGTGAAAGTGAAACGCTTGGTGTCTGAAAGCGGCATGAACCAGCGAGCCAAAGCATTTTTACCAGCGCTCGGGTAGGCGATGAACGCCCCGCCAGCGAATAGTGCCATCACTCCAAAGCCAAGAGCGAGCTTGCGCATCCAGCTAGATGAAAGAGCTGAGTCAAGATCCCTGTCCTGAGCATCATGCGCTACAGCGATCATTGCCGCCTCACGGAGTTCAGGAGACAAGGCGGTTTGGCTTTCGTTCTGATCTTGGAGTTCCACGACCCCTAGCAGACGGTCGCCGAGATTGGGGTAATGTTTTGAGATGAGACGCGCTAATTGGTTTTCCTTGCGGTGCTTAAATACCCAGCGATTGATCCATAGAGGAGCGAAAACAGCAGATAATGAGACACCAGCAAGTAAGATGACCAAGCGCAGCAACGGTGGAATCTCCCAGATGCGGTCGAGTGCGAACACCAGCGCGAAGGAAACCAACAGCCCAAGTAAACCCGCGAGGACAGCTTCAGTGATCTTGATGCGCCAGAGATGCTTCTTGAAACTCTCAAGTTGCTTACGAAGAGAATCAGGTAAGGGTGCGAGGTGTTGCTTTTCTGGTAATTCTGACATGGTTTTGATTATTTGAAGGGAATATGGACTAATGGGATCAGCCCACACGGATCATCTAGCACTTAAGTAATACGCATTAATGATAGGCAATATTACTTTTGATGGCGAAATAAAATCATAAAGTTCTGCTTTATTTACTAATGAGCGTTGATGAACAGGGGATTTATCTAAATCAATGGCGAATTAACCATAAAATCACTGACTCATTAAAAGGCAGTGATTTCAGTGAATGGTAGGAATTTATGGCTAGAAAGGCCAATTAATTTTGAGAATCGATTTCTTTCGCATGTTTCTGAAAGTCAATGAGCTCACGCTTCACTACTGGGAAGAGTAGCCAAACACCGATGAGGTTAAACAAACACATCGCGAATAGCATCGCATCTGAGAAATCTAGCACGTTACCAAGTGACGTAGATGCGCCAATTACAATAAAGATACAGAAGATGACTTTGTATAAAATCTCTACAAACTTACTTCTCCCAAACAGGTATGCCCAGGCTTGTTGACCATAGTAACTCCAAGAAATCATCGTAGAGAAGGCGAATAGAACCACTGATGCCGTTAGGATGTATGGGAACCAGCTAATGACTTGGGAAAAAGCAGATGACGTCAGTGCTATGCCATCTAAATTATCCGTCTGCTCATGCATGCCTGTGATGACGATTACCAGACCAGTCATGGTGCAGACGATGACAGTATCCACAAATGGCTCAATAAGCGCTACCAGTCCTTCACTAGCGGCATGCCTAGTCTTCGCGGCAGCATGGGCGATAGGTGCAGAACCAAAGCCAGCTTCATTTGAGAAAGCTGCTCTGCGGACACCTTGAATTAGGGCTCCAAGAATACCACCCGCGACAGCTGTGGGTGCAAAGGCATCATGGAAAATAGTGCCTATGGCTTCAGGGATTTTATCAGCCATACTGAAGATCACCACTAGCGCAGCCAATACATAGATGCCGCACATGAATGGGACAAGTTTCTCAGTGACAGACGCAATACTTTTAATACCACCGATGATGACAATACCGACTAAGAAGGCGACAATAGCACCAAAGATCCATTTTTGTTGAGAGAAGAAGCCTTCGGTGGCATCCACTTTCTTAAGTGCAGCGGCTTCTTTGACATTGAGTTGCATCAAGATCTCACTTTTTGAATCGATCTGGGATGAAATTTTGGTAATAGAAGGAGTCAGTGAGCCAGGTAGACCTGAGATGTCTTTGAATACATCACGATACGCATCGGCTTCGCTTTTCTTGTAATAAATGGAGTCAGCCTTACTACTCGTTGTCTCAATCTGTGATGAGATATCAGTGAGTGATGAGTTGATTTTAGTAAATTCTTTTTTCTGGTTTTGTATCACAGCCAGTTCACTTCTGGCATCGACATGCTCAGCGCTCTCGGTAATACCGATGAACTGAGTAGCCGCTTGGTTAATCTGGAACATGTTTCCACCACCAAATGATGCGCCCACGCACATGATCGCAAAAAGGACTGCCAAGACTTTACCTATTCCTCCCATATCGCGCTCCTTGAGACCATCTCTGAGGTAATACATAGCACCACCGCGAACCTTGCCATCAGCATCGATTTTACGATATTTCACACCGAGTGTGCACTCGCAGAATTTAGTAGTCATTCCTAGTATGCCCACCACGACCATCCAGAAAATAGCGCCAGCACCACCCACGCTAACCGCGATGGCTACACCTGCGATATTACCTAATCCTACTGTACCAGAAAGTGCCGCGGTCAGAGCCTGGAAGTGAGTGATCTCACCGGGATCATCATCTTTACTGTATTTGCCTCTCACTGTTTTAAAGGCCAACTTGAGCAAGCGCACATTGACGAATCTGAAGATGATAGTGAATAATAAGGCAGCTCCAACTAGCCAAATGAGGATCAAAGGAAGTTCCATATGGTTTCCATCTTTGTCTTTAATTACTTCTCCGTTGGAATCTTCTAGCTCGACACCAGCGAAGATGAACTTAAAGGACCATTTCGAAATGGGAGCCATGAAGTTATTGATCTTTTCATCCACACTGCTTTTCTGCTCCGTTTGCGGGACTGCTTTTTCCGCAGTTTTCACAACTTCTGTGGTGTCTGGATCTGCTGGAGCATCTTGCGCATGAGTGGGTAATGTGGCGATGAAACTGAAACAGGCAATAAAGAGCAGGCGGCTTAGAGATTTAGAAATAGTCATATATAAATGGTTTTGTGCAATATTGAAAGTGCTCATCACCAGATCACAGTGATGCGGTTCATAACTCAAGCCAAAAAGAGATTATCTCACCTGTGATCAGGTGGGATGATCACTCTAGAGAAATAAAATAAAATTAAGACAAAGATTTTCTTGCCATCTGCGTGAAATCGATTAGAACTTCGCCGCAGTCAAACAAGACTCACCATCAAGCTCGGATGGCGGAATTGGTAGACGCGCCAGACTAAGGATCTGGTGTCCGTTAAGGACGTGAGGGTTCGACTCCCTCTTCGAGCACCATTTTAACCGATGGTTATAAACAAAGGCTTACGCTAACGCGTAAGCCTTTGTTGTTTTAGGAGCTTTCCCTAGACAAATTTCCATAGCGATGCCGCTAGAATAGTAATGAAGACTAAAAATCTATGGACAGGCTTGATCGGTAGTCTGGTGGTGTTTAGCGGGAATACCTTCTTGCTCAACGCTCAAGTTACCGCTCCGGCCAAGGTGCAGAGCCTGGAGGATCTTAAACGTATTCAAGATCAGATTAAAGCCGTGGTGAAAAAAGTGCGACCTGCAACGGTGGCTCTCACATCCACTAAGTCTGGAGCATCTGGCAGCGGAGTGATCGTAAATAAAAATGGTCTCATCCTTACCGCCGCGCATGTGGTGCAGGGGAATGAGGAAATGAGCATTATCTTCCCAGATGGAAAGGCATTTACCGCCAAAGTTCTAGGCTCTAACAGGACGAAAGATGTAGCGATGCTGCAGCTAGTCAAAAAGAAGAACTGGCCATTTGCTGAGATAGGCGACTCAGATGCGCTGAAGATAGGTGGATACGTCATAGCGATGGGGCATGCTGGTGGATACGATACTAGGAGACCCGCTCCGGTGCGTTTCGGCAGATTGCTCTCTAAAAATAGAAAAGGTTTCATCACCTCGGACTCTGTCTTGATCGGTGGAGATTCCGGTGGACCGCTATTTGATATCAATGGAAAGATCGTTGGCATCAACTCATCAATCGGTCAGTCATGGCTCACGAACAATCACGCAAGTATTTCAGCTTTAGTTCAAGACTGGGACAGACTGCTGAAAGGCGACACCTGGGGGGAACTAAATCAGAACCCGCTAGCCGATCCAGATAGTCCGGTGATGGGCTTCACCTTTGAGGAAAATCGTAACAAAGGAGTGATCGTGATGGAGGTGCTGGATGATAGTCCAGCAAAGAAAGCAGGATTTAAGTCAGGCGATGTCCTGGTAGCGATAGAAAATGAGAAGGTCAAAAATGGCAGAGACCTATTAGTAGCTCTCAATCGGTACAAGCCAAAAGACACTGTCGAGGTGTCACTGAAACGTGAGCAAGAAAAAATAAAACTGAAGATAACACTCAGCCGAAGAGGTGATTTTTTTAAACGTTAGTAAGCAAGTAGAATCAACATGATGAACATGAAACAAATTTTTTTAGCAGTGGCGATGGCTACGATGACGGCCACGTTATCAGGGACTCTTAGCGGACAGAATCTCCCTCAATTCGTGAGGCCAGAGCACCGACCACTGCTTACTGAGCAGGCGCAAGATTTTTATAAAGTCATCGATCCATTGGTGAAGAACATTTCTAACAATACTGTAGTCATCAAGGTGGATGACAAAATTGTGAGTATGGGGACAGTCACTGATAAAGGAATCGTCACTAAATACAGCGAGATTTCTAAGATAAACAAAAATGCTAAAACTGATATAAGAATGATCGCTAAGGACGGTAGCAGCTATCCGATCAATCTACTGCATATTTATAGTCGCTACGACATCGCTGTTATAGAAAATATAGGTAAGCTACCGGCGGTAGATTTAAAAAGATCAGTCACGCCAGATGTCGGGTCATTCGTCGTGGCATCCGGCGCATCTGACCAGGCTCTGGCTCTGGGGATAGTGAGTGTGAAACCACGTAGCCTCAAGGAAAAAGACAGGGGTTTCCTCGGAGTGGTCATGAATATGGAGGCTCAGAAGGAAGGCGGTGTATTGTTAAACCACGTGGAGGCGAAGTCGGCAGCAGACCGTGCAGGACTGATGAAGGATGATGTGATACTCACTGTGGAGGGTGTAGCAGTCACAAATATGTTAGAGATGAGAAATTTTCTCCAGCAACAAATGCCCGGGGATGAAATCACCATCAGCTACAGACGAGATGGAGTGGTATCCGCTGGTGTGAAAGTGAAGTTAGGCGCACGTAGAGATATCCCACAAGTGAGACGCTCCAGAATGAATAGTATGAAGCGCATGGGTGGCAGAGTGAATGAGGTCAGCGAGGGGTTTCCTCAAGTTCTCCAGTCAGACATTCAGCTCAAGAGCAACTTCTGCGGAGCGCCAATTGTGGATCTGAATGGAGACTTCGTAGGCGTAGTGGTAGCCAAGGCTAGCCGCATTAAAACCTATATCATCGAGGGTGATAAACTGGATGAACTTCTAAATAGCGCCCCAGACAGATAGCAGGTAAGCGATTGCTTGCGATCCGGAAGG
>JBLHQF010000091.1:0-10333 GCA_047624885.1 Cryomorphaceae bacterium | reverse complement strand
CGAATTTCGGTACAGCATCCTTCATCATCGATGATACCGAAGTGGAGAATGAGAGGTTACACGTCTTTGAGGTGCAATCTGTAAATAAACCAATTAAAATCAAAAATGTTAGCAAGCTGAATAAGGGTGCCTCTCGTTTTCCTAGGAAGCTTCCTAGTGCGTGCCTAGTCATCGCGACCAATGATAAAATAAAACGCTTTATCCGCCGCGGTGGTAATCAAAACTCTGGTAAATCTCAAACCGATGCTTTTTTAGTCGATAAGCAAGGCCTCGTTGATTCTAATACACCTATTATCTGGGATTTCGATCACGTTAGTAAGGCGACCGCCTATCCTGTTGACAGAGATATTCTGAAAATAAAAGGTGGTAAGTTCACTACCATTGCTCACTCCAAGAAAACCTCGAAGTATTTTTCTCGTGGCATTAGCATCACAAGATCTAATGTTCTTGTTGAGGGCTTGCGGCATCATGTCAAAGGAGAAGGTAAAGATGGTCCTCCTTATCAAGGCTTCATGAGCATTACAAGGTGTGCTAATGTGGTCTTGCGCAATATCGTTCTGAGTGGACGCAAATATTACTATAAAATAGGCACTGCTGGCAGAAAGGTTCCTATGGGTTCTTAAGGTATTTCCATTTCAAGCTCGGTCAATATCTCTCTGATTCGGTGTATCCAAGCCAACGACATTATGGATAAAAGTATTTGGGGGATCATGGGGACAAATTATTGTAAGAATATCTTGCTCGATGGTTGTGAGCTGTCTCGTTTTGATGCTCACCAAGGGGTTGCGAATGTGACGATTCGTAATTCTACTCTGGGGCGCATGGGTATAAAGCTCACAGGGGTTGGAAAATTTCTTGCTGAGAATACGACTGTGAAATCGACTAGTTTTATAGATTTGAGAGCCGATTATGGGAGCACATGGAATGGTGAAATCACGATTCTGAATTGCCGGTTTTCACCACAAAGGAGGGGAAATGAAGTTCCGATAATAAATGGAAGAAATGATGGGCAACATGATTTTGGCTACACCACTTATTTACCACAAAAAGTCATTATCGATAACTTAGTGATCGAGGACGCTAAGTTCGGTAAAAACTACAAGGGCCCCGTCATTTTCGGAAATATTAATTCAGGTATGAAGGATAAATCTGCTAAGCCGCCTCACGCACAAATCTTGCCTCAGCTTATCGCACACAGAGGCGCCAAAGCCGCTAGTGGTAAGTCCATAAGATAAAGCACAAATGAATTCATGTTCAAAGATGTGAAATTTAATGAGGGCAAATAAGGTAATACCAGCATGTGATTTATCGGCTCTCCGTCAGATCAGTATGATGGACTCATCTATAATAGGAAATGTTATGACGATTAGGGTTGATTGTTTTAGAGCACTTTTTGTAAGGGGTAGATTTTGACATTTACGCCGCGAGACATGAGGGCGTGATCGGGGGCTCGGCAGGGCTGGTCGAAGCCTGCTAGTTTGATGGGGTAATCGGAGTATTGGTTGACCTCCACTTGATGAAGCGGATAGGCGTTGTGGTGAACTCTGCCAGAGTAAAGTTGCTGTTTCTTTTGGTTGTAGGCGAAGAGGTAGTAGCGTTCTGCGAGGAAGAATTCGAGGCTGTCTGAATACTCCGTGGCTAAGACCGTGGGTGGATCTACAGCCTCAGCGGGAGTGTATTGGTAGCTCGCAGTTTCGTGTGAGTCTTTTTGTTGAGAATGATAGTTCACTGTTAGATCGTCCATTGATGCTGACATTTCGGCATCGAAGTAGGGGAGATTGAAGAACTTTCTGGCGACTCTAACAGCGAGCTTTTGATTAGCATCAAGTGAGTAAAACCAAACTCCAGGTCGGCCCTCTTCATCATGAACGTAGGTGCGCACGTTCATTTCAAGGAAGTTAGATATTCCGGGGACAGCAGGTAAAAACCTAGGCCGAATGTTGCACATGTAGAAAGGAACAATTCCCAAGTAAGCGTTTCCTTCAAAGGTGTCTACGGTGAGTCCCGGCGGCAATGTGGCTTGAATTTCAGAGGGATCAATTTTCCAATGTAGGAATAAAAGTTCCTTCCATGACTGATACATTACATGAGACTGATCATGAGGCGGCTGGCATGCATCGCTGCGCTGCTGAGTTGTTGGGGTGGACATTTTAATAGGTTGTTAAAATTAATCTATACCAAATGGTGGCATTGTCAGGTATTTCTGGTGCTAAACTTAAGCGCCGCTTGACCATACGGTGGATGGGGGGTAGTAAATGATCATGCCTAAGCTAACAAAGTTAACTGCCATCGTGGCCATGACTCCCGAGCGGGTGATAGGGAAAGATAATGATCTGCCCTGGAGACTACCTGAAGATTTGAAGATGTTTAAGCGCACCACTGCTGGGCACCCAGTGGTGATGGGGCGTAAGACGTGGGATTCTCTTGGGAAATATAAACCACTCCCAGGACGGCAAAATATTGTGATCACGCGCGATGAGAGCTGGGCGGAAGAGGGTGCGACGGTGATCTTTTCTCCAGAAGGGTTGCAGGATCTGGAGTTACAGGATGAGCATGTATTTGTCATCGGAGGGGCGCAGATCTATCAGCTATTTCTACCGCAGTTGGATGAGATTATTGTGTCTCATGTCTATAAGAACTACGAGGGCGATACTCAGTTCCCGGAATTCAGCGATCACTTCAGCGAGTATGAGGTGCTAGAGACCTATGAGGAATTCGAGGTGCGTAGGTATTTTTAGACCCAAGACTCGTGCATCATGCAGAGATTTACTCCCTAGCTGGGTCAGGGAATATACACTAGGGACGCTTACCATTTTGATAACTACTTTCTCTGACAGAATTAACAAAATGTAACAGAATTTCACCTTGCTGATGAAGCTACTTGATTAAAAGTATCGCAATTTACCTTATCTAAATAAATCCCCCTCAATTATTTGACCTAGTAATTTTGTTAATCTTGTCAATTCTTTCTAAAACCCCCTAGTGTAGGGTCCCTGCTAGCTGGGTGATAAAACTAAATTTGACAAAAATTTCCATTGCGGTTAAGGTGTCATAAATAACTAACAGTCAGTTATTACTACATGAAACATTAGCGTGACCGATGAACTAGCAGCGTTCGTCTCCGATCAGATCAAGGCCGGCGACTATGCCTCTGTCAGTGAAGTGTATCGCGAAGCTCTCCGCTGATTCCGTGACCAAGAAGAAGATCGCCGCAAGTATCATGAGGCGATTCGGCAGAAGTTAGAGATCAGTCGGAAAGCCTACGAGCGAGGAGAATACGTGACTCTCAAGAGTGATGAAGAAATTCACGATTTCGTAGAAAAAATCGGAACTGAAATAGAACATGAGTAAATTAGATATTACTGTCGCCGCCCGGCAGGATATTTATTTCGCATTGGAAAAAAGTTACCAGAAACATGGTAAACAAGCACGCATCAGGTATGAGCGTCTTATTGCTGCCGATCTTTCTCATATTAAGCATCAAAAAAGAACAGCCGTTGATAGGATCATTTCAGTTTGATGACCAGTATCAGATTTATCATCTTCGCAATGCACGCAAGACCGCCTCTGCTGACGGAAAGGTAGTGAAAAAACCATCTCATGATTTTTTCTACGAAGTAATAGATGAGGTGATTATTGTTCATGCGCTGATGGGAGACATGATGGATTTTTCACGTCACCTTCCCTAGCATTGTTCCATGCTGATCAGCTTGCTGATTTACAATCAATTTACAGTGAGGGCAGAATTTGATGTTAGGGTAATGGTGTTATGAATAAATTAAATACTATTATAGTCGGAGCCAGCGTCTCATGTTTGGCGTCTGGGATTTCATCATTGATGGCGAAACCTGGTGATATGGGTAAGCCTGATATTGTGGATATATTAAATCAGCAGAAGACCGTGGAGGTCTGTTTTGTATTAGACACTACCGGGTCGATGGGTGGCTTGATCAGTGGAGCAAAGCAAAAGATATGGAGCATTGCTAACCAGATCGCGCAACGCCAAGACTCACCCAAAATTCGGTTTTCTCTGGTCGCCTACCGTGACAGAGGTGATTCCTATGTGACCCAGCTTACGGATCTCAATGAGGACCTGGATGTGGTTCATGATAAACTCATGAAGTATCAAGCTGCTGGTGGTGGCGACTCGCCTGAATCAGTGAACCAGGCGCTGCACGAAGCGGTGACTAAACTTAAATGGACCAAGGGTGGGCACGTCACGCGCATTGTTTTCCTAGTAGGAGATGCTCCGCCGCACATGGACTACAAGCAAGATATAGACTACACAGTGACTTGTAAGCTAGCGCAGAAAAAAGGGATCACCATCAATGCCATCCAGTGTGGTGTGATGAAAGAAACCATCCTGCCATGGCAACACATTGCCAAGCTCGGAAGTGGGAAATACATCGCCCTTCCGCAGGATGGCGGAGTGGTCGCCATAAGCTGCCCACAGGACAAGCCTATCGCGGATCTTACGCTGAAGCTTAACTTATCTGTGATCCCATACGGTAGCTTAAAAAGACAAGAACAAGCGAAATGGAAAGTCGATAACTCTAACAAACTACTGGGTAAGGACGCCAAAATTAACTCTACCCGCGCAGCTTGTTTATCAAGCCACAAAGGTAGCTACAGAGCATTTCTAGGAGACAATGACCTCGTCTCAGAGTGGGGAGACAAGAAAGTCACTTTGAAAAACCTCAAGCAAGAGCATCTGCCAGAAGAGTTTAAGAAACTAAGTAAAGAGAAACTAGTAAAACTGCTCGACGATAAAATAAAATCACGCGTTAAGATCAAAGCCGATATGGATACCCTCATCGGCCAACGTGAAAAATACATAGCTAAAGAGACTGCTAAAAATGCTAGCGGTAAAGGAGCGACTAAAAATGCGTTTGATGAAAGTGTCCAGAGCCTACTCAAGGAACAAATCAAGTAGAATTACTCTTCAGCACCAGCCTCGTAAAGCGCCACTTCGGGTGATTAAATACCCCAGAGGGTATGCGCATTATCGCCTAGTTTTTGTAGAACTCTAGGGAGGATGTAGCAAGATTTACCAACCTCTAGGGAGTAGTGTAAATGTGATGCCAAATGAAAAAATGAAAAAATGCTAAATGCTAAGAAGGCTTATGTGGCTCGAAGGTAGTGGATTGGTGGAAGGTTTTTGCTTTGGTGGCTTTCTCGGCGGCTTCTTGGAGGATAGACTGGAGGCGGATGGTTTTTCCTTTTCCTCTGCCTTTGTGGGGTGCCTTTCTGATTGAGGTGCCGTCTTTCTGGATGAGGTGGGCATTTTGGTTGTCGTTGAAGGCGGTCTTGAGGATTTCTGTGAGGCGCTTCTTGGCCTTGGAATCTGCGATGGGGATCATGAGTTCCACGCGCTTTTCTAGGTTGCGGGTCATCCAGTCTGCGGAGGCGATGAAGAGCTCTGGGTTACCGCCTTTGTGGAAGTAGAATATGCGAGCGTGCTCTAGATAGCGGTCGATCACGGAGATGACTTCGATGTTCTTGGAGAGTATTTTGTCCTTGGGCTTGAGGCAGCAGATGCCTCGGATATTGAGCTGGATTTTTACGCCAGCGGCGGAGGCGGCGTAGAGGGCATCGATGATGTCTTGGTCTTGCAGGGAATTTATTTTGGCGATGATGTGGGCGGGTTCGCCTTGCTTGGCTCGCTTAGCCTCACGCTCGATCTTGCTGATGAGTGAGCGCTTCATTTCTGTGGGGGCAGGGGTAAGTTTTTTGAGGCTGGTGAGCTTAGATCTGCCGGTGATGGCATTGAAGAATACCGAGGCGTCTGCTCCGTAGCTGTCTCTTGCTGTTAGATAGGAGGCATCGGTGTAGAGCTTGGCGGTGGACTCGTTGTAGTTTCCAGTGCCGAGGTGGAGGTAGCGCTTGATGTTACCATTTTCATTTCTAACAATCAGTAGTATCTTGGCGTGAGTTTTGAGGTTTTTGACTCCGTAAACGATCTGCACGCCGGCGCGCTGGAGCTCGTCCGCACGTTGGAGATTTCGTGCTTCATCGAAGCGTGCCTTGAGCTCTACGAGGACGGTGACTTGCTTGCCATTTTCTGCGGCACGGATGAGGGCATCGATGATGCGGGAGTTGCTGGCTGTGCGATAGAGGACTTGTTTGATGGCGAGGGTGTAGGGATCCGTTGAGGCTTCCTCGATGAGGCGGATCACTGGCTCGAAGCTCTCGTAGGGGTGATAGAGTAGCACGTCTTTCTCTGCGATGGTCTCAAACATGGATTGCTCAGAGGAGAAGGCGGGTGATGGCTGAGGCGTCCACTCGGGGTCTCGTAGGGCATCGTGTCCGGGGAGAAATGCAAGCGGCATGTAGTCGGCCAGATTGATGGCGCCGGTGATGCGGTAGATGTGGTCTTCCTCTGAATCCTCATCGGTATTAGTGACCGTACAGATGGTCTGAAGTAGGTCTTCCGAGATATCTGCTGGGATTTCTAGTCTGATGGTCTTGCTGAATTTTCGCTCGTTGAGGATGTCTTCCATTTCACCTGCGATGTCCATGGCATCTTCGTCTTGCAGGACGATGTCTCCATTTCTGGTGATGCGGAAGTGTGAGCTATCGATAATGGTTTCATCTGGGAATACCGTCTGTGCGTGGTGGCTGATGAGCTCTTCTGCGGTGATGATGTGCAGCGCTTTATCATCTGATATGTAATGGAGACGGTCTACTAGGCTGGGGATGGGAATGAAGGCGGTGCGGGTATTTTTATCGGCATCTTGAAGCCTTATAATGAGGGTGATCTGGTGTGCCGGGAGGATGGGGGTGGATTCATTTTCATCTTCATTAATATCGAATCCTAACGGGGTAAGGATGGGGAATATGGTGTTGTTGAACTTTTCTGTTAGAGTATTTCGCTGTGCATGGCTGAGATCTGTTAGAGAGGTGAAATAGATCTGGTTTTTGGCAAGCTCAGGGGTGAGTTTTTTTTCTAACAGCTCACTGAAATCCTGGTACATGTTTTTAGTGCGGGCACGAATGGCATTCAGCTGCTCGCCGGGAGTAAGTCCGGTGAGGTCAGTTTTTTTAGATCCTGCCATAAGCTGCGCGCTGAGGCCGCCTACTCGGACCTGGAAAAATTCATCGAGGTTAGATGCTGTGATGGCTAGGAATTTCACCCTCTCAAGTATTGGCAAGTCATCGCGCTGCGCCTCACTAAGGACACGCTGGTTGAATTCTATCCATGAGAGTTCACGGTTGATGTAGTTTGTGGACATGATGTTATTTTTCTTCGTGTAGGTGGATTTCTAGGCCAAAAATGTTTTGGAACAAGTTGCCTTTAGACTTCATAGCGATGCGCTCAACGGTGGCATCGGTGACGTCTTTTAGATGAATGTTCAGCACCCCACGAGCGAGGTGGAGCTTGATGTTTTCTGCACGTGCTGAGTGGGTGCGGTCTAGTGCGTCTGCTATCCTGAGGAGACTGGCTATTTTCGAGACGCGCATCTGCTGGAGAGTATCGAGGTCCCGGTAGATGGAGTGGGATGGCTTGGGTTGAGAATTCCTATGATAGCGCGCAATAATGGCTACGAGATCGATGTCTGGCTGAGAGAGACCGAAGATGTCGCTATGTTGGATGATGTATTGTGAATGCTTGTGATGCGATGCGTCTGAGATGAATCCTCCGCATTCGTGGAGCAGGGCGGCGCAGTGAAGTAGTAGCCTCGCCTGCGGGTCTAGCCGGTGTAAATCCTGGAGTTCCTCGTAGAGGTAGAGCGCGATGGAGGTGACTTGCTTAGCGTGTTTTTTGTTAACGCGGCATTTCTTAGCGAGCTCCCATGCGGAGGCGGTGACTTCCTCGGTAAATGATGCGGAAGATTCATGCGAGAGGTGGATATCCTGTAGCAGCTCACGCTCGTATTCGCTCCCTGGGATGGTGGCTTTTTCCATTTCTAGAGCGTTTGCGATACAGGTATTGATTGCGATGGCAGGGGGGAGCGCTTCTGCTGTGTGGTAGTCTATGTTGTAGCGTGAAACGATGTCATCATCATCCATGCTGGTGATGGAATCGCTGATTTTTTGTAGCTTGCTCAGTAAGCATTGAGACTTTCTGGCGCCCATGATCTGTGGCTGGATCAGCTGGATCTCATAGCCGATGAAGATGATGTCCTGTATCTCTTCTCCTTGGAAATCTTCGATTAAAGTATCGAGCTGGCTGTAAATATGATCATAGAGAAACTGGTTTACGTGAGTTTCGTCATTGGAGCTGTTACGTATTTCCTCCCTCGCACGGTAGATGCCGATCCGGTAACTTTTATAAGATTCTATTTTTCCTTGTTTAAAGTAAAGCGTGCGAGTGTTCCCCGGACCAGCATGGACGACTAGCGTGTTGTGCTGCGCCATGGCTGGTTTATCGACAAGTAACCGCCGCGTTTTCATGTAGATGAGCCGGGTCATTTCTCCATCATCGAGCACCTCTACTGTGATGCCGCAGGTGATTTGCAGACGGTTGATGAAGATATCCTTGTTAGAAGCCTCAGAGAGAATGTTAGTGGCAACGAAGCGGACGCTGGGATCCTGTGGATTGATGCCTAGCTCGTTGAGGATGGCGTTATAGCCTGTGAGGATGGAGACGCAGTTCTTTATAGTGGGCTTGGTGATCTCTCGCTTGCTGAAGATATCGTGCGCGAGCGAGGTAGATTTCTCCAGATAATCGATCTGCTCACCAGCTTCATTGGTGATGAGAAAGGAAATAGAACTCGCGCCAATGTGTATGGCGGTATTCAATTTCAGAGGTGTGAGTAGGGAATCCATGGGTGGTCACCTATACTTCTGATTGATTAAAATGACAACAAAAGAAATGTTACAATTGTGCCTGTTTTAAGATCAGTCACTCCATTTTTGCTGCCGGTCCGATGGTGCCGCCCTGAACAAGCTTCGATTTGATTATGGTCTGTCGAAGGTCGTCCTTGCCGCAGGCCACGTTATCGGTCCAGCGCAGCACACGCTGGACAACTGGGCGGTAATCCCAAGCTATATGGGTTATAGTTGGATTACACCATGTGAAGGCTGGGTCGAAATCGAAGTTCAGCATGGATACCTGCTCTGGCACCATGATGCCGAGTCGAGCGAGGTACTGATGAGTGGCTAAAAAGAGCGAGGTGTCTTCTATAATAAGGGCACTGGGTGGGGTGTGTTGAAAGAGTGAATCTAGACAGACTTGAAATCCCGCTGGGTGGTCGTCCCAGTCCGGAAGGTTATAGGGACCAACCTTAATGCCTAGCGCCGCTAGTTCATCTAGAAAATTTTGCTCCAAAAGAGCTGGATAGGGTTTCCGCCGATCCTCGCGAGTTAGCATCACAATACGGCGATGCCCGAGGGTAAACAACTGCCGCATCGCAGAGATTAGCGCGGGGGTTTTCATCGGTGAGGCAGCCGCGATGGGAAGTCCTGAGAAGCGCCCGAACATGGCTATGGCTGGAATTGGCTGATGAGCGAACCATTCTAGAACCTCGCGGGATCCAGCACTTACGATCCAGGCATCTGCCGGATAATCTGAAACGAACTGGGCTACCTTTTTTGGATTCATGCCCAGATCGTGCAAGGATTTCGTCGCAAAGTCGGCGGTATAACCACCCTCCTGAAGTCGTGCTAGTAGTTCTAGATTATAGGAATGCCCACGGTCAATACTCTCATAGAGTAGAACTTTAACTCACAACGAGCGGGTTTTGTTTCTCATCCGAGATGGGGTAACCCCACGTGGACGACCATGCCCCTGGGCGATGATCAATCCTTCTTCCTCAAGCAGACATAATGCGGCTTCTACGGTGTTGTGGTTCAGCCCGAGTTCTTTTCCAAGTTTCTGAGAGCCAGGCATATTATTTCGCCATCGACCCCTAAGTAGTTCTGCGCGCAGGTGCGTGGCTACTTGTTCTGCGTGGGAATAGAGCTTTAGCGACATTGTAGGATCAACTGCCTACAATTTGGGTCACTTGTCAAGAGGGAAACTACTAGGTAAGTGTGGCGGCTGAGTATAATATTGTTTTGAAATTCGAGCTGACTATTTTTCTCACATTTGGGAAAGGCCGACTAGCTCGCTAACTAACAAATAATTGAACCAACTAAATAAATTATGATCATTAACCTGCGCTGTATTTAGACAGAATATCCTGTTAGGTTCGCTTAAGCCATGAAATGAAGAGAGATGCACGCAAACTAACACCAGAGGCTCAGTATGAAATCAGGAGGATCGCTGTCAAAATGAGTCAAAAAAATAACTCTAACAGAAAGATAGCTAAGCATCTTGAGGTTAATGAGACGACAGTAGGCCAATGGCTTAAGCTGCACAGGGAAGGTGGAATGAGAGCCTTGAAGCCAA
>JBLHQF010000090.1:0-10383 GCA_047624885.1 Cryomorphaceae bacterium | reverse complement strand
ACTGTATCAAGTGAATCAGCACCGAGGTCGTCGATGAATTTTGCTTCGTTCTTAACCTGGTCTGGAGTTACATTGAGTTGCTCAACGATGATTTCTTTAACTTTTAATTCGATTGATTCAGACATTATAATGTGTATATTTTATTTACGTTATTTCCTCTAACGGATGTAGATATTTACTCCTCTGAGAGCGACTTGGCAATCACGAATTTCAGGTAAATTTCCTCAGATCTTAGATAATTTCTTTTTTGTTTCTTCCTCGGCTTCGTCATCGTCATCGTCATCGCTGGCAAATTCGATTACTTCACCTTTAAAGTTCTCCATAATCTGTGTAAACAGAGCCTCTGCTGGCGCTCCGTCTTCCTCTTTAAATTGTCCGTAAACCATCCCGTCCACCTTGGCCTTTTTAGTCTCACCGTCTTCTTCGTAATGAATCACTGCGAGACCCTTGCTATCCCATTTCCTCTTATCAATCTTACGCATAGAGGTGAAAGGTATTTCAGCACCTCCTGCTGGTGAATAGCCTGAGCCAGTCACCTTCATACTTCGACTCATGACTCTGAGACAGAGGAAAGCAGACACTAAAAGTAGTGCCACACAGACCCCACAAGTAATGAATTGGTTCTTTATTGTATCTTCATCATAAATCTTGTCATTCGGCTCAATGGGCAACCCTGTCCGACTCGTATATTTGCTCCACAACCCATACATATCCTTCTGTTCACCCTTTTTCAACGCTTCATACCCGTTGATTATTTCTTGTGGCCATTTAGCTGAGTAGTCATAATCCCGCGGCATCGTATTTTTATTATCAGGCGCTCTAACAACCTGATCCTTAGCAAAGGCGACCCAGGTCTCGGGAGTATATTCCTTCTTATTGAATTCATCGATCGCCTTCACGACAAAATCCGCTTTATCAACAGTATCTTCTGTATCACCTAAGAAGAGCTGGCTAATGACAACTTCAGCATTTTTCTCACGATAGCTCCAGTATCCATCCTTGAAGAACCATAATGAAAAAAAAGTCAGCATTAGCCCCACTGCGATAGCGCGAGTTTTGAACCACTGAGAAGGTTTACATTCGATAGTTTTTGAATCAGACATGGACTAGGTGTGTATTTAGAATATATAAAATAATCATTGGTTTAAAGATAAATCAATGTAATAAATTACTATATAGAAAAAAATAGCCAAACTTAACTATCACTATTATGCCAGAACCTACAAAACTCACCTCACTCGTCGCCTGCGGCGGATGAGCATCTAAGCTTGATCCAGAATCGCTCTCGCAAGTTTTGCGGGATTTACCACAGTCAAATGATCCTAACCTACTCGTAGGATCAGCCACCGCCGATGACGCTGGCGTCTATCTACTCAACGCTGAAACAGCGCTGGTGCAGACGCTCGATTTCTTCACTCCTATCTGCGACGATGCCTATTTATTTGGCCAGATAGCAGCGGCGAATTCGCTATCGGATGTCTACGCCATGGGCGGTAGGCCAATCACTGCGATGGCGATAGCAGGCATGCCGGACACCATTCTTAGTACAGCTGAAATCCAAGCTATTTTCCGAGGAGGAGCTGATATGGTAAAGCTCGCAGGTTGTTCGCTAGTGGGTGGTCACACGATCAAAAACCCTGAGCCTATCTATGGTTTATCTGTCACAGGCGTTGTTCACCCAGACCGCTACACAGCAAATGCGCATGCAAAGGCTGGCGATATTCTCATCCTGACGAAACCACTTGGAACTGGCATTATTTCAACCGCTATCAAACAAGGTAAATGCAGCGAAGAACTAAATGATATCGCAGTAAAATCCATGATCACACTGAATACCCCAGGCGCAGACCTCGCTGAGCAAGACCTGATCAATGCCTGCACCGATGTCACAGGGTTTGGTCTGCTAGGTCATCTCAAGGAAATCTGTGCCAGCTCTAGCGTCACCGCCGAACTAGACTGCGCGAGTATCCCCGCCATTTCTGATGACGTTCATAAGCTGATAGCAGATGGCATCGTCCCCGGAGGCACCAAGAAGAACCTATCCACCGTATTACCACATGTTCAGGTAAATGATACTTCACTAGAAATGCAGTTACTCTTAGCAGATGCCCAGACATCTGGAGGACTTCTTATCTCAGTCCCTCAGAACAATGTCTCCGCTGTCTTAGAGATCCTCACTGCTCATAATACCCTATGTGCAGTAGAAATAGGTCGTATCGTGCAGAAGAAAGACAAACACATCATACTCAACTAATTAGCATGAAATTACCTGCACTCATTCTACTCTCACTTTTCTCAAATCTCATACACGCCAAAGAGGTCAAACAATTCAACCCAGAAGAAGCGATCGTCGAAGTAGTGCACAAGTATGACATCGACATTGATCTCGGTATCAAACTCATTTTCAAAGGAGATGTATTATTTTCACCACTCGGACAGCTTGGTGGACATGCATTCTCGATGAAAGCTCAACCTGGCTTATTCATCTATCAAACTCATCAATCTGGATCTGCTAGACAAGGCGGGCTTAAACAATGGGATCAAATCATTTCTGTAAATGGTAAAAAGCTAGGCACTATAGACGGAACTCAGGATGAGGGTCCTATCGTCATCTTCGGCCACGAACTGGATAAAGCGGAGGGAGGAAGCATGAAGCTAGATCTAGAAATCATCCGTGAAGGCAAGACCCCAAAAGGTGAGACAACACCCATCACTATCAAGCTCAAGAAAAAACGAGGTAGCTTCGAGACTTCTCATGGCCTTACTGGCGAAAAGGCTCAAGAGCTTTTGGCTCGTGTGTTGAAAACCCTCAAGGACAATCAATCACGTTCTGGTTTCTGGAAAAATAGTGCCGGCAGCCAATACCTCAGCTGTCATGCCGGGCTAGCACTGCTCAGCACAGGCGACCCTAAGCACTTAACAGAAATAAGAAAATGCGCCAAAGCATGTATTAACATCAAAGACTATACTTGGACTTGGGGACTCGCGATGAATACCATCTTTCTCTCAGAATACTTCTGGGCCACAGGTGATATGCAAGCCTACCACAAGTTGGAGGAACTCTCACTTGAGCTCACAAAATGTGTCGGCCCCACAGGAGGAACAGGTCATAAATACACCACAGGCACCTATGATAGTGACAGCTTTGGAGCATCCAGCGTGCTCTGTCAACTAGCGTGGTCAGCATGCGCGCAGTGCTTGGTAGCCATTGACAATGAAAGCAGAAACAAGAGCTTTGATCGTATTCTCGGTTCCCCAGCCAGACTAAATTCTAACAACGTAGGATACGGTGGCAGCGGTTACAAAGGTGGCATCGCGAATTCTGCATTCAGAACATCCGCTTTTGGCCTTTCACTAGGGCTATCACGATGGGAGCCTACAGTTCAAAAAAACATCATCCAGATGTTAGAGAAAAATTATAAGTCATTTCGTTACATCCACGCCACACCATCGCAAGGCACCATATTTTCTGCCCTCTGTCTTGCTCACGGAAGCCCTAAAGGATATGATGAATACCTAAAATACGTCAGATGGAGACTCACTGTAGCATGGGAAGACAATGACCTCATCCATTACGTGCATCCAAAAATAGCCCCCTACAACTTTGGTGAACCACGCGGTGGAGGATGGGATGGCGACAGAATAATAGGCTTAAATAACTTAGCATTGATCGAAATCATCATCATTCTAAACGCCAACAAGAAAAACCTACTCATTCAGGGAAACCGAGAGATGGGCTGGATCAAAAAGAAAGATGCAGAGAGGGCCAAGTCAGAGATTTATAGCCTACATCAGAAAAATTACCAAAGCGCGCTAAAGCAAGCAGAACAGAGCATCCGCGCCGGAGTAACTAATCAGGCAGATAAATTTCTTAGCCTTCTGGAAAGGCACTACACCTACGAACCTACCCGTGACCATCTTGCAGAACTGCGTAAAGACCTCATCGAAAACAGAAGCTGGGAACGCACTGAGAAAAAACTGCGCGATAATAAAGCTGAGGAATACTATGATTGGGCGATGAATCTACGTTTAACTGTTAGAGGAGATTTCTTAGCACAACTCACAGAGATTTACCCAGATACACAAGGTGCTCACAAGGCCGCTATCAGCCTAAAATCAGAAGAGAGCCGGTCTAGAAAAGAAGCCAAAGAAAAGAAGAAAAAAGAGGATGACGCCCAAGATGTTCAAGATGAAGCCATTAAAGACGAGGAGAAAAAGAGGCGCAGAAAGAAGAAAAATAAGTCAAAAGACGAAGATTAACTCTCATCTTTATTCATCAAGCTCTATCCAATCCCACGATGAAATCACTTCGTCTTTTATCACTACTTTTGCGCGTCGAAGCTCAGGACCAAACAAAGTCCCTACCTCGATACTAATCTCACCTTCATACTGAGATCCTTGCAGACTAAATACCTGCTCCTTAAGTTCCCAGCTAATGATATTATCTTTCCTGAAATCGATACGGCCCCCAGTTTCAACTCCATTTGTAATGATGATCTTAAAGTCAGTTTGGTCCAGTTCAGGGACTTTGACTATTGGTTCCTCTTCAGGCTCTTTCTTTATTTCAGGAATTTCAACCTCCTTAGCCATTTTATGTGAAGCAATCTTCTTTACCTCAGGTTCCTTCTCAATCACCGGCCTGTCTGAAATCACTAATGGTTTCTCTGGCTTGACTTGTGGTTCAATTACCAGTTCTGAGCTAATTTCATCCTTCTTCTCAGATAGGCCAAGAAGCTTAGGTGGAAACAACGGGTAAGCTATATAGCCGAACAATCCGACTAATAGCAGAGCAAGAAACCTCTTCATTACTTAGCTATAATAGATCGACCTTACATTGCCAATAACAATTATTTCACTACGCCACGCTTAGCCAACGCCACATCAACTTCTATCTGTGCTTTGAGTTCTGCTATCGATTCAAATTTCTTTTCTTTACGAATATAACTCACAAATTCAGCATCGATCGTTTCGTCATAAAGATCTCCAGCATACCCAAACACATGAATCTCTAGCAACCTCCGAGCACCCTCCTGCTCCACCGTAGGTCTCCTTCCCAGATTCCCTATTCCATCATAAAATCCCCCCATGCATTTCACCCTCAGCGACCACACTCCATCAGGTGGGAGCTGTTCATTATGCACTACCACGTTCGCTGTTGGGAAGCCTAGCTGCCTAGCTAGTTTTTTCCCCTCTATCACCGTCCCCACCACATTATAGGGTCTGCCAAGCATTTCTCTAACAGCATCTAAATTACCATCTCTAACAGCCTGCCTCACCCGTGTGCTACTCACCCTCTCACCACCCATCATCACCGGTGCAGCGGCGGTGACTGCGAAGCCCATTTCAGTCCCCCACTCTCTGAGCTTACTCACATTCCCTCCTCGAGCTTTGCCAAATATCCAGTCCTCACCCACCGCGATTGTCTTCAGCTCAGAGCTATGATGCACTAGATCCTCGATAAACCCCCTCGCCTCACGCGCTGCGAAATCTAGCGTGAACTCCTGCACACAGAGGAAATCCACGCCCATGGAAGCTAGTAAATCCGCCTTATGCTCGATCGATGCCAAGATCCTGCGTGGTGCCCGGTCTGGCGCTAGCACCCTAACAGGATGAGGCTCAAAGGTGACCACTCCTACTCTCCCGCCTGCAAGCTTAGCAGAGTTCACCGCATTGAGGATCACTTCTTGATGTCCCACATGCACTCCATCAAACACACCAAGAGCTAGATGAACGGAACCATCCAGCCTTTTCAACTCGGTAATATCATGGAGAATCTGCATAAACTAAGAAAACACAGATGCTTAAAATTTAGCAAGTATCATATGCCGTATTTACCCCTTTAGAGCTAAGCTTCAGTATCGTTTACGTTTGCTTTTTTACTGTCCAATCTTCTGCGTGCACAGCGATGTGCACGCAGAGGAAACTGAAACCAGTTAAGATATTACCAGTAAAATGTATGAAATCGTTTTAGTCTAACAGATCTGACACTGCCTCTTTCTCCTCGCGGAGTTCTTGCACAGTGGCGTCTATTTTCTGACGTGAGAAATCATTGATTTCTACACCCTCGACCACTTCCCAAGTCTTGCCATCGGTAGTGCGGATCGGCATCGATGCTATGAGCCCAGTATCGATTCCATATTCACCACGTGAGCAGACCGCCACACTCGTCCAGTCACCATCCGGAGTCGGAGTAGTAAGGCTGCGGACTGTGTCCACCACACCATTAGCAGCAGATGCGGCGGATGATGCTCCACGCGCCTTAATGATCGCTGCCCCGCGCTGCTGCACGGTAGAGATGAAATCGCCTTGGAGCCAATCCGTGTCACTGATCACATCAGTCACCGGCGCACCGTTGATTTTAGTATTCGTGTAGTCTGGATACTGAGTCGCTGAGTGATTCCCCCAGATACAGAGATTAGAAACAGCACTGTTATGCACGCCAGCTTTCGCTGCAAGCTGAGATTTAGCGCGGTTTTCGTCCAGTCTAGTCATTGCAAAAAACTGATTATTGGGAATTCCCTTTGCTGCATTCATCGCGATGAGACAGTTTGTGTTACATGGGTTTCCTACAACGAGCGTGCGCACATCGCTAGCAGCATTTGCCGCGATCGCTTGCCCTTGACCGGTGAAAATCTTACCATTGATACCAAGTAGATCCTTCCGCTCCATACCTGGGCCACGCGGTACCGAGCCTACAAGTAGTGCCCAGTTTGCGCCCTTGAATCCTTCGTTGAGGTCACTGGTTGCTACGATTTCATTGAGAGTCGGAAATGCGCAGTCATCGAGCTCCATCACCACACCCTGGAGAGCTTTCATCCCTGGCTCGATCTCGATCAAGCGCAGATTCACTGGCTGGTCTAAGCCAAACATAGAGCCAGAGGCGATACGGAAGAGCAGTGCGTAACCAATCTGGCCCGCCGCTCCTGTCACTGATACTGTAATAGGATCTTTCATAGATGAGATTAGTTACTAATGGTTGACCATATTTAGTCAACTGATAAACGAGGTTTCCTGCATCATTCTTCGTCTTCTTGCTTAGTCTCCACCTCAGTTGCCACTTCAGTCTCCACTAAGACCACCCTGAAACCATACTGATTATCACGCATATCTTTGCTAATCGGGAATCTGCTCCAAGATTTAAGATCTTTAGCCTGGAACGTGGCCCAACTCCCTCCCCTCACTACTCCTAGATTTGAATCTCCTTCTTCTCTATACGAATCCTCTATCCATTCAAAGACATTCCCTGACACATCATACATCCCTAATTTATTAGGCTCAAATGACCCCACCGGTGCCGTATTCGTAAAGCCATCAGCATAGTCGGCTATAATTCTTTTATCTGGGATACCAGCGGCCTTTGCCGCATCCTTATCCGCCAGGTTAGCCACCTTCATTTTCGGTGGAAACACCTCTCCCCATGGGTAGAGACCTTTCAGTTCAAGATTAATTTGAGCAAAGTAAGATCTCCCCCCAGGACTCGCCCCGCGCTCATCAGCCAGCCCACAGAACAAGCTCCACTCCACATCAGTGGGAAGTCTATATTCATGCCGTGGACGTATTCTATCTTCCTTTCTTTCCTTCTCAGTGAGCCATTTACAAAATGCCACCGCATCAGATCTATTCACCCCCACCACCGGATGATCCGGCTTTTGTGGGAACAACGGGTCGCTCGGCGCTCGGTGTCCAGTAGTGCGCGTAAATTGCTTATAATCACTCACTCGCACCTCCCAGATAGAAGCCAGTTTACCATCATCAAATGGTACCATCTTCAACTTCAAACCATTTATCCATTCCTGGCCAAACACCACTCCATTATTCTGCTTGAGCTTTACAGAAACTGGCCGCATCTCATTATCTGATAACTCTATCTGCTGCACACTCGCCTTATATCCATCTAAGTTAAATTCTAGCTTCACCTTCTGCGGTCGCAGCTTAGGCCGCGTCATTGGTGTCACCCCGACCCATTCATCATCGATATAAACATCCGCACCTGCTGGAGCGCTCGTGAGTTCTAGCGTCGCATATGGGATTACTTTTGCGATGCATTTTGTTGCGTATTGCTGCTTTTTCTTTTTCTCCTCCAGCTTATCCGCGGAGCCTACTTGCAAGCTTCTATCTTGCTGGTAAACGATGCACTGATCCTCCTCTAACAGACCTTGTGATTTTGCATCTGCTTCTAGCCACGCTACAAATTTCTGCGCCGTCTTAGCCGTCATCATCACGATCGACACATTCTCTCCTCGCTCACTGAACTTCTCCACACTGTAGGCATCCACCTTCACCTTCGTTTCTAGAAATTTCTTAAAATGCTCATGCCTCACAAATCCTGACTCATGGAAATCCACCCGAGGGAAATAGCGCGCTCCCACGGAGTCCACCCAGACCTGATTCATCTTAGGCGGAAGGAACGTATCCAGAGTCACTTGAAAAAACTCAAACTGCTTATCCGGGACCACGAATTCCACTGACTTAGGTCGATACCCATCACGTTTAAACACTAAATTCAACGCCGTCCCTGGAGGATACTCAATAAATTCCGTGTTCGTTTCAAAATACTGATCCTTCTCATGCCCAGTGATTTCTGCATGATTCGGGTGTGAGATAAACTGCACGGAGCAAACCTTAAACTGATACTTAGGCTTAGGCATCACCACAACCACAGGGGGCTGTGGAACATCCGAGCCTCCAGAAATCAGCGTCTCACCTGCCATCCATGGCTTAGACTGATAGATACCATAGCCTGCAACACCTAAAAGCAGCAGCGCCACCACGGCCTTAAGTTTACCACTCCCAGCCTCTGTGCGGACCTTCTTTCCCTGCTTAATTTTTGCTAAAGATTCCGCAAGCTTCTGAGCCGTATTGATCGTCCTCTTACTCAGCTTTGGGTCACAGATATTACAGATCAGCTCATTGAGAGCTACCCAGTATTTCTTGTTCGTCCCTTCAGGCAGCTCATCTGGGAGTTCAGGAAACTGTAATCTATCCTTACCCGTCGCCATTTCATAGAGCACCTTCCCTAGACTATAAATATCCGCCTGCCCGGATCCGGGCCCCTCAGGCGGGACAAAGCCCTCAGTACCCACAAATGTCTGCTGCCCTCTATCCGCCACCAGACCTATATCAGCTAGTTTAGCTTTACCTTCAACAAAGATCACATTCGCAGGCTTCACATCACGGTGCGCTAAATCCTTCTCATGCAGATACTGCAGTGATTCAGCTAGACGCTGCCCCACATCAATACAGAAACCAACATCAAGAGGGGCTCCCTCACTGGACTTCAGATCACTCCGTAGCGTCCGAGCCTCATACTCCACAGGACTAAACTCTCTGCCACTATGCACATCGTCGCCCAGCTCCATCACATAATAGTAAAATGGATGCTCAGCATCATTGCCACGGCCCACATGCAAAATATTCACCAGCCCTGGGTGATCCCGCGAAATAGGCTCAAACTTTAAAATCCCCTCAAACTCACGCTCGAATCCACGCTCATCCTCGAAATCCTCTCTCAAAACTACCTTCACCGCCCTTAAAGCCCCCGTCACACCACGCGCCATCCACACCTCACCATAAGCACCACCGCCTATCTTGCGCAGCACTTCGTGGTCTGGGATGTGTATCTCGGATCTGATCATGGACGCCATATTATCAGTGGTAAATTACAACTTCTCTAGCTTCGCTATCTCCTTTTTCAGCACAGATCCCACCCGGTGTTTCGCCAGATAGACCTGCGCCATACTCACACCTAAGAGATCTTGCACCTTTTTCGCATCCCATTGCTTCACCACGTAGTAGTCAAATATCTGATACTGCTTTGGCGAGACCTGCCCCTTCACTTTATCTAGTGCAGCCTCAGCTAAATTTTGTTTCCACTCCACATCCCAAAGTCGATCGAGCGTATCCCCCTTAGGATCTTCCACCCTGTCAATGATCGCCGTTTTTCTGCCATCATCAGCCTCGAACCCAACAGACATCGCCGTGTCCTTCTTGCGTTTACGGAATTGATCATTGATCCGCCAGCGCGTCATATTCATCAGCCATGTTTTAAATGACCCCTGCTCAGGGTCATACATCTTCTTCTTGCTCTGCTTAGCGATCGATAAAATAGTCTCTTGCACACAGTCAAATGCCTCCTCAGAGCGCAGCCCAGACTTTAGACCCACCGAGTAGATCAGCCGCCAATACGTCTGATAGAAATCATCCCAAGTGCGCTGGTCCTCCCAGTTATCAAGCCTGGCGATAAGACTCTTCCTCGTCTTAGCGAATCCATGAGACAGCAATTTCTCTCTCTCATCTCTCTTCTGCTTCTTATCCGCATCATTGTCTCCCGATTTATCCATCTCATTTAGTTAGTAGCATAAAGCACCCTACTTGACATAGAGA
>JBLHQF010000089.1:0-10422 GCA_047624885.1 Cryomorphaceae bacterium | reverse complement strand
GAGATACGCGGACATTTCCGTAGTAAATAAATATCCCTTTCTTGGCATCGAACAGGAGCCTATCACTAGTGATGCGAATGAATTCTTTGCCTTTGGTAGGGACTAGTTCCGGTGGGACAGGCAGGGAGGCATCTATGTTAGGAACGGTGCCGAGCTTCTCTGTGAGTTCTTTACGGATGGCCGCTATTTTACCTTCTGCTTCTGCAGTGGCTGTGAGTGCGGCTTTGGTCTCATTTAGTTGCTGGATGAATAGCCCAGTGGATGGCTGGGACAGCTTATCGATCTGAGCGAGGTCTTGCGCAGAAAGAAGGGTGGGCGAAGAGGCAATCAGGCTAGCGGCTGTGGCTGCAGTAACTCCAGCCAGAGTCTTAGTTTTAGTTTTAATCTTGGGTTTAGAACTAGTTTTGTCAGATTGCTTATTAGTTTTCTTCATTGATTTTGGTTCCTTAAGGTAGATGATCGTTTGGTTTTTGCCTAGTAAAAAACCACGATGATTCTTCCAGTCTAGTGTAACTCCTTGACTGGAAGTAATGAATGTTCCGCCAGAAAATGTTAAGTTCTCCTTACTGGTTAGAAGTCCTGTGCTCTGATTGAAGTTTACCGAATTGAGAACTGAACGCGTTTTGATATTACCTTGCGCATCGTAGAGTGAGATCCCCACATTATTACCTTTAATTTCTTCTTTACTGATCACTACAAACTGATCCGCGGTGAGCAGAGATGAGGGGGTGTAGTCTTTGTTGTAGCGAGGAATGCTGATGTTTTTTAGAACGCTCCCAGCTGGGAGTAATTCTAGAGCGGGCAGATGACTCTTGGTTTTATTGATCGATACATCTGCCTTCTTGCTGAGATCATCTGCAGAGATGATGCTGTTGCTAAGTAGGATAATGATGAGGTGGCGATACATCGGTTTTGCTAGTGAAAATTATTAGAGGTAAGTTTCTGGGTTTACTCACCGTGAGCTGCTTTATGCACTGCGAGGAGCCTTTGGATGACAGCTTCTATCTCGGTGAGTGGGATCTGATTTGGTCCATCGGAGAGGGCTTTTGCTGGGTTTGAGTGAGTTTCCATAAAGACTCCTTCTACTCCAGTGGCCACGGCTGCGCGTGCTAGAACTGGAGCTAGAAATCCATCTCCACCAGTGGATCCACCAAGACCACCGGGCCGCTGGACTGAATGCGTAGCGTCGAAGATGACACGGATGCCTTCTTCGCGCATGATGTAGAGTGAGCGCATATCTACGACGAGATTGTTGTAGCCGAAGCTGGTGCCACGTTCGGTGATGTAGAAGTCGTCACAGTTATAGGAGTGTAGTTTTTTGGCTATATTTACGACATCTAGTGGTGCGAGAAATTGTCCTTTCTTGACGTTTACGCTGCGGCCAGTTTTGGCGCAGGCTTCGATGAGGTCCGTCTGGCGGCAGAGGAATGCTGGGATCTGAAGGAGGTCAATGTGCTCAGCAGCTATTTCAGCCTCATGCGGGTGGTGAATATCAGTGGTGACGGGGATGCCGAGTTCCTTGGATATTTCACCGAGGATGCGAGTGCCTTCTTTGACTCCTGGTCCGCGGAAGGCATCGCCAGAGGTGCGGTTGGCCTTGTCATAGGATGCTTTGAAGTAGTAGTCGATGCCGAGGCGATCAGCGATAGGCTTGATGGCGCGCGCCATTTCCCAGGCAAATTCTTCGCTTTCAAGTCCGCAGGGGCCGAGTATAAAAAATGGTTGTTTCATGGTAGTTTTAAGATTTAAGTTTAAAGTTGGTTGTTTAGCCGAGGTCTTCGGCTTCTTTGTAGAGGTGGGTGAGGTTGTCGATGGCTTTGGTGAGGAGAGTTTGCTCATCGGTTGTTAGGTTGCCTGCTGTTTTAGTGGCTAACATTCCTAGGGATTCTATGACGCTTTGAGCAGCGATAAGGTTGACTGATTTCTCGCCCGTAGCAGGGTGAGGGAGCTGGCCTAGGAAAAGTCCTGCATTTTGGGCTTGGAGGAGGACGAAGTTGTTGAAGCGCGGGTCTGCTGATGGTGTGGATGACATGTTAAATGCGAGTGTAGCGAGTTTTAGATATTGGGCAAACTAGAATTTGAAGAAAAATGACATTACTTTAAGACAAAGTTACCACTTGGTTAATTTGCAAATCTGGGCAATGCTGTGCCTATTCATGAGTAATCCATTTAGAGAAGATTTAGTATCACGTTCACTTCCCGAGGCATGCACAGTTGTGATTTTTGGTGCCACGGGAGATTTAACCCACCGAAAGCTTATCCCAGCGTTGTATAATTTAGCGATCGATGGGGAATTACCCCCAGGAGTGAAGATCATTGGTTTTGCCCGTAGGGAGAAATCTGATAAGGTTTTTAGAGAAGGTCTCAAGGAGTTAAACCGAGAAGTTTCCAGAAATGGACACGATGAAGAAATCTGGAGTGATTTTGAGAATACAGTGGAGTATCACCAGAGCGAGTTTCAAGATTCTGATGGATACAAAAGACTTGCAGACAGACTGGACGCCATCGATGCCGAGCGTGGAGGTAAGGGGAATAGGTTATTCTACATAGCGAGTGCTCCAGAGTATTTTGATGATATCTTAGAACATCTAAAAGCTGCTGGGCTGAATGAATCCAAAGACGGCTGCTGGTCTCGGGTAATCGTGGAAAAGCCATTTGGCACTGACCTACCAAGTGCTCAGCATTTGAATCAGGTGGTTAACCAGACTTTTGAGGAAAAAGATACTTATCGAATTGATCATTATTTAGGAAAGGAAACTGCGCAGAATATCATGGTGCTGAGGTTTGCAAATGCGATCTTTGAGCCGCTCTGGAATAGCCGTTATATCAAGCAGGTACAGATTACGTGCTCAGAGCATCTGGGCATGGAAGGTGGTCGCGGTGGATACTATGATAAGGCAGGTGCGCTCAGAGACATGGTGCAGAATCATTTGCTCCAACTGTTAAGTCTAGTAGCGATGGAGCCGCCTACCGATTTAGGTGCCGATGCAGTGCGTGATGAAAAGGTGAAAGTGATTCGCTCACTTCGCCAGTGGGACACTCCGGAACTGGTGGCTGAGAATGTAGTCCGTGCTCAGTATTCTGCTGGGCATGTGCATGGTAAAAGTGTGGCGGGCTACCGCGAGGAAGACCGAGTAGATCCGGAGTCTATGACGGAAACCTATGTGGCGCTTCGTTGCATGGTGGATACCTGGCGCTGGAGTGGTGTTCCGTTCTACATCCGAATGGGGAAGCGGCTTCCTAAGAAAGCGACAGAAATTTCGGTGCATTTTAGATCGGCACCGAACGTGCTTTTCAATGCCGCAATGGGTAAGTCAGGCGAGCCTGATGAGGGGAATGTTCTGGTGATCAGGATTCAGCCAGATGAAGGGATTTCTCTGCGTATGGTTTCTAAACTCCCGGGGACAACTCTCAGACTAGAGCCAGTGAAGATGGATTTCCATTATTCCACGAGTTTTGGAAAAGGAAGCCCTGAGGCATATGAGCGGCTTCTTTTAGATGCGATGGCAGGGGATGCAACTCTCTTTGCGCGTCGCGATGAAGTGGAGGAAGCATGGAAATTTATCGATCATATCCATAGAGCATGGCATAAGAGTGATGCAGGACAAGAGCCAGAAATGGCGGAGTTTGTGGCGGGATCATGGGGGCCAGAGGCAGCGGATGCTCTGTTAGAAGAAGATGGTAATAGCTGGCGCAGACTTTAAATTAAACTGAATATCACTAGATAAGAAAATGACAGTTCCTGATAATGCAATTTCACTGGGTGTAGAAGTCCCGGTAGATAAAATAGAGCTCGAGCTACGCCAGCTGTGGGAAGTAGATGAAGCGCGTACTAATGCATCACTAATTAATCTCGCTGTATACTCCGAGGCAAAAGGAGCATTGGCTGATAACTCAGATATCATCCGTGAGATTACTCGTGAGCATGCTTGCCGCGCGCTCCTCATAGGACTGGATAAACAGATCGAGGAGATTTCTGTTAGAGCATGGATCAAGGCACATTGCCATCTAGCACACGGGAAGAAGTCCGTCTGCTGCGAGCAGATAGCCTTTCATCTAACGGGTCATTCGACAGGGAGATTTAGGAATACTATTTTCGCACATCTTCAGAGTGATTTACCGCTTATTTTCTGGTGGCAAGGTAATCTCAGCGACATGTTTAGTGAGAGTTTATATCGCAGGATAGACAGGCTAGTGATCGATAGCTCAGACTGGAATGATCCCGTAGAGCAGTTTGCTAAAATCAATGAAGCGATCAGCCTGGTGAACCTTGTTGTGCAGGATCTGGCGTGGACGCGAACGTATCATTTTAGGTTAGCCATCGCGTCACTCTATGATGATCTTGTCGCGTCAAAATCGCTAAAAAATGTGAGCACGATTAAAATTATTGTGAACCCTAAGTATTTTGTTTCTGGATTGCAGCTATTGGCTTGGTTCGCTGAAATGTCCGGATGGAAGCGCACTCAGGATTTAATTTCTGATGAGGAAGAAGCAGGGAGTTATCGCTTCCTTACCAAGGAAGGAAATATTGTGGATGCTGAGATCACCTTAGAGAAAGAGAGTGCGCCTATCGGCAAAATAGAAATTATTTCTGATGGAATTACCATTTGTGTGAGCAGGGAGTCTGGAAATAAACATCTGCACCATCAGCTGAAGTGTGGCTTGCACGAGATCGATCTGCACGGTCCCGCCGATAGTGATTCTAGCGTAGAGCTAGTTGCCGACCAGCTCTCACGCGGGGGTAAGAATTCACTATTCAAGAAGGTCCTGCCTATTTTCTATGAGCTGTTAGAGAAATAACTTAACAGATTACTTCATCGCGAATTTCATTTTCATTCTGGCTCTCGGGTAGCGGTCGGAAAAGATAGCACTAAATGGCGTTTCTTCTAGAGCTAGAATTTTCTGATCTGACTTAGCTACATTCGTCCACCAGCGCGCTTTTCTATTTTTAGCGTCCTTGCGTCTGGTGACGACAGTTCGGTCAAAAATCTCCTCAGCATAGGGAAGGAATTGACGGTCTTTACCTTTGTATAAATTAGCAGTGTCAATGGTGACAGCAACACCTGTGATGTCTGTGACCTTTGGTCGTTTCTCTTGGGTGATGACACGGAGTGTGTCTGGATCAACGTATGCACAGACCCAAGCTTCACCATGCTCGATGTTTACGTTCTTGAAGGTGATGGTCTTTTCTGATCTAACGAACCCTTCCTTACCTCTCGTCACCACGTAGAATGTGGCTTCTAGACTGGGCAAGAAATCTAGTTTTGATTTGGTTTCGATATTTAGCTTCGCTTCTATTTCGAGCCATTCTTTATTCTCTGGTTGCTTGGCTATACGTGTTCCGTTGAAAGTGAATCGTGGGGTGTTTAGGATTTCTACTTCGAGCTTTTCCACAGTTATTTTATGGAGGACTTTCTCGGGCTTCTCTTTAACTATGGGGGCTTTAGCTGGCTCCGCGGTGAGGTTCAGGGCAAGACCAGTAGTGAGGGCTGCGATGGCAAGGATGCTTTTGGTTGTCTTCATACCCTTATATAAGAGAGCGGGGGAGAAAGGTTACGGCTTTCTCTGCTGAAGGAACACCTTAAATGCGGAGCCGGCACCATCTGGATGGATGAGAAACTGGTCTTCTGGGCTCTTGCTCACGTGCGGTGTTAAGTATTCATGCTGATTTATGAGAGAGACTGTTTCTAGACCATCTTGTTTTCCCCAAGTGATGAGATCAGTGAAGTTCACATCAGCTGTGATGTCCTGTTTCCCTGGGTTCTGATAAACAGATTTCCCCGTTATTCTCTGGTGGTGGGAATAGGCTCTGAGCGTTCCTTCTGGCATGCGATAGTAGACTTCAGGATGAGTGTCACCGTAGTCGATGGTGAGGAGTTGCCCTTGTTTCCAGCTTGGTAGCCAGTCTTGTAGCCACTCACGGTATGACTGGTGGACTTCAATACGCTGACCTTTGGGGTGAGCCGCATAGTCTATCGCTGACGACTCGGGAAGCGTGTCGGCACATGGGCAGAAGTGTTCTTCATGATGATGCAGGTATAGTTCATTCCAGTGATTGTTAGATTTTCTAAATAGTCTAACAGGAAAGGCATCAACTAATTCATTTGAGAATATAAAGGCTATTCCTTTGCAGTCATCAAGCGCTGATTTCATTTCACTATGCCAGCTTACTTTTTTAGAGATCTCACGCTGTTGTTGGTTTTCTGTTAGCGGGGCGGAGCTGTCTACAATGTGGTAATGTAGCCGCCAGCGTTTCATGAACGGAATGGATTTAATGACCGATTCAGCAAGTGACCCATCACCACCACCGATCTCGATGAAATGAAGTGGAGCTTTGTTAGTCCGTGCCCAATCGAGCGCCGACGCAGCGATCGCCTTGCCAAGCACCGCGCTGAGGGTGGCGGTGGTGGAGAAGTCTCCAGTGGCTCCTACGGTCTGAATATTTCTCGCATAATAACCTTTATCAGGATCGTGTAGCGCGTGCTTCATGAAAGCGTCAAAACGTACCAATTTGGTGTCTTTAGTATTCATGGGTGTGATATTTAAATTTTAACGGTATCCGGCTACCAGGTTTTCACAGCCTTTGATATCTAATTTACCAGATGCGAGGATAGGGATCTCGCTCACAGTAAGGATGTCTTTAGGGCACCAAAGTGATGGTATTTTAGCATCTAACAATTTGTAACGTAGATCGATACATGATTGTGAAGCTGTAGCGGGATCAGTGATGCAGGAAAGTAGGATAATAGCTTCCCCTTTTTTCTCATCAGGAATACCGACAACGGCAACTTTACGCTCAGTTTCTTCATCAAGCCCGAGGACTTCGATAATTGATGCTTCGAGAGTTTCATGCGGCACCATTTCTCCGGCGATCTTTGAGAACCTTGAAATTCTACCTTCGATGTGGAGGAAGCCATCTTCATCGACTCTGCCCACGTCACCAGTCTTGAACCAATCATTTTCGAAGACTTCGTCGGTTTTTTCTTGGTTGTTTAGGTAGCCTGGGAAAATGTTAGATCCCTTGAGCCAGATGATTCCTGATTGATCAATATCAGATTCTTTATCTGTGGCCGCATCGGTCACCTTGACGGCGATCCCTGACAAAAATTGGCCAACAGAACCAGTTTTTGCCGAGCTCAGATCTGGCTCGGGAGTCTCGGTGGGTGGGGTGATGACGTTAAAATTAGTCGCAGGAGAAGTTTCTGTTAGTCCGTAGCCTTCCTGTGGAAAGATACCGAATTTTTTATAGAATGATTCAGCTAGCGAAGTGGGTAGCTTTTCCGCACCGGTGATGACTATCTTAACAGAAGCAAGTTGCTCAGGCTTTACCCTACGCATGTATCCTCTGAGGAAAGTGGGGGTAGAGAGCAGGAAGGTGACCTTATTTTTTTCGATCAATTCAGCGAGTCGTTTAGTGTCCAGCGGGCTAGGGTAGGAGACGATACTGACCCCCTGAATGATGGGGAACCAGAGAGAGCCGGTACAGCCAAAGGAATGAAACAGAGGAAGACAGCCTAGCAACGAGCTTTCTGCAGGTAGTCCCAGTCTGGTGCTGAATTGGCAGACGTTGGCTAGTAAATTACGGTGGGTGAGAGGGACTCCTTTAGGTGCACCCGATGAGCCTGAGGTGAATAATAATACAGCTTCTTCGTCTCCGCCGGTCTTCTTGATTTTCGCAAAACTTGCGACCATATCGATAGGAAAGAGCTTGGTGACGATGACCCAGCGTTTAATCGATTTCTTGAGTGTGGGTAGGATGCGCTCAACGTGGATGAGGTCACGCACTGGCGGCCACGGGAAGTCGCTCACTTTTCTTACGAATGGATCTGCGGTGATGTATTTATCAACGTCTGCTTGGCTGATGCAAGATTTGATGGCTTCGTGGCTGGCAGTGAAATTAATATTCACAGGTATTTTACCAGCAAAAATGACTGCTAAGTTAGCCACGAGCCCGCCGATACCTGGTGGAAGAATGATGGCGACACGTTGTTTCTGGGTTTGTTCTTTGAGGTATTTAGCAAAGGCAAGCGCGATGCCGAGAATGATACCGTAGTTACGCTCTTGGTCATTCGTGCCATCGATGATTTTCACCTTCGAGTTAATCTGAAGACCTTTGAGTAAGTTATAGCCTAGAGACTCTTGAAGAAATGGACGCTGGTTGAATGCTTCTGAAATGCCTAGTAGATTAGCCTGTTGCCACTTGGATGGATTTACCTTGGCTGCTGCTATCTCAGGCCTGAAAACTAAATAGGATCCGAGGGTTCCCGTTGTCGTCTTCAAGCGAGTCTGCATGGGGTCATGCACGGCGAGAGGTGTGACAGGAAGTTTAAGTGCGCACAGCGCTTTGAGTGTTGAAGCTTCAATGTGCGAAGCTGCACCATGTAAGGCGTTTACTTTACCTGGAAGGAAGATGGCCACACCGCTGTTACCAAGGTCTTTGATAAGTTGTGAGCCGACTTTCTCTAGTCCAGGATCACTTACTGAAAATGAGGCTGCTTCAGCATTTTGATCGGCTAAATAATTTTCTGTTTCAGCTTGAAGAACTACATTTTCTTCACATAGCCAGATTATTTTGCGTCCTGCCATCTGCAGCTCTAGCGCAAGAATTTCTTGATGGTTGAGTCTCCCCGGCACGATGAGAGTGGCGGTCAGTGGGATATTTTCTGTTCCCAGTAATGTGAAGTTTTTGCTCATCTTATTGTTTGTTTAAGCTTCAGGCTGTGAAGTTTGTTCCCGAGATGTTTCCGGAGTTATCTGGGCGGTTGTTTTAGAGATCTTATCGAGGATTCCGTTGATGAATTTTGAGGAGTCCGTGGAGGCGAATTTCTGTGAAATCTCTACCGCCTCATTGATAGCAACTGGCGCAGGCATGTCATTATCGAACATAATCTCAGCAGCACCGAGCCTCAGGATGGCTCTGTCTACTGGATTGATTCTCTCCGGCACGTAGTTTTCCACTACTGTATGGATCATCTTATCAATTTTCTCTTTGTTCGCTGTGACGAGCTGGACTTTCTCATCTACTGATATCCGCATTGATTGCATTTTGTCGGCTGTTGAAACCAAGTGAGCAACATCACTATGGTTAGGAAAGATGGTAGGGTTCTGCACCATCTTGATTCTGTCGGATACCCGTTGTAGGGCGGCGATGCTCGCATTAACAGACTCTGCTCTCTGCTTGAAATGTGGATAATCAGCGAGCTGTAAATCCCATGCTTTGCGCTGGTCTGTAATCGTATTGTTTAGGAGATAAATTTCCTGTAAGATATCAGCCAGATCAGTTTGCACCTCCTCGTTCTGCGGCTTGTAAAAACGCGCCATACTATCGATCAAGGCCTGCCATTTGTTCTCACTCTTAATAATCGCGCTGAGGGCGCGGCCGAGCTTTTTGGTATCCGGATCAGCAGCGATCATTGCTTCTAGTTCTGGTGCTTTTTCTACTAGCTTAATATAGCGCTTCTGTCTGCCTTGATTGAGGTGTAGTACCGATTTCACCGATGCCTTGGTTAGTTTGGCAAAATCTGACTCTAATAAAAGTTCCCAGAATGCATCTGATGCTTCGTCTGCTGGAGCACCCTCTTCCAGATCATTACAATATAGAAACTGAATAGCAGCTTCTCTAATTTCCCTTCGGCTCGACATAATTATTTTTTGGTGAAAGAGATGTGTTTTTTAGTTTTTTCCTGATTCATAGCTTGGAAGAGTTCTACCATGGTGTGGGCGGATCTTGCTGCTTCTCTGCCTCGGTTGAGATTTACTGCCATACATCTAGCATAGGCCTGCTTTTCATCATCGACTAATAAAACTTCGTGAATCACTGGCTTTTTATGTCTGACGGCTATTGCCTGCAGGCTATCAGTCACAGATTGAGCTACCATCCCGGCATGTTTCGTCTGGCCTTGAATAATGACTCCGAGAGCAATGATCGTGTCTGGTGGATTCTTACTACTGAGTAACAACTCACAGGCCACGGGGATTTCAAATGCACCTGGGACTCTTGCTATATCGAGCTGAGTATTAGGTAGTATTAGGGCTAGTTCATCCTTGGCATTTTGAAGCAGCGCATTGGTGTACTGCTCATTATAAATGGACGCCACGATGGCGATATGGGATTTATGAGTTGGCGCGGAGCGGGGTCTTGCTGGTAATGCTGTTGACATTCAATGGGTATGTGTGGAAATGACTAAAAAGTCAATACGGCATGAACTATAGGCACAAAAAAAGAGAGTAGATATTCTCCACTCTCTTTTAAAAGATTTTACTGTTTATTCTGACTACTCAGAACTTGGTAGGAATCTGTAGTAAACTTCCATCATGAGAGTAGCGAGGCAGGTAGCATAGTGAGTGGAGCTCAACCCGTGACCAGCTTTACCAGGCATAGGCCATGAGCCATCTTCTAATTGATTCTCAGCTAGATTCACC
>JBLHQF010000088.1:0-10479 GCA_047624885.1 Cryomorphaceae bacterium | reverse complement strand
TTTTACTAGTTTGATCTATGATCAGGCCCAGATAGGGTTTCGTGAAATGCTAGTGGGCTACACTGGGCATCGGCAAGCATTAAAGTGAATTAGGCGAATTGCTTCAGGGGATTGTTAACTCAATGCCGCGCGCATTTCTTTCAGCTGGGCGAGTTTATTCTCCCACTCTGAGAGTCTATCTTTCTCTTTCTGCACGACTTCAGGCTTAGCATTCGCAACGAACTTCTCATTACCTAGCTTCTTTCCTGCTCGCATTACCTCTAGAGAAACTTTCTCCACTTCCTTATCAAGCCGCGCTTTCTCAGCATCCATATCGATGAGTCCATCCAGCGGCATGTAGATTTCCCCGATGGCCGTGACCGCCGCGGGAGTTCCCTGGGGAGCATCATATTTAGCATCGAGATCCATTCCCTTCGCCCCGACCAGAGTGATCAGCGTGTCGCACTGACTCGCTATCCAGTCAGCTCCAGTGGTCGGCTTGACGACGAATTTCACGTCCTTACTCGCACCGAGATGATACTCAGACTTGAGGTTTCTCAGGTTGCTCGCGGTGGAGTAAATGGCCGCCGCGCGATCAGAAAATGTCTGCACATCCGCAGCGGACATGATTGCTAGAATCGGAGTTGTGTCTATCAGGTTACTCATCAGGAATTCTCCCTCAGAGATATAGCCCATCTTCGCTGAGAGTTCCTCAGTGATATGTGGCATCAGTGGGTGCAGGAGCGCTAGATAACGCGCCAGCACGGTGTCAATCACCGCCAGTGTGCGAGCTTTAGCAGCTTCGTCACCGGATTTGAAATCAAATTTAATTGCTTCCAAAAATTTATCACAATACTCGGTCCAGAAGAACTCGTAGAGGTGGCCAGTCACATCATTGAAGCGATAGCTTGCGTATGCCTTATCGAGACTCACTGAAAGCTGATCCAGCTTCGCTAAAATGTCGATGTGATGCGGATCTAGCTTTTCAAATGATTCGAGCTTGATCCTCTCCGTGCCATTCATCTGTCTAAATCGACAAGCATTATAGAGCTTATTGGCAAAGTTTCTGCCCTCAGAAATAGTGTCTTCATTAAATTTAATATCCGTTCCTGTAGGAGCGATCCTCATCAGTCCGAAACGTAATCCATCCGCTCCAAACTTATCCATCAGATCAATCGGGTCAGGGGAGTTGCCAAGAGACTTAGACATTTTACGACCTTTTTCGTCTCTAACTATGGAAGTGAAGAACACATTCTTAAATGGAATCTTGTTCTCAAATTTCAAGCCAGCCATGATCATTCTAGCCACCCAGAAGAAGATGATATCTGGGCCAGTAACGAGATCCGTAGTCGGATAGAATTTAGCCTTCGTTGCGTCATCCATCGTCGCAAATGGCCATAGCCATGAGCTGAACCAGGTGTCCATCACGTCTTCATCGCGCTCCCAGTTCTCGGCATCAGATGGAGGCTCAGTGCCCACGTAGATGTCGCCGGCGGACAGATCACTCGCATCGAGTGACTCCGCTTCTTTTAGATCAAAGACCTTATTCTTTTTATACCAAACTGGGATCTGATGTCCCCACCATAGCTGACGGCTGATACACCAATCCTGGATATTCCCCATCCAGTTCGCATGTGTCTTCACCCAGCGTTCTGGACGGTATTTGATATCACCATTCTGCACCGCATCGGTTGTTTCCTCAGTGCATGGATATTTGAGAAACCACTGCATAGAAATACGCGGTTCTACTGGAACATCCGCACGCTCAGAGTAGCCCACGCTATTCTCGTGTTGCTCCACTTTGATCAGTAAGCCTTTTTCCTCTAGCATTTCCGCCGCCTTGCGTCTCGCCACAAATCTATCTAGCCCATCTAGCTCTGGTATCTCTGGGCAGTTCACCGTCCCATCTGGATGCAACACGTCGATGATTTCTAAATCATGCCGCTGGCCGATCTCAAAGTCTGCCTTATCATGCGCCGGAGTGATCTTCAGCGCACCTGTTCCGAACTCTATGTCCACATGATCATCTGCGATCACTGGAATCTCAGCCTCGGGAAATGGTCTGCGAACTTTACGTCCCACATGTTTCGCGAAGCGCTCATCCTTAGGATTCACCGCCACTGCGATGTCACCCATCAGCGTCTCAGGGCGCGTGGTAGAAATTTCTAGAAATTCACCCGGAGTATCTACAAACTCATATTTCATGAAGTAAAGTTTAGACACTTGCGGCTTAGCGATGACCTCTTCATCAGAAAGCGCTGTCAGAGACACTGGACACCAGTTCACCATCCGCTTGCCTCGGTAGATCATCCCTTCATTAAATAAATCAACAAACACTTTAGCCACCCACTCAGAGTAGCCCTCATCCATCGTGAAGCGCTCGCGCTCCCAGTCACACGAACATCCTAAGCGTTTTAGCTGCTCAATGATAATCCCGCCGTGGTCATCTTTCCAGTCCCACACGCGCTTGAGAAATTCCTCTCTCCCCAGATCTCTGCGGGATGTGCCCTCAAGGCGCACCTTCTGTTCCACCTTCGTCTGCGTAGCGATACCCGCATGATCTGTCCCTGGCAGCCAAAGTACTTCTTTTCCTTGCTGGCGCGCGCGGCGAGCCAGGATATCTTGGATCGAGTTATTCAGAACATGACCAATATGCAGGATACCCGTCACATTTGGTGGGGGGATGACGATAGAATATCCCTCCTTAGAAGAATTCTCATCTGCATGGAAACAACCATTCGTCGTCCATTTTTGGTACCACTGTTTCTCAACAGCCTGAGGCTCGTATGCTTTAGGTAGCTCTGACATAAGCGGAGGGGATGCCAGAATCCCAAGGCTTTGTAAATCCTATTTCCTAGTAAACAGGAATGAAATAATCAAGATTCCGAGCGATGCTCATCTTTTCAGAAAATAGCATCAAGCGCATTGATTACTCACACAGATTTCAAATCTGAATATCTCCCTCAAACACAAAGTCCGCAGGTCCGCTCAGCGTTACATTGGTAAAGGTATTCTCACCAGTTCTCTCGAAGCCTATCTCAAGCGTGTCTCCTCCAGCGACATCTACTTTTACAGGAGATGGGGCATCAGTCAGGAGATTATGGATCAGTGCGGCGGCACACATTCCGGTGCCACAGGCCAGAGTTTCGCCTTCCACTCCGCGTTCGTAGGTGCGGATGGCGATGTGGTCTGGGGCGAGGACTTTAGCGAAATTTGCGTTGGTTCCGTTCGGAGAAAATCTGTCATGATAACGGATTGCGGCACCGTTTTTGACCACGTCGAGATTTTCTAGATCATCGACAAAGGCAACTGCGTGAGGAACTCCAGTATTGAGAACATGGACAGCTGTTCTTAGTGATTCTATTTCACAGTCAGCATTTAGATCGAGATCAAATGGGTCAGACATCGCGATACGGACATCCTCGCCGATCATTTCTGCGGTGAGTGTCCCTGCAATGGTCTCAAAGCTCACCTTGTCCTGCATTTCCTCACCGAGATGCGCAGTGAATCTACCAAAGCACCGCGCGCCATTACCGCACATTTCAGCCTCACCACCATCTGCATTATAGTAGCGGAACCTATAATCTGCACCATGCTGAGCAGGCTCAACAGCCAGCAGGCCATCCGCACCTATCCCGCGATGACGGTCACAGATCGCTTCTATCGTATCTTTATCAAGCTTGGTTGAGAGATCGCGATTATCGATGACAACGAAGTCGTTGCCAGCACCGTTCATTTTGTAGAAATGGAGTAACATGGTAAGTAGTAAATGGGTAGTTGGAACTTTTTTTACCCTACGTGCTTATGGTTTTTTGTCAATGCTGTCTGCCTCATTTTTCGAGCGTTATGGTTGGCTAATTATATTGATTTTTCATTTGTGATTTTAAGTGGTTCAGTTAGCGTGATCAGCATGTCAATCGATGTGAATTTACTCAGTAGAATATGTAAGGCTCCAGGTGCGCCGGGATTTGAAGTTGAAATCAGAGAGCTCGTTCTCAAGGAGCTCAAAGGGCTCGTCGATGAAGTGCGGATCGACAATATGGGAAATGTGATCGCCCTCAAGAAAGGCAAGAGCAACAAGAAGAAATCGATGGCTGCTGCTCACATGGACGAGATTGGCTTCATCGTCTCTCATATTGATGACAAAGGCTTCGTAAGGTTCAATCCGCTCGGTGGATTTGATCCCAAGACTCTCACTGCTCAGCGTGTGATCATTCACGGCAGCAAAGACATCCTCGGAGTCATGGGCTGTAAGCCAGTCCACATCATGAAGCCAGAAGAGCGTGGCAAGAAGATGGAGCTTTCAGATTATTACATCGATACCGGACTCACTAAAAAGCAGCTCGAAAAAATCATCGAAGTCGGCAGCCCTATCACTCGTGAGCGTGAACTCGTCGAACTAGGTGACTGCGTCAATGTGAAGTCACTCGATAACCGGGTATCAGTTTTCATCCTCATCGAGACGCTCAAGGCGCTCAAGAAGAGCCGTGAAAAGCCAGCGTATGATTTCTACGCAGCATTCACCGTGCAGGAAGAAGTGGGCCTCCGTGGAGCAAATGTCTCAGCCATGGAGGTGAAGCCAGACTTTGGCTTCGGGCTAGACACCACACTAGCATGCGATACCCCGGGCGTGGCGCCGCAGGACATGATCACACAGCTCGGCGAAGGCGCGGCGATCAAGATCATGGACAGCTCTACCATTTGCGATTACCGCATGGTGAAGTTCATGAAAAAGACTGCTGATGCGAAGATGATCAAATGGCAGCCAGAAGTGCTCCCAGCAGGTGGCACAGACACCGCCGGTCTGCAGCGCATGGTGCCAGGTGGTTCCATCGCAGGTGCTATCTCCATCCCTACGCGCTACATTCACCAGTCTATTGAAATGGCGCATACGAAAGATATCGAGCACTGTATTCAGCTCCTAGTAGCCTGTGTCTGTGAACTCGATAAGGGTGACTGGAAACTCTAGTTTCTACCGATGGGCAAGCTAGGAAAAATAGCGGTGGTGGGTTCCGGTGCTATCGGTATCTACTACGGCGCCCGTCTAGTCGCTGCAGGTGAAGACGTCACTTTCCTTCTCAGGAGTGATTTCGAGCACGTGCGTGAGCATGGCTTGCGAGTAGACAGCGTGGCAGGAGACTTTTCGTTAAAAAATGTTAAATGTGAAAAACTTACCTCTGATATCGGTAAAGTTGACCTCGTTATTATCTCTTGGAAGACGACTGCTAATGGATGCGCCGAAGAAGTGATCACCCCACTGATAGGTGAGAATACCCAGCTGCTCGTTCTGCAGAACGGGCTGGGGAATTGTGAATACTACGCAGAGTTATTCGGTGCACATAGAATCCTCGGGGGACTTTGTTTCGTCTGTATTAATCGCGTTTCTAGCGGACACGTGGAACATACGGCTTCAGGGCTCATTAGGTTGGGTTCATACTCAGGTGGTAAGTGCCCTGATGGCCTGATAGAGGCCTGCACTCAGTCCGGTTTTCCTTGTGAGTGGGTGGACTCACTGGAGAAAGCTCAGTGGATGAAGTTAGTCTGGAATATTCCTTTTAACGGATTAGCCATCGCGGAAGGGGGAGTCGATACAGCTAAGCTTTTGGGTGAGTTAGACTTAAAGAATGAACTCCGAGCACTAATGAATGAGGTGCTTCTCTGCGCAGCAGCCTATGGTCACAGCATTGATCCTAAATTCATCGACCATCAAATAGAAATCACCAGGCCAATGGGAGCCTACAAGCCCTCCAGCATGATCGACTATTTAGCAGGGCTCCCAGTAGAGGTGGAGGCGATCTGGGGTGAGCCGCTCAGACGCGCTAAAGAAAAAAATGTTTCCGTGCCTAGACTAGAATTACTGTATGACAGGATCTCTAAGCTGCTATCGTGAGTATGAGACTTATAAAATAAGGGGTGGTAGAGGTATTCTTAAGGTAGTGCCTAAATTTTATGCTATTGGGTCTTTGCCGTTCATTAATACACGGCTCTCTTTTTGGTTGTGAGAATATGATTGTGCCGATACTGTTTTTCTATTAAAACAAGTCTTGACGTTAAATATCTATTTGCGGCAGTGTATTTATAGTTACATACGAGACAATAAACCAATATAAGACATGAAAAAATTTCAAATTACTTTACAAAAAAATAGGATTTCCAGCAGTATTTTTCTACTCCTGACTGGTTTACTGGTGATGCTAGGAAATATATCAGCTCAAGAATTTAAGCAGTTCAATGTGAGCTACAAGCTCAAAGGTAAAGACATGTCTAATACGATATACATCCCTCAACATCCAGGTGATAATCAGCCTCCGATCCGTGGCGTTATGCAAAATGTAGGAGGGCCGTTGAAGAGCTTTGCGCATAAGAGCCAGGTAGCCATGTTCAAGGGGCTCGATGAAGGTCGGGGGTTTAGTAAGGAATTGCTTGCGGCAGCTGCTAAAGCTACAAGTAGACCTGAAATTGAATTTGCCGGAGCCATTGTTCAAGGCATCAGTAAAGGTGGTCGTGCAGCGGCGGACTGGGCTGATGCGCACCAAGAAAGAGCCATCGCGGTCATTCTTGATCACTCAGCGATATGGAGTATGGATTTTCCAAAGCGTGTTTCGGGAGTGCCCATGTATTTCAATGCCACTTATGCTGATATGTATCAAAATATCGACCGCCGTAAGTCTCACTTTGAATGGTGTGAGGCGGCATCTAAAGCAAGTCAGCCATGTACTTCAGTGATTGATATTGCCGAAAAGGGTGGCCACGGTGGACGGGGCACCACGACGCTCACGGCCATATGGCTAGAAGAAGTGATGAATTTAAGAGTTCCTGCCAATGTGCCAACAGGAAAAGCTTATCAGCTTATCGATGTTAAGCCCGCAAGCGTTGGAGGGTATGTTTCGGCGAAACTTTCAATGAATGGTAAGCGTACCTATCACGATAAGGTGAAAGTTACTGTAAAAAGGAGCGGCTCCTCTTGGTGGATACCCGGTCCGAAGTCAGCAGCCCTTTATTTAGATTGGGTTCGCAAAAATGGGGGATCAGTAGAAAAAGATGAAAGCGCTCAGATAAAGAATGCCCCAGTATTTCTAGATCTGCCTCCTGAGCTAACTCGAGCAGCTGGGTTGGTCGAAGCACAGAGATGGTCTCAAGCTTATGCCGCGCTCCAAAAGAGTAAGAACTTAGAGGATCATTTTGCCAAAACGTTAGTGAATAAAGTAAATGCGCAAGTGAGTGGGCACATTGCGCTTCTTGAGGAGCAGAAGTCTGTTGGAGATGTCTATGGTATTTATGCTAACTTCCAAAAACACTCTAAATCATATAAAGGGATTCCTGCGTATGATAAGGTATTTAAGAGTTATGGTTCCTTCTTTAAAGATGAAGCGAATAAAGCGCAATTAACACTGGGCCGTGAGTTCCACAGCATTATTAATCGCATGAATAAAATGAGTCGCGTGAGTAAGGCTGGTTTAGCAGTTCTGGAAAAATTTGCGAAAGACCATACTGAGACGGTGCACGGCAAAGCCGCTCAGAAGGCATTTGAGAAGATTTCAGAGGATTCATCTTTAAAGCAATCTGCAGAGAGTTATTACTTGGAATAACTCGTAGTGGCTGATGGTTACGTATTAGTTTTTATTAGTCAGGAAAAACAATTGCGCGGTTCTTGTGGATGATAGTGCGGTCATTCACGTGATAGCGGATACCACGGGCGATAGCGTCTCGCTCTGAGTCGCGTCCGAGTCGCATTAGGTCTTGGGCGGTGTGAAAGTGCTGCACGCGCTTGACTTCTTGTTCAATGATCGGTCCCGCATCCAGATCTGCAGTGACGTAGTGGCATGTAGCACCGATAAATTTCACCCCGCGCTCGTAGGCTTGGCGATAGGGGTTAGCTCCGATGAAGGCGGGTAGAAATGAGTGGTGGATATTGATGATCTTACCGCTAAATTCCTTACAGAACCAGTCAGGGAGAATCTGCATGAAGCGGGCGAGGACGGTGAGTTCTACTTTTTCTTCGACGAGTATCTCGCGAATTTTTTTGAAGCCTGCTTCTTTTTTGTCGTCATCCATTTCGATATGGTGAAAGGGGATGCCAGCTTTCTCAGCGATTGTTTGGCACACATCACGGTTGCCGATGATTGAGGTGATTTCGATGGGCATCTCGCCTAGCTTGGTGCGCCACAGGATTTCGTTGAGGCAATGATCGGTCTTCGTCACGAGCACTGCCGTGCGCATTTTATATGGCTGCTGGCGGAAGTGCCAGGTCGCGTGGAGAGATTTCCCTAGCGTCTTAAAACCATCGGTGAAGTCCTCTATCTCTACGGAGAGATTAGTAGTGTCAATTTCTACACGCGCAAAAAACTTGTCGTTGGCAGAGTCAGTGAACTGGGAGAACTCAACGAGATTCCCAGCGTAGTCGGCCACATAGGATGCAATTTTAGCGACGATACCATGCTGATCGGGACAGTTGACTTTAAGAATAAGGCCTTTCATGCGATTAGTTTTAATCAGGTTTGTAAGACTTGTGCCATTACTTTTTTGAGCTAGGTAGATAATCTGTTAGATTTGGCATAATATTGACAGCATATTAGCGAGTAGATAGAAATAGATCATGGAACAACAAGTGAACCCGTATGAGGTTGGACAAGGGCATCAACAAGTATATGTAGATTCTTCATTAAGCATCCCCGTCACACCAGTAGCACTCGGTGCGCTGATAGGAACTAAGTTTTGGGTGTCATTGGTAGGTGTCGTGATGTTGATCGTGGTTGCAATTAATGTTTTAACCATGTTGTTTACAGGTGCTGAAACTCCTTTTGGCGGCGTGCTGGTGGCTTTCATTATTCCATTTATCATGGTTGTCATTCAGGTGGTATTGGCTGTTCGCCTAGTTAAGTATGGGACCGCTATTGGGCGTCTGAAAAGTGGCGGGACGAGCCAGGACTTTGAGCGAGCGATGGTGGCTCAGACCCAGTTCTGGAGATTACTAGGAATCATGTGCATCGTCATGATTACACTGATGATCGTGACTTGGATGGTAATGATCTTCTCAGTGAGAGCTGCATTTTAAACTTTATAATAAATATTATGGAAAATCCGTATCAAACAATTAATCCAAACCCAGGGCCATCCTCACTGGGAGACGATGCCTTTCAAAAGGGAGTTCACTCAAATGGTCTCGAGGCTAGTAGTATTGCACAAACTTCACTATACTCATCTAAAGGGTGGGTGAGATTCGTCAGTGTGCTAGGCTTTATTTACTTTGCTATCATGATTATGATGATCTTCGCGATGATGTCCCTTATTGAAGTGATGGGTGGTAGTGCAGTGGTTTTAGTATTCCTGCTTATGCTGGCGATGACTGTTGTGATCTTCATGCTTGCGCTGAGATTATTTAAATACGCAAGCTCGATAGGTAGAATGGAGGTGAGTCGAAATCCAGCTGATCTGGAGAATGCGATGATTGAACAGATGAAATTCTGGCGTATTGCAGGTATCATGGTTATCATCGGTCTAGTGTTCACTATCCTCGCGCTTCTCGTGCCGACGGCATTTGCATAGATAGAACTAGCCGATAAAAATCTAATTACGCAATTCATCGTGTTCATTCATGATGAACTTTTTTCTGCTTCCCTTGTTAAGACAGTTGTTTTGCAAATTATTTTCCCTCTGATGGGGACCTTTGCTTATCGAGGGCTTGGCGGTCAATGCTCGACTCGATTACTGACAAGTTGTCAAAGCGGGATGTCATGTTGTATGCCTGAAGACCAACGAATAACTTGCCCGGATCCGTGTCGAAAGTGAATTCCGCGATTTTAACTAGTTCGTCTTTATTAGGTCCCCTGTACCAGCGGAACTCGCTATCGCTAGTCCGCTCAACCCAGAAGGTCTCTGGTGCGGTGAATGGCGAGTTGTTGAACCATTTGTAGGAGCCTGAGAAACCTCGGGCAAAATCGATCTCGAACACACCCGCATCTACACGCAACCGGACGCTGTAACGTTTTTTGCTGGGATCGTCGGTCAACACTTGGGAGGTGGATGGTGCAATGTGGCTTTGCTTTTGTGCCACGACCTGGGTTAGCCAGTCAGTTTTGAAACATTCATTCACTCCTAACGTGGCCTCACGATGAACGATCTGCGCGGCGGAGCTAGCTCTGATCTCAAGAACTCCATTGTTTTCGGAGTCGATAGTAAATTCACCGGGAATCGCGACTCCACTGTCGTAGTTGATGGATGTATAGTCACTCGAGGTGTCGGTCTCAAAATCATCCTTGAAGAGGTGTGTGTACCCAGAGAGTTCGCTTTGGGGGAGTTTAGTGAGAAAGGGAACGCGCTTCAGAGGGATTTTTTTCCAACGCCCAGCCGGTCCGACAACCCAAGCTTCATTCGCTAAGATGGGTTGTTGCTTTTTCAAGCCATGGAGGTTCAAGACTTCCACCTTGCCAGTGAATACATGGACCTCATCCAGGAAGTCAGGCTGTGATAAGATTCCAAACTCGGTGCCGAGATCGGTGA
>JBLHQF010000087.1:0-10554 GCA_047624885.1 Cryomorphaceae bacterium | reverse complement strand
AATTGCCATAATTTATATTAAATTTAAGATTTGAAATTTGTGATTACCCTTTAACTGCCGCGACGATCTTTTCTGCTGCATCGTTGAGGTTGTCTGCTGGAATGACTGCTAGGTCTGAGTCTGCGATTAGCTTACGACCTTGAGCAACATTTGTACCTTCTAGACGAACTACTAGCGGGATAGTGATCTCAAGTTCTGCTGCTGCTGAGAGGATACCTTCCGCGATGATGTCACACTGCATGATGCCACCGAAGATATTTACCAAGATACCTTCGACCTTAGGGTCAGAAAGGATAATTTTGAATGCCGCTGCAACCTGCTCCTTAGTAGCACCACCCCCTACGTCGAGGAAGTTAGCCGGATCACCACCGCAATGTTTGATGATGTCCATAGTTGCCATGGCAAGTCCTGCACCGTTTACAAGACAAGCGATATTACCGTCGAGTCCGATGTAGTTAAGGTCAAATTTAGAGGCTTCTACTTCACGGGGATCTTCCTCAGAGGTGTCACGCATTGCGACAATCTCTGGGTGACGGTAGAGTGCATTGTCATCGAAGCCGAACTTGGCATCGAGTGCTAGAACGTCACCAGTAGGAGTCACTACCAGTGGGTTGATCTCCACCATGTCGCAGTCGCAATCGATGAAGAGCTTATAAAGATTTTTGATGAGCTTAGAGAACTGCTTAGCTTGTGCTCCTTCGAGTTCAAGAGCCTTAGCCAGTTTACGCACTTCGAATGCCTGGAGGCCAGCGAGTGGGTGAATGAACTGACGAACAATCTTTTCTGGTGTTTCATCCGCAACGGCTTCGATGTCCATGCCGCCTTCTGTGGAGACTACGATCACCGGCTGTGAAGTTTCGCGGTCGAGGAGAATAGCTAGATAGAGCTCACGAGAGATGTCAGCTGCTTCAGCGATCATCACTTTAGAAACAAGACGCCCTGCTTCACCAGTCTGGTGAGTAACAAGTGTCTGCCCGAGCATCTTGCCAGCGAGTTCGCCTGCCTCTGCGGGAGTCTTAGGGAAGTGAACACCACCCTTGAAACCGTTCTTGAAAGTTCCTTTCCCGCGTCCACCTGCGTGAACCTGTGCTTTGATGACAAGGTCGTTGCCGCCAATTGCCTTGGCTGCAGCTTCCGCTTCTTCGGCAGTGCTTGCTACTTGCCCGTTTGGGCTAGGCACGCCGAACTTTTCAAATAGCTCTTTGGCTTGATATTCGTGAATATTCATGGATCAAATTCCACCTAATTAGTGGATGGGTTTGTTGAAACGGGGATTCGCCTTATAGTCAAGGTGAAATGGCGATGATTTCATTGATTTTGCCAGTAAATAAAAAAAATATGTGCATCGTTCGTAGATGTGTGTAGTCTCTGCACAAACAATAACAACCATGGAACTAGACTTAATAGACACCCTAATCGACCTCAAGGAATTCAAGCCTCGCGAGATAGAAGAGGTAATGGAAGACCCATTCACGATCAGGATGCTGCCTGACCATGACCGTGAGGATGGTGAGTCCCGGTATTATATGATCGGCCGGTCGATCGCCGATCGCTATCTTTTCCTGTGTTTAAGAACCGATGGTAAAAAGGCAAGGATCATATCTGTAAGAGAACAAACGGAGGGTGAAAAACGCTTCTACGATAGACGCTACGCTGAATTTAAATAACCACCCTTCTAATACTATTTCCTATGAAAACGATTAAAGACTGGACCGAATTACCTGAGTTTGACTCAGAGAAAGAGGAGCATGATTACTGGCAGGAGCATGAGATCGATGGTGATCTCATGAATGGTTCAGTGCATCAGCCAGACTCCCGGGAGTCCACTACCATCACGCTGAGATTTGACCCTCGGATGCTGTCACGCATTAAGCGGATGGCGCGTAGTCGCTATCTGAACTATCAGTCAATGATGAAGCAATGGCTCTCGGAGAGACTCGAAGAAGAGACCAGACGTTCCGACTCTGATTCAAAGTAGTGCTTCTATTTTTTAAAATCTACCACTAGAGAAATGTTTAAATTTCCCGACTGGTGCTATCGCAAACTCCCCTCAAATTATCGATTTTGGATAGGGCTGTGGTTGGCGTGGTTTGCAGTACTCTGGTGGCTATCTTCTGGCAATCCGGAAATCAAGAATGCCCCTAAAATTCCGCATCTAGATAAAGTGGCACACTTCTGTTATTTTATGGCTGGTGGATTTTGTTTTGCTAATTCCCTTCACCTTAAAAAGTCAGTATCCTGGAGTTGGAAACGTATCATCCTAATCACCTTTTTCGTTGGAGCCACTGTGGGAAGTATTGATGAATACCACCAAACGAAGACTCCAGGAAGGACGGGCAATGATCTCGGCGACTGGTGTGCAGATATTTCAGGGACTCTTGCTGGAGCTTATTATTGCTTATTTATGTGGAAAAGGCTAAGAATGAATCGATCAGAAGAAATCTAAATTTATGACTAAAATCATCATCAACGCACACATCATCTCGCCTGAGCTTGAAATAGAAGGTGGAGCCATCGAGATCCGGGACGGCAAAATAGTCGCCGTATATCAAGACTCTAATAGTCTCCCAGTTTCCGATGAAATCTATGATGCTGCCGGACATTACGCATTCCCTGGCTTTATAGACATCCATGCGCACGGTGCAGACACTAAGGACGTGTGCGATAACGACCTCGAAAGTATCCGTCATATTGCCAAAACAAAACTCAAGGAAGGCGTCACCACTTGGCTACCTACCACACTCACTCAGCCACAGAAAAAGCTACTAGAGATCGCTGAGAAATGCGCCCAATACATGAGCAATCAAGAGTTTGTAAAGACTCCTGGACTACACATTGAGGGCCCATTTATCAATGTATCTAAAGCTGGCGCCCAGAATCCTCAATACGTTCGTGAGCCAAATATCGACGAGCTTACCGAGATCCATGAGATCGCTCCTGCACTTGTCTTTTCCATCGCGCCATGCAGACCAAATGCCTGCGAAGTGATCCGTGAAGCGAAGTCTCTCGGCATCAACTCATCCGCCGCACACTCAGAAGCGACTAGCGCAGAACTCCTCGCAGCTAAGGAAGCTGGGCTCACCCACCTCACTCACTTTGGTAATGCCATGACCCCGCTCCACCACCGCGAGATCGGCATGGTCGGCACTGGGCTACTAGATGATAGTTTAAAGTTAGAACTCATCTGTGATGGGATCCATTTAGCGCCAGATTTTCTCAAGCTCGTCTTTAAAACCAAGCCGCTAGAACAGATCATCATGATCACAGATTCCATGGCTGGCTCATGGATTACCAATGGCGAGTGCCAGCTCGGCGGACTCGATGTGGTGGTTAAAAACAAAGTAGCACGACTCAAAGAAGGCGGCGCCCTCGCTGGCTCCACGCTAGTATTTAATGAAGGCTTGGCTCTCGTAGCAGAGGCCACTGGGCTCCCTCTAACAGAGATAGTCAAGACAACCTCATGGAACCAAGCCCAATCACTCGGGCTAGAAGGCGTGGGGAAAATAGCCCCAGGTTTCTGCGCAGATATTACACTGTTAGACAAAGATTTCAACTGCACCCAGACCTTTGTCGATGGCGTGGCGAAGCTCTAGTCGCTAATCTCTGTTGCTCCTCCCCTTGCTGAGGCATATTAACCTCCAAGCAAAGCAAGGGCACCTATCTTTTTTAGCCAGCAAGAAAACCGTAAAGTGTCGCTTCTTCTCTAATGTTTCTTTATTCTCCAGATCTCGCAGAGCTGGTTATCCGAAATGACTGATTTTGAAAATCTGTTGGTTTGGCCTAGGTAGACTGCGCGCACGTCTTGCCCCTCTTTTTTGAGTTCATTCACAACGGATGCGACTGCCGTGGCGCGGTTTGCTGAGAGAGTCTCATTTGATGTCGCCTCTCCAGTCTTAGAAGCATAGCCTACAACGAGGAAATAATCTGTCTCACTGGTCGCCGTTAGCTTGTTTGTGATGGTGGCCTTATCTGTGAAATTCAAAATAGATGATCCCGTAGCAAATTTTACCACCTGTAGGTTTTCTGCATGTAGTTCGGTGCCTAATCTCGTGTATGCTTCGCGGAGCTTCTCACTGCTGAAGCCTTCTAGGACTTTAAGTTCATTATAAAGCGCCTGCGCATATAATGGTAATTTCATATGAGATTTCACAAACAACTTAGCCATATCAACTTTAGTCCGCAAGGCTTGGAGCTGCGCTTTGAGCTCTTCATTTTGCTTCTGCAGCTCAGCCACCTGCCCGTTGTCTTGACGAGAGTCGTCTATCATCGTAAGCATTTTTCTCTCTAGCCCCTGGCTTTTACGTATCACTTCCTCCTTAGCCAGTTGCTCATTGCTTAATGCTTTTCTTAGCTGCTCTATGCTTTCATTGCTTGGCCGACCTTGTAATGTGACTATCAGCGCGGCTTTCTCTGCATTACTATTCGCTAGTTGCTGTGCTTGATTTTGATAAGCCTGAGCACTGCTTGCAAGTATCTGCAACTGCGCAATCTGGCCTTTAAGATTAGTATTTTCGCTACCTAGTCTCGAGATAGTATTTATATTTCCCTTAGCCACATTCTCCGCTTGCACCAGCTTTGCTTTAGCTCCTGTATAGCCTACTCTTACAGATTCAAACTCCGACTGAATTGCATGAGTATTTTCTAAAATAGAAGCAATCCTCCCCTCAAGCGCCGCCGCAGATGCTCGGCTATCAGGAGATGCCCCCCCTCTCTCAGCATCGATCAATCTCTGCAACTTCTCTTTTTCGGTGAGTTCTGTGAGCTGAGATTCCCCATCCAACCCATTATTTTCTTTAAATACAAATGCCAATGCCAGCCCTATGATCAACATGAAACAAAGCACCAAAGCCATCACAATATTAGGGTTCGGCTTATTATTCGCTGGTGCGCTATTAAAAGGAGTACTCACAGCCACACTCGGAGCAGAAGCCGGAGTAGTATTCTGTGAGGGTGATGATTGATTAGATATTTTTTCAGTATTTGCCATAGAGTGTGATATGTTCTTAAGATGAATTTGACAGAATAATTCCACTGTGCAAGCCACTATCATCGAGAAATTGTAAAAAGATCAGCGGGGGGGGACATTGCGAAAAATATCACTTCCGCAACTTCAGCGCATTCAGCGGCATATTCGGATTCACATCACAGGACAAATCAGAGAACTCTCCACGAATAAATTTCTGCAACCCCACATAACCAATCATCGCCGCATTATCCGTACTCAGATGTTGTGAGCAGATCAATAACTCAACACCCACCTCACTGCAAGCATCTGCAAATGCTCCTCGTAATGCCTTATTACATGACACTCCTCCAGACAGACTCAGCTTAGTAAATTTCCGTTCCTTCACCGCACGCATCGTCTTCGCCACAAGGACATCGATCACCGCCTGCTGGAAAGAGGCACACAGGTCCGGCAGATCCTCATCCCTCGGCTTACCCTCATCAGTGTCCAGCTCACTTAGAGTGTAAAGCACTGCCGTCTTCAACCCCGAAAACGAGAAATCAAAATGCGGCTTCTTCAGCATCGATCTCGGAAACTGATACGCCTTCACATTTCCATTACCATTGCTAGCACACTGTTCTATCTCAGGACCACCCGGATAAGGTAACTGCAGCATCTTCGCCACCTTATCAAATGCCTCGCCCGCCGCGTCATCTAGCGTCTTACCGATTAGGCTATACTCACCAAGCCCCCCGTTCTCAATAATCATCGTATGCCCACCAGACACCACCAATGCAATGTTTGGCTCCACACCATGTTCCCTTGTGATAAATGGCGACAACAAATGCCCCTCCATGTGATTTACCGAAATAAAAGGTTTACCCGTAGCCACCGCCATCGCCTTCGCCGCGGTGTGACCGATCAGTAGAGATGACGCCAACCCCGGTCCAGCCGTTGCACAAAATCCATCCACATCCGCAATATCCACTCCCGCATTTTTCAGAGCTGTCCGCACCAGCGGCAGCAGCGCCAGCGAGTGATTTCTAGATGCCAGCTCGGGTACCACTCCACCATACTCACGGTGAATCTCTATCTGGGAGCTGATCTCCGAGCAGAGAACCTCCACCTTATTGCCATCGCCAGCAGTATCCCGTAATATCGCCACTGCCGTCTCATCACAGCTAGACTCTATCGCTAAAATCATCACTTTTTTGTTATCTTTAACCTTCATTTTCGTGCCATCATCATGAGCACACCCACCCCAATGCTCAAGAAATTGTTCACTTTTAAGAAGGAATAGGCAAGTTCACCCATTTATTTCACGTATTTAGATGAATTCGCTTTAACATTCCGCTCATATCTCCCAAAATGAATGGAGCAACCTGACCATGCCCGCAAAAAAAACAACGCGTAAATCGCCACGAAAAACTGCGAGGAAATCTACCCGCTCAGCTACAACAACAAATCCTAAAAGCGGCCCACCGCGAAAAAGAGCTAGCAAACCTGGCCCTAAAATAAAATTTGGCGCTAAAAAAACCGCTAGAAAGAAAAGTAAATCTAGGAAGTCCTCCTCACTCCCCCATACTATCCTAGCCTTCTTCACTGGCATCTTCTCACTACTCTGGAGAGCAGTCACCTGCCCGTTCCGCTACATCCACCGCAAGACTCAGCGCTGGTCATACTTCCCTAAGTGGAGCACTCGCATCATCGTCCCACCTGTCTTTCTAGGCCTAGTGCTCTTCACCATCCTCTGGTCCATCTACACCTCAAGAGCCAGCCTCATCTTTGATAAGGAACTCGTCGCTGAAATGCCATCGCGCAGCACCATCTATGACCGCCACGGCGAAGTCATCGGCGACCTCCACGGAGACAACCGCTACCTCGCCAAATTCGAAAATGTTTCAGACTACTTCATCAAGGCACTCATCGCGCGTGAAGACACCAGATTCTATCAGCACGGCGGAGTCGACCTCCGTGGCTTAGGACGCGCAGGAAAGATCATGGTATCGAATACATACGCAAAATTCGCAGGAGGCTCCCTCCAGAACCTACAAGGTGGCTCCACCCTCTCCATGCAGCTCGCAGAAAATTCATTCCGCTACGACGGTAAAAGCATCGACGGCAAATTCCTGGAAATGGCACTAGCCAGAAAAATAGAAGCCAATTTCACTAAAAAACAAATCCTAGAAATGTACATGAACCGCATCTTCTGGGGCGGTTCCATCAGAGGCATCGAGTCCGCATCGCGAAATTATTTCGAAAAATCCGCCTCTGAGCTCAGCCTCGGAGAGTCAGCCATGCTCGCCGGCATCATCAGTGCTCCAAATGCCTTCACCCCCTTCCGCCACCTAGACCGCGCCATCAAGAAACGCGACATCACCCTCCGCTCCATGGTTCAATACGAACTCATCACCAAGGCAGAAGCAGATGCCGCAAAAAAAGACCCCATCCACATCCGCCCACCAGAGCGCCGCATGAACAAGAAATCCTACGTCATGTCCACCCTCAAGCGCGAGCTAGACATCATCCTAGAGAAAAATAACATCAAGATGGGCGGGCTAACCATCAAGACCACCCTAGACTACAAACTCCAGAAAAATGCCGAGCTAGCACTCCAAGGCCACCTTCGTAACATCGAGCGAAAGCCATCCTACTTCCAACTCCACCAGACCCACTCCCAATACAACAGCATCAAGCACAACAACCGCCGAGATCCACAATACGTCCAGGGAGCTCTCGTCTGTATTGAAAACCACACCGGCGGCATCGTCTCCATCGTAGGAGGTAGAAACCCCTACCACTCAGAATACAACCGCGCCACCCACGCAAAGCGCCAGATAGGCTCCATCTTTAAACCCTTCGTCTATCTCGCCGCCTTCGATAAAGGCATGAACCCACAACAATACATCAGTGATGACAGGATATTCCGAAATGAAATAACCGGAGCAGACCCTAACTGGAGGCCAAAAAACTCAGACAACACCTACCGAGGCAGTATCAGAATTTCAGCAGCACTCGCCCAGTCGCGCAACACCCCAGCAATCAGAGTAGGTAATTTCGCCGGCCTAGACAAAGTCATCCACACAGCAAGGCAAGCAGGCTTCAAACAAAAAATCCCCGCACAACCATCCATCTACCTCGGAGCATTCAGCGCCACCCCGCTCGAAGTCGCCACCGCCTACACCGCATTCCCGAATGACTGTAACGTTTATCGCCCCTACCTCATCAATGAAATTATCGATGAAAACGGCAAGACTGTTTATCAAGGATCCGGCATCATGGGGTGGGACAACAACGCCTCTAAATCCTCCTCCCGAGCCGTATCCAACATCCTCGAGCAAGTCACCAACAACGGCACAGCCAAACGTCTCAGAACAACCTATGGTTTCACCAAACCCGCCGCCGGAAAAACCGGCACCACCAATAACTCAAGAGATGGATGGTTCGCTGGCTACACCTCCAGACTCACCTGCGCCGTCTGGGTTGGCATGGATGATAACTCCATCGTTTACCATGGTGCTTCAGGCGCATCCCTCGCGCTCCCCATCTGGGCTGACTACATGAAAAAAGCCGACACCAGATACCCTGCTGGATCGATTAAAAATCGCGCCATCATCGTAGAGCCGCGCACTGGAAATAACACTCCGCGCGCCATCATCGTAGAATAAATTTCTCCATGAATAAGCCAACTAATGACCGTAAGAAAAGACTCAAGCTCCCAGAATGGACCCCAAACTGGCTCAGGAATCTACTCCGAATCGGTCTCAGAATCGGCACCATCTGTAGTATCCTCTTCCTGATAGTCTCCCTCTACTACTACTATCTCGCCAGTCAATATGATCTCGATAGAGTAGCAGAAATCACCCAGCCCAATCTCATCCTCGCAGCCGATGGCTCCGAGCTGGCAGCCCTTGGCTCAGAGACCCGCAGACTCATCGAATACTCCGAGCTCCCACCCCACCTCATCGAAGCTCTCCTCGCCCGCGAAGACACCAGATTCCGATACCACATCGGTATCGATCTCAAAGGCCTCGGCCGCGCCACCCTCAAAAACATCGCCGCCATGTCCTACCAAGAAGGTGCCTCCACCATCTCCATGCAGCTCACCAAAAATACCTACGATAATAAATCAAAATCCATCCACAGAAAATTCCTAGAAATAGCCATCACCCTAAGACTTGAATCCAAATACGACAAAGACGAAATCCTCACCCACTACCTCAACCGTATCTACTTCGGCAGCGGATGCCACGGCATAGAAGAAGCCGCCAACACCTACTTCGGAGTCCGCACTAGCCAGCTCTCCCTCGGCCAGTCCGCGCTCCTAGTCGGCATCATCCGCGGCCCCCACATCTTCTCCCCATTTAATAACCTAGAAAAAGCCATCGCCCAGCGTGACCAAGTACTAGACCGCATGCTCGATATAAAAAAAATCACCGCGCAACAACGAGATGACGCCAAAAATGCCCCACTAAATCTAATCGAAAAAAGCACCCGAAAATCTACCGCAAGCTACGCCGTCACATCCATCCTCAGGCACCAACAACAAATCATCGACACCACAGAAATTGCCGAAGGCGGACTCCGCATCACCTCCACCATCAACAAAAAACTTACCTCCACCATCACCGCTGATCTCAAAAAAATTACCTCTAGCATTAACCAGAACAACGCCACTCCACTCCAAATCGCCGTCGTCATATTAGAAAATAAAACCGGAGCCATACGTGCAATCATCGGAGGATCAGACTACCTCAAATACCCCTATAATCGAGCGCTCGATAGCAAACAAGAGCTCGGTGATGCCTTCACCCCCTTCATCTACCTCGCAACACTCGACCGAGGAAAAATACCCCTCAAAGACCAACCCATCATCACCGGTCAGCAGATAGGAGCTGAAGACCTGCTCGGCTACTGTACCCGATTCGGCATCACCCACATGCCCTCAGAAAATGCCCATGACCTCTATCGGGGTAACATCTACGCCTCACCACTTCAGCTCGCCAACGCATACTCCATCATCCAGAACAAAGGCATCCGAGCAGAATCCTACCTCGTAGAAAACATCTCTAGTAACACAGGCAAAGAACTCTTCACCCAAGACCAAAACCAGAAACCGAGCCAAAAAGAAACCGTCTCCACAGGAGCCGCCCTCAACTGCCTCAACATGCTCACCAAAAACATCAACGGCAAACGAACTATCCAACAAACCGCCTACGCCTACAAGCACGCCTGGATCATCACCTCAACCAAAACACACACCGCCGTCATCTGGATAGGCCACGACCTCCCAAAAGATATACCCAACAAAACAACCCTTACAAAAGCTCTAACAGAAAAAGTCCAACCCTGGCTAAAATCCATCAACCAACCACTTTAACCTTTAACCTTTAACCTTTTCCCTTCCGGCACCTGGCCGATCGTCCCTCCCTCAACAAACTCGGCTTTGATCGTCGTCTGGCGGGTGTCTTCTTTCCCCATACTGATGTTATTGACCCAGCCCACGATACGATTCACCACCGGGCGGGAGCTTTTCCAACGGATATGTGAGACCGAAGGCTCGCACTGGTTGAAATCAGGGTCGTCATCGGAGACGATCAAGGAAAGAT
>JBLHQF010000086.1:0-10590 GCA_047624885.1 Cryomorphaceae bacterium | reverse complement strand
ATCACTATTGTTTATTTCACTTTCAGTATTTACTGAAACTTCAATATAGTCAATATATATTTTGCGTTTTCGTTACTTTTTAAAATTCAGTTCATCATCGCATAGCGTGACTTTTATCACGTCGCCTTCACCGTATTCACCTTCCAGCACTGCCATACTTAGAGGATCTAACAGATACTTCTGGATGGATCGCTTGAGTGGTCTGGCTCCGTAGACAGGGTCATAACCTTTCTCAGAGAGATAATCAGTAGCTTCCGGCGTGAGCTCAATGCCTATACCCTGCTTGAGCAGCCTCTGCTTCACGCGCTCTAGCTGAATTTTAATAATACTGCTTAACTCTTTTCTATCCAGACGATCAAAAACGACAGTTTCATCGATCCTGTTGAGGAATTCTGGCCGGAAGTGCGCCTTAAGCGCCTCGGTGATTTTAGCCTCGCGCTGTTCCACATTTGCCTCATCCATGATAAACTGTGAGCCAATGTTAGAAGTCATGATAAGAACTGTGTTTCTAAAGTCCACTGTGCGGCCCTGTCCATCGGTGATGCGGCCATCATCTAGAACTTGGAGCAAGACATTGAAAACGTCTGGGTGCGCCTTTTCTACCTCGTCAAAGAGAACTACAGAATACGGCTTACGCCTGACGTGCTCACTAAGCTGACCACCTTCATCATAACCCACATAACCCGGAGGCGCTCCAATGAGTCGTGCAACACTGTGCTTCTCCATGTATTCTGACATATCTAGCCGCACCATCGCGCCTTCGTCATCGAAAAGAAACTCTGCGAGCGCCTTTGATAATTCTGTCTTACCCACCCCTGTAGGGCCAAGGAAAAGGAAGGAGCCTATCGGCCGGTCTTCGTCTTGCAAGCCAGCTCGAGCTCGTCTAACGGCGTTGGAAACAGCTTCTACAGCAATACTCTGGCCGATAACGCGTTCACCGAGTCGCTGCTCCATTTTCACCAGCTTAGACTTCTCACCTTCCTGGAGTCGGCTTACCGGAATCCCTGTCCAGGTAGCCACCACTCTGGCGATGTCTTCTTCGGTGACCTCTTCATTGAGAAGACGTCCAGACTGTTGAAGGCTCTGGAGTTTTTCCTTTGCCTCCTCTAGCTCTTCTTCAGCAGCTGGGATGTCTCCATAGGTTATCTCTGAAGCTCTAGTTAGATCGCCAGTGCGCTTCGCTACATCAGCGTCATTCCTGAGTTGCTCTATTTTTTCTTGAGCACTCCTTACGATGTCGATGACATCTTTTTCATTCCTCCACTGTGCCATCATCCCAGAGACTGACTCTTTGAGATTAGCCATCTCTTCGGTCACTTTTATAAGGCGCTTCTGACTCGCCAAGTCTTGCTCCTTCTCCATTGCCTGACGCTCCATTTCCAACTGCATGAGCTGTCGTTCTATTTGGTCAATCTCAGTGGGCATTGAGTCTAGCTCTATCTTTAGTCGCGCCGCAGATTCATCCATAAGATCCACTGCTTTATCAGGCAGAAATCTATCTGAGATATAGCGATCACTGAGCGTCGCCGCTGCAACTAACGCACTATCTTTGATGCGCACACCGTGGTGCACTTCGTAGCGTTCCTTGAGCCCACGGAGGATGGCAATGGTGTCTTCCACGCTCGGCTCATCCACCTTGACTGGTTGAAATCTTCGCTCCAGAGCGGCATCTTTCTCGATGTATTTTTTATATTCGTTCAGCGTTGTAGCGCCGATGGTTCTAAGTTCACCTCTTGCCAATTGTGGTTTCATTAAATTCGATGCATCCACTGCGCCCTCGCTCGCTCCTGCTCCCACGATGGTGTGGAGTTCATCGATAAATAGGATGATCTCGCCATCGCTATCAGTCACTTCTTTGAGAAATGCCTTTAACCGATCTTCAAATTCACCACGATATTTCGCGCCAGCAATCATACTACCGAGATCAAGAGAAATGAGGCGCTTCCCCTTCATCGAGTCTGGCACATCACCACTCACAATACGCCGGGCTAGTCCTTCGGCAATAGCGGTCTTACCCGTGCCAGGCTCACCGATGAGCACGGGGTTGTTCTTCGTCCTACGACTAAGCACCTGAAGAATGCGGCGGATCTCTTCATCACGCCCAATCACTGGGTCGATCTTGCCGCTGCGTGCACGAGCTGTTAGATCTGTACCGTATTTTTCTAAGGCCTGATATTTACCTTCTGGGTCTTCGTCAGTCACCTTTTGGCTACCACGGATTTCTTTGAGAGCTTCTTCTAATTTTGATTCTGTTAGACCGACCGTTGCTAATGCCTTCCCAGCAGGGCTCGCATCTTTTATTGCACCTAGGAGGAAATGCTCTACGCTGAGAAACTCATCCCCAAGCTTCTCCCTAGCTTTGTCCGCCTCGCTTAAAGTGGACTTCAGCCCGTAACTCATCTGCGGCTCGCTAGTGGCGCCCTGCATGGTCGGGAGGCTTGCCAACTCGCTCGCTACGCTGGCTTTCAGTGTGGTGATATCCATGCCTGCACTTTCTAAAATAGGTGTCACAATACCGCCCTCTTGCTGGAGTAGCGAAAGCAAGACATGTGTGCTTTTTAGCTCAGCATGAGCCGAGCGCATTGCTAGCTGCTGAGCAGATTGGAGCGCCTCTTGTAACTTGATTGTCATTTTATCCATTCCCATGCCGCCATTGTATCATAAAATAATCATAATTGCAACTTGTTCACTAAAAGATAGCGCGAAATAAACAATCAAACGTTTAATCGATCATTCATTACCTCCAGATCTCCACACCAACGCGGTCGGCATCTGGGAGAATATATTTCTCTATTTCAACTCTAACCTTAGCCACCGAAAACTCATCTAGAATGACACGCGCTAGGTCCTCAGCAAGGGTTTCAATGAGTTTACGTGGCTTTTCCAGAGCAGTCTCTTTCAGACGAAGTGATACTTGATAATAATCTACACCTCCTTGTATCTCATCATTGAGAGAAGAAAAACTTACCTCCGGCGTCATATCAACATCCACCTTAAGCACTTGCTGGTCCTTGCGCTCATCATCGGGAACTCCGATGAATGTAGGAAGCTCTAGTCCTCGTATTTTAACAACATCAATTGATGTCTTCGCAGAACCTAACAGATTTTTTAATAGCGATAGATCCTTCACCATGATACTAGGCTCAGAGGCGGCGAGAACAGGTGCATGATTATACCCCGTAAGAACTCCCACACTCATGATCCCCGCGTGGTGCGCAGTGTCTACATCGTGCGTCATATCACCCACGAAAACAGTCTCCTCCTGCACCATGCCGTGTGTCTGCATCATTCCCCCGATGACTTCCCGTTTATCCAGAACACCAGCATAAGTTTGCTCAAAATAATGATCCATCCCCAGCTCCACCACTTGCTCGCCAAATGCCTTTTCGCACATACTAGAAAGGACGTAGAGCTTGCAGCCGTCAGCCTTTAGCGAATCTAGAAATTCTCTCGCATACGGAAGCACAGCTACTTTCACCTCAGAGATACCGAACCCGTGCCTGAAGTGCGCCTCGACTTCTTCCATATTCGTCTCCGGAAGATGATTTTTATAAAATTCCTCATAGGGCAGACAGAACTCGCGCCTGAATGTCTCGCGATCCATCTTCGGCTTACCGTAAAGACCTAGCACATGATTTGTGGCACAGATCACTAACCCCAAGTCATCGACAACAGTGCCCGACCAATCAAATATCCAATGTTTTTTCATACCTTAAGAACGATCGTCTTGATGACTCCTTCACCGAGTTCACGTTTAAAATTCTGCAGTAACTTACCCTTCATCTGCTCAAGCTGAAACCTCAGCGCTGGCTGCACTACTCGCAACACCAACACCCCTTTCTTGAGTGATTCTGGCTTAGAGTTCTTAGCGATAAAATCTCCTGCTACTTTTGCCCAGGCATCGTGGAGCTGCTTTTCTTCAATACTGCCACTTGCGCCTACTTCCTCTAGAAGCTTATCTAAAAACTTACCTGCATGGTGAATATTCCTCACTGGATCCTTGACTGGATCTCCATGTCGCCACTGCCTTAAGGCCATCGCTCGCAGCCATTCGAGTGAATGCGAACCTGAGTCAGATTTAGAACCTGATCCTTTTTTTGATTTATAATTGAATCTGCCTGGAGGTTTCCTATCCATCTTCCCCGTCATCTCCGATCGCCTCAACTGGGCAGCCTTCCATCGCCTCGACACATTGCTCGCGCTCTTCGTCATTTTCAGGCTGCTTCATCATGTAGGAGTAGCCCTCATCATCTTCACGAGTGAAGTTATTTGGCGCGGTTTCGCGACATAGATCACAGTCGATACACTGACTATCTACATAAAAGGCTCCCTTTACGTTCTCCGCATTCTTATCTTCGTTATCTGCCATAAATTCTGTTGGTTCGTTTGGTGGACCACTAATTCATTGACTAGGATTATCACATAAGCAACTAATTTTTACTAGCAAACTGTCAATTTCTTGTGATTTCTGGCCTTTTCCCACTAGCCAAATCCATATTTCAACGATACAAGATCACCAGCAACCTAACTCAGCCCAGAAATGTCCAAAAAATCTAATTCTAATCAGCAGCCGCAGACAACCGCAGATAGTAAAAAGAACAGCGAAGAACTATCTGAAGACCTAGATTTCTGGAACATCGACACTGATCCAAATGACATCCAAGTATCACCTGATGAGCTAGTCGAAATAGAGGGAATCCTGGCAGAAAAAAAGACGAGCCAACCGCTAAAATCACTCTCCGATCAAGAAATAGTCATGAAAGTCCCAGATGAGCAGGATATCATCAACTCGCTTGACCTGCATGGAGGAAACCAGATAGCAGAAGAACTTCCTGATATTTCTGATAAAAACGTCGATGAACTCCTCGCAAATGCGACAGCAGAAATCAAAGCAGAGCAAGAAGGGGTCGAATTAACACCAGAGCCCGTCAAAACAGTCGCGCAGCCTAAGGGCAGGAAGACTCCAGTTGAAAAAATAGCCACACTCGCCTGCTACCTCGCTATCGTGGGCATCTTTACTTACCTGATCATTTATGCCTCTAAACAACACGATTTCGATATCACCAAAGGCTATGAAACCAATACGCCAGTGAAAGGCGATTATGCAAACATTGAGAAGATCGAAACTTGGTGGTCAAAGCCAGTGGGAAACAACACAAGGTTTGGTGTTGCGCTAGTGCCTTCCGCCACTATAATATTAAATCCAGATTCTAAATCAGGAGTTCTTCGCTCAGTTTTCTACAGTTCCGAAGAGGGTCTGCTAGGAAAGTTAAGAGCGAAGGGAGACCCTTTCACTAATGAGTTTGAAGATGGTAAATTTCGTGAAACCGGTACCAATCAGATCACAATCCACGGCACCGATGGTTTTAAAGAACTCGCTCACTACGCCTTCTATAAAAGCCAGGACGAAAAACGCTGGACCGTAGAAACTAAAGAGGCTCCATCCTCCCAGACGGAGATCAACAGCTTCAAGTCACTTGCAAACGCTCCCATTGAGCCCACCAGGAAATAACTATCCCTAAGAAAATAGTCACCTATTTCAAACTCAAAACAAACCTAACAAAAGTCATAACCATGCACCGTTTATTCGTCGAAAAACAACCTGAGTTTAATTCTGAGGCTCGCTCACTATTCCATGATCTTAAAGAAAATCTCGATCTAACCAACCTCAGTAACGTTAGAGTTATTCAGCGATACGATGTGGATGGTCTAAGCGATGAACAGTTTGCAAAAGCCAGTAAGCTCATCCTCTCCGAGCCACAAATCGCGATAACCTCTGACAACCTAACAGTCTCCAACAAAGAGACAGTGTTCGCAGTAGAATACCTCCCCGGCCAATATGACCAACGCGCGGATTCAGCAGCTCAATGCGTGCAAATACTTACTCAAGAAACCAAGCCAATTGTAGCAACTGCTAAAATAGTCATCCTCACAGGAAATCTATCTGAGGAACAACTCACCGCAATCAAAGCCTACACCATCAACGCCGTGGACTCTCGCGAAGCATCCATGGACATCCCCGAGACTCTCCAGCTAAAGGTCACGCCACCTGAAGATGTGGCGACCCTTGACTGGTTTAACACCTCTACAGATGACCAGCTCAGAGAGAAACGCAATGAACTAGGCCTAGCGATGAGTGCCGAAGATTTTTTATTCACTAGAGATTATTTCCGTGATGAAGAAGGCCGTAACCCTACCATCACCGAGATCAAAATGCTCGATACGTATTGGTCAGATCACTGCCGCCACACTACTTTCGCGACTAAGATCAGCCAAGTAGATTTCGATCCGGGCACAGAGGTCATCGAGAAAGCTTACAAGCAATACCAAGAGACTAGAGAAGACGTCTATGGTGAAAAGATTGATACACGTCCTGAAACACTGATGGACATCGCCCTCATAGGAATGAAGGAACTGCGTAAAACGGGAGAACTCGACAACGTAGAAATTTCTGAAGAAATCAACGCCGCATCAATCGTCATCCCGGTCGATGTCGATGGTAAAGACCAAGAATGGCTCCTCATGTTTAAGAACGAGACGCACAACCACCCTACCGAGATCGAGCCATTCGGTGGTGCTGCTACCTGCCTTGGAGGATGTATCCGCGACCCCCTTTCTGGGCGCTCATACGTATTTCAAGCCATGCGCGTGACTGGCGCGGCTGACCCACGCACACCATTCGCAGAAACTCTTGAGGCAAAACTCCCTCAGCGTGTGATCTGCAAAGGCGCAGCTCACGGTTATTCATCCTATGGAAACCAGATCGGCCTAGCCACTGGTCAGGTCTCAGAAGTCTACCATCCTAACTACGTAGCCAAGCGCATGGAGATAGGCGCCGTTGTAGCAGCAGCACCCAAGAAAAATGTCTTCCGTGGCAGCCCCGCCACTGGTGATGTCATTCTCCTCATCGGTGGCCGCACAGGCCGCGATGGCGTAGGCGGAGCCACTGGATCATCCAAGGAACACACAGACACCGCACTGGAAAATTCTGCCGAGGTCCAGAAAGGAAACGCCCCCACCGAGAGAAAAGTCCAACGACTATTCCGCAATCCAGAACTTGCTCCTAAAATCAAAGTCTGCAATGACTTTGGAGCCGGCGGAGTCTCAGTAGCAATTGGCGAAATAGCGCCATCACTCGACATTAGACTCGATGACATCCCTAAAAAATACGATGGTCTCGATGGCACAGAGCTCGCCATTTCCGAGTCTCAAGAGCGCATGGCGATTTGCGTAGATCCATCCACCATCGAATATTTCAAAGCCGAGTGCGACAAAGAAAACCTTGAATGTACCCACGTGGCAGACGTCACGGATAGTGGACGACTCGTCATTTCTTACAAAGGCAAAAAGATCGTCAATTTCTCCCGCGCGTTCCTAGAAACAAATGGAGTTCAGCTAGACACATCCGTTAGAGTCGCCTCAGCCTCGACTGAAACACCGCTTGGCAAATCACTGGCCACCGTTTCTGCTAAAAGCGCAACTGCTGATAAATTCACCACCGCGCTCTCTGATCTCAATTCCTGTAGCCAAAAAGGCCTAGGCGAGATGTTTGACTCATCAGTAGGGGCTGGCACAGTTCTCCAGCCATTCGGCGGAAAACATCAGTTCACACCTGTCGACGCCATGGTAGCTAAAATCCCTCTACTCGAAGGAAACACCGACACCACATCACACATGGCATGGGGCTTCAACGCTAAGATAGCCAGCTGGTCACCATATCACGGTGCACTCTACGCAGTCACCGAGTCTGTCTGCAAGATCGTGGCATCTGGCGCACATATCGATGATATCCGCCTCACCCTCCAGGAATACTTTGAGAAGCTAGGAACTGACGCCAAACGTTGGGGTAAGCCATTCTCAGCACTACTCGGAGCCTTCACTGCACAGCACGAGCTACGCCTCGGAGCTATTGGAGGCAAGGATTCTATGTCCGGCACATTTAATGACATCGACGTCCCACCTACGCTAGTTTCATTTGCCGTAGCACCAGGGAAAGCATCTCTAACAATCTCACCAGAATTTAAAGAAACCGGCAGTGAGCTCTACTTAGTCACCGTCCCGCGCGATGCTGACTACTGCCCAGACTTTGAAATACTCAAAACCTACGCATCTGTCCTCTACGCAGTGAACATAGAAGGCAAAATTAATGCCATCCATTCACTTGCTGAAGGTGGCCTCGCTGTTGGTCTTTCTAAAATGGCGTTCGGAAATAAGATCGGCGCTAGCATCGAGACGAATGAAGATCTCTACAAGGAGCGCTACTTTAACTGGATAGTGGAAGTAAAAGCTGGCGAAACACTCCCAGCCTCACTCAATGCCCAGAAGATAGGCTCAACGCATGATCAGAATCACCTCAACATCAATGGCGAGAATATCTGCTTAGATAACCTCCTCAATGCCTGGACAGGAACTCTAGAAACCATTTACCCAACCAAAGCAAAAGTCGCCCACACCGAGTTAGATACCTTCACTTACAATGGCGAAGCCACCAGAAAATCACAATTTACAAATTACAAATCACAAATCCGACCAAAGGTCATCATCCCCTGCTTCCCAGGCACCAACTCAGAATATGACTCTGCTAAAATGTTCACCGAAGCAGGTGCAGACGCCACCATTTCTGTCTTCCGAAACCTTACTTCTAAGCACGTAGAAGAATCTCTAGCCGAGCTCGCACAGCAGATCCGCGAATCCAAGATACTCATGATCCCTGGTGGCTTCTCCGCTGGTGACGAGCCAGACGGCTCAGGTAAATTCATCGCCACCGTGCTAAGAAACCCTCAAGTAGCAGACGCCGTCATGGATCTCATCAAGAACCGCGATGGCCTCGTCTTAGGCATCTGTAACGGATTCCAAGCCCTCATCAAAACAGGCCTAGTTCCCTACGGAGAAATTAGAGATCCAAAAAATGGAGTACCAACACTAACATTTAACGATATCGGCCGCCACATCGCCTGCTACTCCACCACCCGTATCGCCTCTAACATGTCACCATGGCTAGCGAACACCCAAGTCGGAGAACAACACAACATCCCATTCTCTCACGGTGAAGGCAAATTCATCGCCAGCGAAGCAGATGTACGAGCACTAGCCGCCAATGGCCAGATAGCCACCCAATACACCAACTTCGCAGGCAATCCATCCATGGATATCTCTCACAACCCGAACGGCTCCGTCTTCGCCATCGAAGGCATCACCAGCCCCTGCGGCAGAGTCCTAGGAAAAATGGGCCACACCGAACGCCGCGGAACCAACGTAGCCAAAAACCTACCAGGAAATAAACACCAACCTCTATTCAAAGCAGGAGTGGAGTATTTTATGTAAACAACAGAAAATGAAAGTAGGGAGAAGAGCATTCATAAAATTCCTAGGTTCAGCCGTTGCTGGAACTACCTTAGAATCATTGGATAAACTCATCCAAACCGACGAATACTACATTGACCTCAGACTTGGCTTTGGATTTAGAATTCCGCGAAAGTGGCATTTAAAAGCGTTCGTATCCTTTGACCACATCCGTGATAAACAGATCTTAGCAAAGCCTTTCCAAAAGGAGCAAGAACTACTAGCAGAACTCTCAGAAGGACTAGTCGCCATCCTCAGTAAATACCCTATCGACGAACCTGTTCAGGATCTCTTCAGCCCATCAGTTACATTCTTCATGGCTGAAGCCAGCGAGGAACTTAGAAAAATAGGCTCATTGGTAGATATTAGCAGAGAGTCTATTAAAGGATTTAGCACAGTTCTCACAGATTACGAGTGTTATCTAGAACCTGAATTTATCCAGAGAAAGGGCTACACCATGGTTCGTTCAAAATCAAAATTTCTCTTTGAATACGAGGGCATGACTCCCACGATGATCGATAATGAAACGCTTTATATTGATTACAACGATATTTTCTACACAATCCATCTCTACGACTCTCCATATAATGGAGATGTAACACAATACGAATTTGATGTGTTTAAGGAAAGCCTTCATCTATTGTAGAATCTAAACACAAAAAAGCTCCAGTTTATTGCTAAACATGGAGCTTTTTGTATTTTAAAACTGAGTGGCGGAGCGGACGGGAATCGAACCCGCAACCTCCGGCGTGACAGGCCGGTGCTCTAACCAATTGAGCTACCGCTCCACTCAGTTTATATAATTACTACTTTTCGCTACTTTCAGAAGAAGAACGAATGATGGCGGAGCGGACGGGAATCGAACCCGCAACCTCCGGCGTGACAGGCCGGTGCTCTAACCAATTGAGCTACCGCTCCATCAATCGTTCTGCAATCATCTTGCAGCGGGTCGGAAACTAACTAAATCGATGCAAGGTGCAAGCCCTTTTTTAGATAATTTTACACTTTTTACGCTGACGCCTCAGTTACAGCATTTTGTGACATTTGATAAAAACTTAGCCCAAGCATCAAAAAAGTAGCTAAAAAAGTCTGCAATACATAAAAATATAGTTGCTTTATTGGTGTACATTGCCTTTATTCGCCGCTCCGCGAGAAGTCAATCCAGTCGTAGGTCCTCTGAGCAATGCTATGGTAGCGGCGCTATTCAATCTCGCCAGAGCGGTAACCCGACTAACACAATAGACATTA
>JBLHQF010000085.1:0-10604 GCA_047624885.1 Cryomorphaceae bacterium | reverse complement strand
CGCGGCGTGCTCCTTCCGCTCCTTCTGAGGTGCCTTTTTGGGGGATATTGGGGAGTGGAGATGGGTTGGAGATGGGTTGGAGAGAAGCTGTTGTGCTTTTTTTTGCAAGAGGGTAAATCCAATATTTTTTAGGGCTTTTATCGTCGACGTAAAATTCGCTTTTGTGGCGTTTGAAGCCTTTACTAAATCCCGGAGGAATCCAGTTGCTGGCTTTGTGAATGGTGGCTTCGTGAAGTTGCGGATCGCTGAAGCTTTCCGCGAGGATGGGGCGGTAGCTATATTTCTCTTCAAAGTGGTCGGGCAATGTGCGCCGAGCGATACCTAGGCAACGAGTTGCAAGGTTTGGCTCACGCTGCGACTCGGGTATGATGAATCTCCTGAGCTGAGAGACTAACGGCAGACGGCTACCCTTGGTGAGCGGATCCCAGCCGATCCATTCATTCCTATCCTTGAGCCTAGAAGCAGCACCCGACCAGCATAGCACGCAGCAAAGGATGGGATATCCCTCTTCTGTATCTGTTTTGTAAATGCCTTGGCAGATGGTGTTCCCAGCAGTTCGCTCAGCCTTGAGGTAGTGCTCTTCGTTGAGGACTGCGCGGAGTTGATCGATTTCGAATTTCGTGGTAGCTTGCCTGTTTTGGGGGCTTTGGTTAACTAAATCCGGAGGTGGGAAAATATGATTAGAGTTCATAACTCATCTAACATGATGATTTTAGGGAAAATGTTTAGAGTAAAGTGAAAACCCCTTTAACCTAGAGCTTTCACAGCGAAGCTAGGCAACCGTCCTGCTGCCTGCGCCCTTGTCCGCCGATTACCGTTGACAGATCGGCCAGAAACCCACGTAGTATATTTAATATGAAAATGACAAAAATTAGACAGATGATGAGTTTATTGGCAGTTACTACAATGTTCGGCGGTTCATCCTTAGTGCAGGCAGCGGACATCGCCGTCAAGAGTGGCGAGAAAATTGCCTTCATGGGTGACTCGATCACGGCAGCAGGAGCGAAGCCTAATGGCTATGTGCGTCTAGTAATTAGCGGGTTGGAAGCAGTAGGCGTGAAGACCACCGCTATTCCGGCCGGTATCAGCGGACACAAATCGAATCAGATGTTGGCGCGATTGGACAAGAATGTGATCAGCAAGAAGCCGGAGTGGATGACACTGAGTTGCGGCGTGAATGATGTGTGGCATGGTAAACGTGGCGTTCTTCTAGAGGACTATAAAAAGAACATCACCAAGATCGTCGATCTGTGTCAAGCGGCCGATATCAAAGTAATGCTTCTCACCTCTACGATGATCAAAGAGGACGAGAAGAATAAGCTAAACCAAACGTTGAAAGGTTATAATGATTTTCTCATAGCGCTTGCCAAGGAGAAGAAGTGTCTCATCGCCGATTTGAATGCCGATATGCAGGCAGTAATTAACGCAAGCGCGGATAAAAAAGGTGGGAAGTTGCTTACCAGAGATGGCGTCCATATGAACGCTGATGGTAATAAAATGATGGCCACTGGCTTGCTCAAGTCATTTGGACTAGATGCCAAGCAGATCGAGAAAGCCCAGGCGAGCTGGAGCAAGAAGTAAGATCCTCAAATCTTCAACGACTATGAAACCCTTATCCACTAGTATCCGCCGGATGTTTCTCGGTGCAGCCCTTACGCTTAGTTCTTTACCGGCCACGGCTGAGAAACCCATAATCACGCCGATCATTGATTGCCATGTCCACCTTTTTACCTTTGAGAGACCAGAAGGTCTCGGGTGGATCAAAGAGGATGACAAGATACTGTATCGAGATTTCCTAGTGAAAGACCACAAACCGATCGCCGAAGCCAATGGCGTCGGTGGCGTGATTGTCGTTCAGGCCGGCCAAAGCATCCCTGATAACCAGTGGAACCTTGACGTCACCGCCGAACATAAAGGGTTATACCGCGGAGTAGTGGGGAATCTCTCGCTAGTGATCGGTACTGATAAGTTCAAACCGCTCTTCGAGAAGCTATGTAAGGATAAGCGATACGTAGGCTATCGTTTATCTGGTCGCCCTGAGGGAAAATTTACCGAAGCCTTCTTTCGCGATTTAAAATTAACTGCAAAAGAGGGAAGGACGCTCGATATTCTTGTCGGTGGTTTCAGCCTAGCCGATGCTGCGGAAATCGCCGGGCGCGTGCCTGAGCTGAAGATCATCGTAGATCACATGGGCGGAGTTGCGCTGAATGGGAAGCCACTCGGTCCCGAGTGGGTGAAGAGTTTTCGCGCCGTTGCTAAGCATAAGAACGTTACTTGTAAAATTTCAGCACTCTATGGAAGGGTCAAGAAACAACCCGCTCCTCAGGACATAGGTTTCTATAAGGAAGTGCTGGATCTGTCCTGGGAATGCTACGGTGAAGATAGAATCGTCTATGGGAGCGATTGGCCGGTCACTCGGACATCTGGCGACTACGCCACTGTTCTGAAGCTTACTCGTGCTTATTTTGACAGCAAGGGGCGGTCCGTTTCGGCAAAGCTCTTCTACAAAAATGCCGCCCGATTCTATGGTGTCAGTGAGTTAGCTCCCTAATTATGAGTTCATTTGACAGCGACGTAGTCTTACATTTTTGCGAGGATTTGATCAATATCTGATAGACAAGGATACAAGCAAGGTATACTTACCTACATGCAGCCTTTCATTCATTCTTTATTTTCGAGCTCTCGGATAGCCTCTCGCTCTCTAGTGCTTGTGTTAGTTGCTGCAGGTTATGCTCTTCCTGCCAGCGGTGCTGAAATGGTTGTGCCTCCGAAGGTGGCCGAAATCATCCAGTATTACTGCGCTGAATGCCACGATGGTGCTGAACAAAAAGGGGACATACGTTTAGACAAGATCCACAGGCTCCCACTGAGTCAACGGCTCAGCGTGTTAAACAAGATGCAGGAGCAGATTTATTTCGAGCAAATGCCGCCAAAGAAAGAAGCCCAGCCAGAGTCTGATGAACAGAAGGTGGTGCTCGACTGGTTAGCAGCCGAACTAAAAAAGCATAACGCCTCAGAGCTAGAGGACAAGTTACGTGAATACGATTACGGAAATTTTGTTTCTCATAAGAAGCTCTTTAGCGGAAAAATGAAAGAAAAGGCCTACACTCCAGCCAGGCGCTGGCTCGTGAGACCAAAGGTTTTTATTCAGAGGGTGAAGGGTATCTTTGAATCCGGAGGGCATGATCGTAGGATGAAGCTTTTTGGTGTCACTAATCCTTTCGTGCTTCCTGAGCGCTCGGGAATTCGAGACTATGACACCACCGCACTTGATGGCGGGCATCTTCTTATCATGTTATCCAATGCGGAGTGGATATCTAACAAACAAATCCGCGCCGCACGGGTAAAAAATGGTGAGATCAAAGCAAACGATTTTCCGAACAAAAAAGATAATTGGGCACCGAGTTCTACTCCGAAAGCCTTCGAAGACATCATCCTGAAAAAAGGAAAGCCGACTAAAAATGAAATCCAGGTCGCTATACAGGTCCAGTTCCACAATGTTCTCCGGCGCTCAGCTAATGAAGCTGAGTTGAAGCGGTATATTGGACTCACCGAGTCCTTTATCCAGCTGGGTGGAAATACTGAAGGGCTTCGGCAGATGCTTGTTTCGGTCATATTAGAGTCAGAATTCCTTTATCGTCTTGAATTTGGCGAGGGTGCGCTCGACGCACATGGTCGGCGTAAGCTTTCTTCTCGTGAGGCGAGCTATGCCATCGCTTACGCCTTAGGTGACCGAAATCCGGGTCCACAACTCATAACCGCAGCAGAGCAAGGGCGTCTAAAAACCAAAGCGGATTACCACCGAGAAGTCAGCCGCCTACTTGCTGATCAGAACTACTATAAAGGCAAAATCGACCCCACTATCGAAGGAAAGCAAACTCGCTCACTCGTGGTCTCACACCCACGTTTAATCCATTTCTTTCGTGACTTCTTCGGCTATACCAATGCACTCCGTGTCTTTAAAGATTCACCTCGTAGCGGAGGCTTCTACCGGAACCCTAACCGAGGAGACACCCAGACACCTGGTCGCCTAATCAGTGAGGCGGATCTGGTTGTTGCTCATCTTGTGGGACAGGATAAGAATGTCTTTGAAAAATTGCTCACTACCGATGAATTTTTTGTCTATCGAGACAAGGACCCTGAGACCTCAAGGAAGTTAATCGCGTCTTGGCGGAAGTTCTACGAAAAGCTCAAAGATACTGACTGGAAAACCGACGCAAAAAAAGTGTATTCCGCAAACCTTGACTACATAAAATCCCAGAAATCAATCAAGCCTCACCCCAAGCGGCCAATAAAGGAATTCCTTTCCTACATGTATTACTTCGAGGAGTCCTTCGGTCGTGGTCGTATCCCGTTTACTAAAGTGCCTTGGGCTCATGGTTACGGTTCACACCACGCTCCGTTCTACAGCTTACCGCCCACGCCTTCGATTGGTCGCTATTCACAAGCCAGCCGGAACAATTTCCGAGGTTTTGAAAAGAAAGAATTTTGGAGTTACCCGCTCGAACAGCCTTTCAAAATTGAAAACCGGAAGGGGATTCTCACTCACCCAGCGTGGCTGATTGCCTTTTCTCAGAACACGGAGTCTGATCCAGTGCACCGTGGGCTATGGGTGCGCAGAAAGCTTCTTGCTGGCACGGTGCCTGATGTTCCCATCACTGTTGATGCCCAGATTCCTGAAGACCACCACCACACTCTGCGCACTCGATTAGACCGTGTCACCAAAAAGCAGGAATGCTGGAAATGTCATGATCAAATGAATCCTCTTGGGCTGCCCTTTGAGATGTTCGATGACTTTGGCCGCTATCGGAAAGAGGAGAATTTAGAACATCCCGAAAATATTATTTCTACATCGAAAGTAAAAAATGGTGGGCATACTTATAAGACGAAACCAGTTCTTGCCACGGGGTCTATCGATGGAACCGGCGAAGCTGAAATCGATGGAGATGTGAGCAATGCGCTCGATATGATTGGTAGACTCGCTAAATCTGACAGGGTAAGGCAGTCCATCATTCGCCACGCCTTCCGTTTTTATTTGGGACGCAATGAAATGCTTTCCGATTCCCAGACCTTGATGGACGCTGAAAAAGCTTACCTCAAAAACAATGGCAGTTTCAAAGCCGTTGTTATTTCCCTTCTCACATCAGATTCTTTCATCTACCGTAAACCAAACACCGCGACAAAATAGCCAAACCTTATTAACAACCGTTATGACTAATAGAAGAGATTTCCTCAAACATTCCCTACTTAGCGCAGGCGCAGTGGGCCTATCTACAAATCCAGCATGGGCTAAATTTTCTGCGGAAAAAGAGAAGCCACCGATGCGCTTCATTTTTATTCACAAGGGTAATGGTCTGTTTCCGCATGCCATGGTGCCACCGACCTTTAATGATGATCTGAAAGCTAAGGAGAAGAGCAAAGCCCCCTATGAAGCCTCACTGATGGATAACGATCTCCCCGCATGGATGGGCGCTCTTAACGAGCACAAGGAGAATATGACTATTCTGCAGGGACTCTCAGGTAAAATGTGTACTGTAGGTCATCACTCATTCCAGTCATCGCTCGGTGTTTACAAAGCTAACCAGCGTCTCAGCTCTATCAAGTGGGCGACGGTTGATTTTGAATTAGCAAAACTTTACCCATCTCCTCTGGAACATATTGAGCTAGCTTGCTTCCCCATCAGTGGAGGTAACTCACGCGGCAATCTCAACGGAATAGAAAAGGGATTCTCAGCACGTGGAGCTCAGCAGCCAAACTACGCCTTTGGCTCTCCCAAGATTGCCATCAAAAAGCTATTTAAATCTGTCTCCGACTCAAAGGATGGCCAAGTGCAATATGAACTCGAAAGAAAAGTATTAGAATTCGCAGCTGGTAACCAATCTAAGCTGTCCGAATCTCTCAATGGAATCGAAAAATCAAAAGTAGCAAACTACGCTGATTCCATCGAAGCGATCCGTAAGCGGAATAAAAAAATTGATGCCATGGGTGACGTCATCCGTAAGCATGTCCCTCAGCTGGATGAAAAATATCTTGCTGATGACATGAGTACGATCGACCGCCAAGTCGGTCACACCGAGGTAATCCTGTCGACTCTGATCTCAGGTATGACCAACGTTGCCACCTTCACTATCGATGAATTGGGCACACTCTACACGGGCATCACTGATATCGAGAAAGAGACGGTAAACCTGCACGATGTTGGACACGGAAAATCCGTTGGCGCTTTTGAGGCTGAGGTAGTGCGCGAGAAAGTCCGCTGTCACCACATGGATGTCGTTGACTCTATCGTGAAGCGCTTGAAAAGCGTCCCTGAAGGCTCTGGCAGTATGTTTGATAACACCATGATCTTCTACTACCCTGACGGTGGTGAGACCCATCACAGTAAAGGCACTGAGTTCCCATTCATCGTGTTGTCTGGTAAAAATTCCAAGCTAAACATTGCTGGGAAATACATCCGCCTGCCCGGCTACGGCAAAGAAGGTCACAAGACCCTAGGCAACTGGTACACCAGTATTCTCAACGCCTACGGCAACGACATCGCCCACTACGGTGATCCCGATACCGGCCTGACCCATCTCAAACAAAAAGGTCCTATCAAAGAGTTCCTGACATCGTGATTGATTCACTCTAGTGACGATTAAGTTAGTCCACTTCAGATGAAAAATTCGTCAGTCTAAAAGAATCGCCCTCATTTTATGGATTAGCATAGTGTCTGTATCAACTGCTGCTCATCAGTCACACCCATTACTAGATGGTCTCAGAGAGTTGAATGGCGTAGCGCTGATTGCCAGGCGGTCAATCCCTACCGATTGTGCACCGCTTGCAAAACAAACGATCAATTACGAATTACTGCATTACCTGCCACTGTCTTGACTTTCAGCCTAATCCGCTGCATCCTCTCCAGACATTCAGTAGCAAAGCAGAGATATGGCGAAAACATTATACAAAAAGACTTGGGATGCGCACACCGTGGGCACGATTGCCGATGGCAGAACGCAACTTTTCATCGGGACTCATCTGATTCATGAGGTGACTTCACCGCAGGCATTTGGCATGATCCGGGATCTCGGACTGGGGGTGAAATATCCACATCGCACGTTCGCGACTGTTGACCACATTGTTCCTACGGATAATCAGCAACAGCCATTCGCAGACCCTCTTGCTGAGGCGATGATCAATGAGCTGAAGACGAATGTCGAAGAATATGGGATCAAGTATTTTTCTCTTGGAACTGGGCAGCAAGGCATCGTCCACATGGTGGGGCCTGAGCAGGGGATCACTCAGCCGGGGACTACGATTGTCTGTGGGGACTCTCATACTGCTACGCATGGAGCCTTTGGGGCGATTGCTTTCGGGATCGGGACCACTCAGGTGCGCGATGTTTTAGCAACTCAGACTCTCGCTATGACGGAGCTAAAAGTCCGGCGTATTAACGTGAACGGAAATCTAAAGCCAGGTGTCTATGCTAAGGACGTGATCCTGCATATCATCCGCCATCTTGGGGCCAAAGGAGGCATCGGGTTCGCTTACGAATATGGTGGTGATGTCTTTGACCGTATGACCATGGAAGAGCGCATGACGGTGTGTAATATGTCTATTGAAGGTGGCGCGCGTTGTGGCTATGTGAATCCCGATGAGACGACTTACGACTACCTCATCGGCAAGCCCTACGCACCAGAAGGTGAGGACTGGGATATGGCTGTGGAGCATTGGAAATCTTTTGTGTCTGACCCAGAATGCAGCTATGATGATGTGGTGAACTTCGCCGCAGAAGACATCGAGCCTACCGTCACATGGGGTATTTCTCCTGATCATGGAGTGGGTATTTCCGAAATGATCCCTGACCCTGAGGAAGCTTCCTCACCAGAAGAAAAAGCGAGTATTATAGAAGCACTCGCCTACATGCGCCTTCCGGCTGGAACGCCTGTCACAGAGATTCCTATCGATGTTGCTTTCCTAGGCTCATGTACTAATGGAAGACTCTCAGATTTCCGCGAAGCGGCGAGCATTCTCAAAGGTAGAGCCGTAGCCAAAGGGGTAAAAGCCATTGCGGTTCCTGGCTCACAGATCACTGCGCATCAGTGTGAGCAAGAAGGTATTGCGGATATTTTCCGTGAGGCTGGATTCGAGTGGCGTGCCGCTGGCTGCTCGATGTGCCTCGCCATGAATGCTGACAAGCTGGTGGGCGACCAGATCTGCGCTAGTTCATCTAACAGAAACTATAAAGGCCGCCAAGGAAGTCCTAATGGGCGCACCATACTCATGAGCCCCGCTATGGTCGTAGCTGCCGCCGTCACTGGTAAAGTGGCAGACGTAAGAAACTTCTAGTCATTATGATTCTGGTCCGCTTCTTAGGTCGTCTAGTGATCAGCTTTCTCACCTACCTAGGTGAGCTAGTGGCACTGACCCAAGAAGTGGTGAAATCTCTGTTTATAGGGAAATTCCGCTGGAACCAGTTCATGAAGCAGATCGTAGAGATCGGCTTTAAATCCCAGGTTGTGGTCATCGTGACTGGTGCATTCACCGGTTCAGTACTTACCGCTCAGGCATTGTTCCAGATGGAGCAGTTTCGTATGGAGACCATGGGTGGCGCGCTGGTGGGAGTGGGGATGCTGCGCGAACTAGGTCCCACCATCACCGGTCTCATGCTCTCAGGCAGGGTGGGTGCAGCAATGGCTGCGGAAATAGGAACGATGAGGGTCACCGAGCAGGTCGATGCCCTGCGCTCGATGGATGTTCACCCGGTGGACTACCTCGTGACGCCACGTTTTCTCGCCATGGCGGTCTCTATTCCACTCCTTATTGCGGAGTCTGTTGGCTTTGGTATTCTTGCTTCCGTCTTCATTGGGACTCAGGTTTTCGATGTACCGTTTGCCTACTGGAATTTCCATTTGGTCGCGCGCACCGAGCTGATCGATATCATTATCTCCATGATCAAAGGCGGTGCATTCGGTATGATTATCGTCCTCATTTCCTGCCATCAAGGGCTCAAGGCAACCAATGGTGCCGTCGGTGTAGGTAGGGGAACCACCAATGCGATGGTCTTCTCCTCGCTCGCCATCCTCATCGTGAACTTCTTCCTCACCATGCTGCTCAACATCTTCTTCCCACTCAGCTTCGGTGGCTAAAATGTGATGTCGATTCTCGATCCAGAATGGCTAGAAGAGGCACCTGATAAAAAGTGGCTCATCGCCGTTTCTGGCGGGAGAGATTCCAGCGCATTACTTCATGCCTGTGCTACTAGTCCTCACCTAACAGCATCTAACAACCTTGTTATCTGCCACGTGAATCACCAGTTGCGAGGAGCTGAATCCGATGCTGATGAAGCGCTAGTAAGAAATTTAGCAGAGCATTATCAACTTCCTATCTCTATCCATACCGCTAAGGTCTCAGCGATTGCGGTGGAGGAGAAAAAAAGCATTGAGCTAGCAGCTAGAGAAGCTCGCCACGCGGCATTCTCGATTGCTTGCGAAGAGCATCAATGTGCCGCAGTTCTCTTAGCCCATCATGCAGATGATCAGGCAGAAACCGTGCTCTACAATCTCCTCCGGGGCTCAGCAGGGCTCAAAGGGATGCAAAAGAGGACTCGTCTAACAGGAAAAAACATCACTCTAGTCAGGCCTATGCTGGATGTTCGGCGTAGCGAAATAAATGACTATATTGCTGAACATGACCTCAGCTACAGAGAAGACGCAACTAATGCCGAGCCCTTCGCAGTGAGAAACCGTCTCAGAAATGAAGCGATCCCGTTACTCGGCGAAATACTGGGTCGAGACATCGCTCCTGCTATCCTCAAATCCCTCCAGCACGCCGAACAGCACGAACATTTCATCCAGCAAATGATCGACTACCCTAGCATGTTAGATCCGCAAGGAAGGCTACATTTGCCGAGCCTAACAGAAGTCCCCAGAGTCCTCCAGCAGCGTATCCTGCATCGCTATCTTACAGAGAAAAAAATAAGCAATATCACAAAGGATCTCATCGAGTCTTGTCTCAGCCTATTAGACCCGAGTAACCCAGCCAAAATCAATCTTCCTAGGGGTAAGTTTTTTAGAAGAAAAGAACGTAGGATTTTTGTGAGTGAGTAGGAAGTTTTAAATTGTCCTTTCCAAGTAGTTGAATCCCCATAGTCTTGGGCATGATTAAATACTTTCTTCTCCTCGTTCTAGTTCAGTTTAAATTTGCTTTTGTTTTAGCAGCAGACAGACCGAATATTCTGTGGATCACCTCAGAGGATAACGACTATGGATGGCTAGGATGCTATGGTAGTAAGCAAGCACAGACTCCAAACTTGGATGAACTCGCCAAATATGGGGTGCTTTTCAAGCATGCGTATTCAAATTCTCCGGTCTGTGCAGTTGCACGTTCTACGATTATAAATGGAAGCTACGCAGTGACCCAGGGCACCCAGCATATGCGCAGTCGCCACGCTATTGCTGCCAAATACAAGCCTTACACATCCTACCTCCGTGAGAATGGTTACTACTGCACTAATCGGTCTAAGACAGATTTTAATTTTTTAGGGAATGACAAGGCCGTCTGGGATGATTGTTCTAGAAAAGCTCACTACAAAAACCGTCCTAAAGGAGCGCCATTCTTTTCTG
>JBLHQF010000084.1:0-10683 GCA_047624885.1 Cryomorphaceae bacterium | reverse complement strand
GTTTTCATTTTCATTTTAGTTTTAAAAATAGATTTCTTACAACCCCATCAGGAATCGAACAAGTTTCCATACTTACTATCCTCTAATGGCTATTAAAGTTTAGATAATTGCACATTTACAAAAAAATCTATTTTTGTCAAAAATTAAGATAAGGAGTGATCTGTATCTTATCAATCAAGTGGTAAGTGGACTATCATTTCAAAGCATTTAACACTGGCGTGGCAAATGCTGATCCGCTATATCTACGGTGAGCTGGCGTGCTGCTTGAGGAATACTTTCGCCTCGTGGACTCGGCGCTCCAGGTCGGTTGCGATTAAGGCTTTTTTGAGTTCACCCACCTCCCTGCGTTCAAGCTTCCCCGTGGTGCTGACGGACTCCTTACCAGTGTAGGATTTGTACATGTCTGGCAAGGTCCAGGAGTCGCTGCGCTGCGTGCCGATGGGCAGCTTGTTCCATGCGGATACTAGACTGGCGTGTGGGTTGCGCGCCCATGCGTAGCGGTAGTGGATCGGCTTGGGTATTAATGGACTAGTTAGCACGACTTGGCCTGTATTGCGTCGAACCTTGCCGTTTTTGTCTCTGCTGGTGATCGGAAATTCCGCATGAGCCGGCTGAAATTTGCCGTCTTCACCGGCAATAGCAAAGCCGACGATCGGCCCCTCGGGATTAGTGCCGAGCGGTCCTTTGACTTCAAAGGATAGCAGGATACTGCCGTCCTCAACCTTCATCTCTTTCAGGTAGGGCGGCTCCCACCGCACGCCGAGGTCATACTGGGTGGCCATGGCCCAGGTGGCGATACGCTCACCAACGGGAATTTTGAGCGAGGGATGATAATTACTTCTCCGCTGATCATAACTACTAGCAAAGCCGATGTTGCCGTCCCCTGCTTTGCGAAGATCGAGAAAGGTCTTGTACTGAGCCTCGCGAATATAGGCGCCGACATCGAGCATCTTCTCCAGATAATTGTCAGCGTTTTGATCGTCAGCAGTGCAGAGTGAAATGATGCCAAAGGCTAGTTTCGGATCGTTGAACGCGGCGCGCCACGACTCGATCATTTTGGGAAAGATCTGGTAGTAGCGGGTGGCTCCCAGCGAGCCATCGAAGCAGTTGTTGTAGCCTTGGTGCCAGATGATGCCCTTGGCCGAAAAGCCCGCCAGTGGAGCAATCATGCCGCCATAGAGATTACCTGCCGGAATGTTCGCGGGACGCAGGTCGGTGGGCAGAATCTGGTTCACTGGACGCGGGGTCTTACCCATCTTAGTGCGCATATCAATCCACGCTTTTTTCTTTGCTCTGCGCTCCTCGAGATCGCGCTTCGAGGTGTACTCGGTCAGATATTTTTCTAGGTCCGCGACCCATTGCCGTGTCTCCGCACCTTCAACGGACTTGACGGCAGCATAGGGAGTCCAACTCTCAAGAGTCGAGCCGCCGACCGAAGTGTCGATCACTCCAATCGGAACATTGGAAGCCATATGAATGCGCCGCGCAAAGACGTAGCCGATGGCAGAAAGCTCTCTGACTGTCTCCGGCGAGCAAGTTTCCCAATAGCCTGCTCCACGTATGTGGGATTTGCTCCTTTGGTCCCACTTGCGAGTTAGGGGAAAGGACTTCTTATATTCCTGCTTCCCTTTACGCACCATGGTCATGTGCCGGATCTCGCTGAAGTTCGCGGACGCCGCCTCGACCTTGCCGCCCTCAATTGCGCCAAGCGAGCGTTCCATGTTGCTTTGGCCGCCGAGGATCCAGACATCACCAACTAGGATGTTGGTGAAAGTCAGTGTTTTGCCTTCGCCTTTGACGGTCATGGTTTGCGGTGTCGCGTTGGCTTCCACGGCTGTGAGCTCCACCTGCCAATGTCGATCCTTTTCAGCCTTGACCGAATGAGATTGCCCGGCAAAGGAGACGGTGACCTTTTCACCTGGCAGAGCCCAGCCCCAGACACGAACCGTTTTGTCGCGCTGGATCACCATGTTGGACTGGAACAGATTATTGACACACAGCCCCTCACCGATGGCCGACAGTTCGACCCAGTCCTTGCCTTCCTCAGGCTTGGGCGCGGCTGGGTCTGCTGCCTGAACGGAAAAGGGAAGACTGAAAAAAATACATACCCCAATGATACGACTGATGGGATTGGCTTTCGTAGGAAATGGGATTGCGGCTGAAAATTTACTTGTTATCATGATCGTCTTCATTTGCTGAATTTGTAACTTGATGCATCTCGAATACCTATTGTGGTATGAATGTTCGTAGAAATCCATTACTTAGCTAGAAGAATCGCCCGATACGACCCCATAAATCTGCAACTCCCTGTATCTTTTCACTCAGGCGCCGGCCCGACCGTTCCACCATCAATGTACTCCGCCTTGGTGAAACTCTGACGCCGATCGTCGACACCGCGAGCAACGTTATTCACCCAGCGTATGATGCGGCGCACGACTGGATGATAGTCCCAGTACATGTGAGCCACAGATGGACGGCACCAGATGAAGCCAGGATCCCGATCTGTACACACCAGCGATACATCATGGGGCACCCTCAAATTGTGAGAGGCCATATATTGATAGGCTGCATAGTATTGGTAAGCTTCGTCCAGAATCAATGCGGTGGGTGGGGTCGTTCGAAACTGTTTATCCAGCAAATCTTGAAAGCCTTCCTCACTAACATCCCAATCCGGAAGGTTGTAATCGCCGGTTGGGATACCGGCGGTTTGCAAGGTATCGAGAAAGACACGAGCCGACAGATTGGGCTCGGGATGGCGCAAAGCTTTCTGACAGATCATCACAATCCGCCGATGCCCTAGGTCGATCAGCTTTCGGGTCACCTCGCCATAGAGAGGGGCCTTATTGGGTCCGGTCCCGGCAATCGGAAACTGAAACCGGCGCCCCGCAAGGGCAAAAACCTTAATATCATGATCCACAAACCACTGCAGGATTTCCTGTGAGGCTCCGGTCAGAACCCAGGCATCCACCTTTGCGGCGCGCACGACACGCTTCACCTGTTTTAGACTATTATACAAATCCTCCATACCATCGCGCGGCATGACTGTAACATGGCCTGCCTCGTCCAGCTGGTGGCGAAGCTCAAGCATATAATTATCGTTGAGATACGACTGGCTGAAAATACCCACTCGCAGGCACTTCCCCTTAAGCTCTTTCCCGGACAATTCTATCTTATGTCTTCGCCCTTTCCCTTGAGACGCCAATAACCCCTCTTTTTCGAGGATTTGTAAAGCCTTCTGCACGCTGCGAGCACTCACTCCCAGCTCAGATGCCAAGATGTCGCGTCCGGGTAGCACGTCGACCCAACGGCCGCTGGCAATTCCCTCCCTTAGGTGGACAGCCACCTGTTCAGGTAACGTTGCAGTTTTAATACGTGACATAGTGCATAAACAAATTCAAGGTTTACGAGGTTTAGAAATCGACTTCGGAATAATAAAAGGAATACCACGAAAATCAATATTTTCAATCTGTTTATTATAAAAAAAGATACAAATCTCGCGTCTGGATTTAGGAATGCTCATCTTGAAAGAGGTCATAAATTTCCACTCCCCTTCTTCCTCATTTGGAATTTCGTAATAACCCATTACTGAATTAACTCCCTCCACCTTAGTTTCGAGCGGGTTGATAACCTCCATCCCTCCGGACGGAATCACCTTTTTCTCTTCACCGATTTTAATACCTATCTTGGTTTTCGCTAAGTTCACATAGAGCCTCCCCCCCTTCTTAAACTTGGAAAGATCGATGACCTCAGACTTAAACCGCAAGCCCTCAGCATTCTCCGTCTCTGGCACAAGAATGATAAGTGCTTCTAGAACTCCTTCAGGTATTTTTGAATAAGACAAATTTTGATAGGTTTCTTCACCCTCTTCATCAAAGAGAAGTTTTACGGCACGGACAATTCCATCTTTATCTACTTTGACAGGCTTACCCACGGAACGCATGTGCATTCTCACCTCATGTACCTTTTCTGCAGAGAGAATCTTTAGAGGATTTTTTAAATCCTTAGGTATTGTCATCATCACAACCCACGCCTTCCTCCCAGAGACAGCTTGCACCTCTGCTGGCACCTCAGGAATAGCATTTTGAGCGTAGAGAGAATGACATAAAGTCAATAAGATGGCACAGAGCCAAGTGATGTGTGTTTTCATATTAGAATTAGATTTCATCAGGGTTCAGCCAACGGAAGCTTACAATTTAAAATTTTTGGTTGTCTTCACTTAGAGCATTATTCTTAACGAATGAGCCAGACTGAATGAATAAGACTTCTTTGGCTGTTACTTAGGCTTGGGCGGAGTTCTGGTCGGTGGTATAGTGAAAGAAACACCTCGAAAATCCACATTCTTAATCTGCTTATTGTAAAAGAAAATACAGATTTCTCTTCTGGATTTATAACTGGCCATCTTGAAAGAGGTCAAGAACTTCCATTCCGCTTTTTTCTCGTTTGGAACTTCGTAAAAAAACTTTATTAGGAAAGCTCCCTTCTCCTTATTGCCGAGCGGATGGACTAACTCCATCTTGCCTGGCGCGATCCTCGTTTTTAAATCGCCGTGCGTAACTCCGATCTTGGTGTTCACCATGTTCACATAGAGGCACCCCCCTTTCTTAAACTTAGAAAGATCGATGACCTTAGACTTAAACCGCAAACCCACAGCATCTCTAGTCTCTGGCACTAGAATGATAAGTGCTTCACGAACACCTTCAGGTATTTTTGAGTAGGACAAATTTTGATAGGTTTCTTCACCCTCTTCATTGACGATCACTTTTACCGCACGGACAATTCCATCTTTATCTACTTTGACAGGCTTACCCATGGAACGCATGTGCATTCTCACATCATGTACCTTCTCGGCAGAGAGGATCTTGAGAGGATTTTCTAAATCCTTTGGTATTGTCGTCGTCATAACCCATGCCTTCCTCCCAGAGACATCTGGAACCTCTGTTGGAACCTCTGTTGGAACCTCTGGAGTAGCATTTTGAGCGTAGAGAGACTGACATAGAGTCAATAAGATGGCACATAGCCAAGTGATGTGTGTTTTCATATTAGAATTAGACTTCATCAGGATTCAGCCAACGGAAACTCTTAATTTCAAATTTTCGCCCGAAGCGGCGATTGTCTTCACTGAGAGCACTATTCTTAACGAATTCACCATCCCAACCCGGGTCGTGATTATCAGTAGTTGGATTACCAATGTATTGATAGGCTGGCTCATGTGACTCATTACTTCCATCAACATACTCAGGCACCCGCTGAACGACCGCCTCACACCAAGCCCTAGCAAGCACATTGCCATTAGCATCTAGCGACTCGCCATACGCTCTGATACGGAACGTATCGTCACGCACAGTAAGGGTATTCGCAATTGGCTTGAGTAAATCGGACTGTATCACGTAACCAGGGATTCCTGCCAGACGAGAGCCATTCACAGCTTCTGGGGTTTGGTACGCCTCTGGGGTTTTATCACCTGCGACCCCAAGGTCTGCCTCTGTCATCATCAACGCTGAATTACTTTTATAAGTGTAGTTGATTGAGTTGGGATCTGGGCTCGCATCATCGTAATCAATAGCACTCTGCAAAGCTCCCATCAGGCCTAGATCACTAACTTCAAGACGGCGATTGATGAATTCAGAGAGATTTAGGAACGGCCCACGTAGTTTGACTTGTTCAACACACTTTTGAGCTAGTAGCTTGAGCTGATCATCATCGATGAAACGCACTCCACTCCATGCTTCATAGCCATCTTCTCGAACTACTCCCGATCCAGGGTCGGTGACTTCTAGTTTTGTTGTGGGCGTGTCAAGGCGTGATAAAACAACATGACCAATGGGCGGGTCAACGAGCTCCAGTGCACCCGTGTCAGTGTTCCGGTAATAAAGTGCTCTCTCTCTGATCCCTGCGAACAGGGCATACCATGCTTTGACAGACGTGCTATTGACATTGAATGCACCATCCACCATCAAGTGTTCCGCTGCCTTTAAATAGCCATCATTAGCCACTAATTTAGTTTCTAAGGCAGCCGCACCAATCCCAGTATCATTATAGCGATAGCGGCTGATTGGAAGTGCTTCGTTGGTAGTGAGCTTATCAATATTAGCCTGTAGATTGTCGGATGCACTAGCCCATGGGCGGGTTTGATCGGCGATGGAGGAAATGAAGTACTCGTCCCACAAAGCATCGTTGAGCACCAAGCCGTGATCCCAATAATCGCTGTAGGCCTTGGTCTCAATGCCGTGCATGTCATTGATCCCTGCTCGATCGACACCAACGGTCGTTAGCATCATATTGACATGCTCCTGGCTCTTGGAATTGTCATGGTGGAAATAGATTTCATCGCGAGGAATCATCGGGTGGATAAAGGAATTACCAATCCCCCCCGCAGTGATGCCGCTTTGATAGGCATAATGTTTAGCATACGCATTATAGAACGACACTGGAGGACGCCCCCCGTCCCGGTCCATTCTAGAAGTGCGTTGACGGGGATGCCAATCGGGATTTAGGTGCTCATGGAAGATCCAGCCTGGAGTGATGCGCATGCCCGAGAAGGAGGCTAGACTACTGAGCGGTGCACTAGGCAGTTCAATGGCAGGAACGGCAGAGACCTTTTCAAAGGGATTTGAGCCGAAGCCTAGCGTGGGCTTCCCGCTTAGAGTTAAAGGAGTCAGTTTGCCCAATTCAAACGGCGAGGTCGGACCGAAGCTGACTTCGTATGGGCTATCCATACGCTGGGTGTGCCCGATGACAGGATCTTCCGACATATAGAGGCCGCTGCCGAAATTTGTGGGGGGGGCATGTAGCCAGTTACGCGAGCGCCAGTCTTCCTTCCAATCTGCGGGCATCGAGATTCTGTTGGTGGTCTTGAGCGCCAACATGGAATATCCCAGAGGCATAATGTCCGGCTCTTCCCTCAACGGTGGCCTCGCGCCAACCTCATCACGGGTAATAGATTCATAGAGTTGGTCGTTATTGAACCAGTCGATTTGGTAATGAGAGGGAACTCCATCGTCTTTACCGTCCGTAGCAAAACCCATCTTAATAGTCAATGAACCGGGGGAGTTGCCCTCGTTGGTGTTACGTGCATCACTGTTTCCGCCTCTGGCCCGATCGAAAGTGACATCAAACTCATAATCCCAAATCACATCCTGGTCGGAGATCCGATTATAATAATTGTTGGGAGATGCCGTCGTGATGCCACCCGTGGCAAGTGGGTCGAAGCCCTCGAATAAACCGTAGTCTGGGTGTCTCGTGTAATGCCCAACCGTCTCCCGCGTCGACAGGAATACCCCCGGCTTGAAAGAGAAGACCTTGAATTCTCCAGGCTGGAAAACGATGTCGGATCCATCATCACTCTTGATGGGCACGCCATGGTTGAAAGTGGAAGATTTTCTGTGTGTTCTTAACCTTCCATCGGGTTGGGGGTAATAAAAACCGAGTTTGTTGGGCCAAGCGACGGGTGCGCCAACCTGCACTCCGAAATTCCCACTAGGGAAAGACAATGGTGTAGAATATGGATTCCAGAGAGTCATTACCGGAATGTCGTAGTAACGCAAGGCGATCTCATCCGAATTATTCCTGGTTTCGAAGTAATTCTCCGTAGCGTAGGCATGGATGTTCAGAAAGCGGGTCATGACAGGATAGCGAAGGTAGGAATTCTCACCTAGCCAGCGGACCTCGGGCGGATAATACCGCATATTCCAAGGGGAGACGATGCCAGTGCTAGGCGGTTTGCCGGCGGTAAAGTTCAGATTGCGGTTTCTCTGCGAAAGAGGATCCGAACCAACACTTAGATGAGGGGGGTCGGTATCCTGACGATACATGCGGTAGTAATGGCGCATGTTTGGCCATGAGGCGAAAGGCCGGCGCGGAAGGGCTGCATTCTCGGCAAGCACATCAGTACTATGAGGGCGGATAGATGGTTCAGGACTAAATTTATCGACTTTTTGTTTGTAGTTTACAGGGATTGTTGAATCATTATTTTCGAACAACAAACTCAGATCTTTTTTCAATCCGCCAGTCTTAGAATTCGATAGAACGCCGAAACTAGCCTCAGTAAGATCAAAGAAATGCTGCTTCGCCACATCCATATCAATGCCGGTGCCGCTCACGTGCAAAGTACCTAATGTGAGCAATTTTTCAGCCGTAGCAGGGGCATCAGGGTCTGCTATATCAAGCTTCTCTAATCCGCTAATTTTACCTACGGCTAGTTCTGCTGTGCTTCCCTGAGAAGTAGCCCATTGATCCGCTGTGAGTGTGCGTTCCTGAGCTGCCAATTTTAGTTTGGCCTTGTGGTTCTCTGGTCCAATCCACCAAGCCTTCGCTCCGCGATCACCAACTTTAATTTTATAGGCTCTTGTGACTTTTTCAGGGTTAGCCGTGGCATAGGTTAAACCCAAAGTGCCAGGACCCACCATTATGATAGATTCTTCAGGATCATACGCGTCTTCTAATGCCGTAACAGGAGCATCCACATCTGACTGGAGATCTTCTGGTAACGATACAAGCCAACGTCGAAACATCGGTGCACGCTTAGCGACGTAAGTGTCTCCAATGTTAGAGACTTCTGATGAGTCTTTTCCCTCTGGTGTGTATTCATTGTTAAGCCAATCACCCCATGAGTCATAAACCGCTAACCAATGTGGCTGCGCTATATCGTCAATATCTTCAGTGCTTGGATCAGAATCATGAATCGCTGCCTCAGCACTGATTCGCATGTCCGGCCCCATTTCCATCTGCAGCTCCCCGATGGCCATCATCAGAGCCAGACGCGCATTTGACTGAGCTTGAGCCATTGCTCTACCACTCTGACTTGAGCGCACCTCGCTAGAACTAAGGCTCAACATAGCCAACGCAATAATCATCAGTAATGTCATTACAATTAAACTTGCAACTAAAGCAAATCCACTTGGACGGCACTTACCTTTAAGGAAAAAGCGGTTTAATCTAGTGTATTTTGATGATAATTTCATATGATTTGAGCAGTTAGAAGGCCTAAATAAGATTGGATGACATAGACATGTATCATGTAATTACATTACAAATACAACTCGAGCTTGTTTCTAGCAACTATTGAATCAAATATTCAGCACCTCAACCTGTTTCTTTTCAATCAAGTTGCTTTATTTAGAATGCTAAAGAAACCCTCAATACCCTTTCCTTTATGGTAACTCACCTACTTGTTAGCATCGGAACTGGCGCACGGCACGCGGTACTGTTCACATGGGAGTAACATGGTTGATAATCATGGTTTGCTAAGAGGACCCCCTTCCAATAATATAAATTTTATTATAACAGGTTACGAAACTTTTACTCAGGATATGCTACTAACTTGACTAGATGCATCAACGCTCACGATGACATCCCACCTCTCGCACTCTAACCATAGAAGACAAAGTCAGTGACCTCCGCGACTAAATCATCAAGTTCTAAAAATGCCCTCAGTCCTGTGTCACTAATGTAGACCATATTGTAGACTCTAAGTAGTTCCAAGTTAACATACGCTCAAAACAATATTCATATACCACTAAGGATAAAAACTTTTAAACAAATTGGTCCAGGGTTCGAGTCCCTGTCTGCGTACTTTTTACACCACCAAAAATAGCCTAAGACTTACCTCTCAGGCTTTTTTGTGTCTTGAAACCTCCTTGTCCTTAAAGAATAGAGAATCCATTAGAGTCTTCCTCCCCATTTCACCTTGATACTCTAGCCCAAAAAAGCATCTCATCACTTCGCGGTATCCCCTCGGATTTAGTCCCCCCAGACTAGCCATTAACCATTTGGCGTATAGACAAGAGATTATTATCTCTCCACTACAACGTAACCTATACTTGGAAAAAACAACGAACAAACGCGCGTAAAGTTAAGTGTAAGTAACTGAAAAATAAATCAATTACATTATTTACATGACGAGCAAATCCGCAAGCTCGGTATGTTTAAAGCCATACTCACAGCCCGCTCGCCACTCAGTTATATCAATCTTGATGCAATTGCCAAGAAAACTAAATTGGTCATCAGGAAATCGAAGAAATTTTCTCCAGAAGGTATTCTCGATTCTCTGATCAAATGCGTTATTAAAGGTAAAGGATCTTTTAGAGATATTGCCTCAACTCTCGCTCCAGTGGAGAAAAAATCGATGAGCCGACAAGGACTCTCCCTCAGAATAAACGAAAGTTGCGTTACTTTTCTTAGTCAAACTGCTCACGCTCTTATTGCTCTTCAGGCGAAGCCTGTCGAAAAAAATTGCTCGAAATTTGGAGTTAAACGCATTCTAACAGAAGACTCCACTTTCCAGAGAATGAATTCCAAGAACGCAGGAAACTTTCCAGCTCATGGCAATAAAAAGGGAGTCACTGCCGGATTTAAGATGGATTTCATATACGATTTACTCACTGGATCTCCCATTTTTCAGGGGCTATTTTCAGGCACTGAGCAGGATAAAAAAATTGGAAAAGTAATGCTCCAGTTCGTCAAGAAAAGTGATCTTGTACTGCGAGATATGGGTTACTTCGCTCACGCTATGTTTATTGAAATAGAAAGGATAAGGGCATTTTGGCTGAGCCGATTACCAGCGAATGTGAATGTGACTTTGTTAGATGGATCTAGTCTTGAAAAGAAACTTAGATCGCGTTCTAACACGATGTTGGATAAGATTGTTATAGTTGGTGCTGAGGGGCTGCGGTGTAGATTAGTCGC
>JBLHQF010000083.1:0-10760 GCA_047624885.1 Cryomorphaceae bacterium | reverse complement strand
GTGGCATAGGACCATCAGCTGCTGAACAAACGAGGATTGCTCCGTCCATCTGTGCTGCACCAGTGATCATGTTCTTAACGTAGTCGGCGTGCCCAGGGCAGTCAACGTGTGCGTAGTGACGTGTCTCAGTCTCGTACTCAACGTGTGCTGTTGAGATTGTGATACCGCGCTCACGTTCTTCTGGAGCACCGTCGATTTCGTCGTATGCTTTAGCAACTGCACCACCTACTAGAGCAAGTGTGTTTGTGATTGCTGCTGTGAGAGTTGTCTTGCCGTGGTCAACGTGGCCAATAGTTCCTACGTTAACGTGCGGCTTATTTCTTTGGAATGCTTCTTTAGCCATAATATTTAATTTTCTTTTTTAATTGCGCTTTTATTAGGCTCGCCAAGTTAGTTGGCGAGCTGGATTATATCGATATGGTACTTTTACGCTGGAGCTCTTGGGCGGATTTGAACCGCCGACTTCATCCTTACCAAGGATGTGCTCTACCCCTGAGCTACAAGAGCGTAGTAGTGTAATCGATACCATTACTTGTTTGCTTGCCGAGAAGTTAACCTATCGACAGGCGGGCGGAAAGTAGCAGAGGCGGATGATCTGTCAAAATAAAATTGAATTGTTTAGCGTTTTTTTTTACACAGGAGCTAAATTTACTAGGTTCCATAGCGATGATGGAGTGCGTGTAGTAAGGTTTTCGGTTCAAATGCCAGTATAGCTTGAGTTTTATTTAATGCATGGGGTGAGTTGGGGTTTAATTGATTTTGGACGGCCCTAAGCGATGCATAGCGCTTGACATAGTTAAGTTTATTGTATTAATTAGTAATCTAAACAAAAAAACATTATTGAGCAGCTCATCGTGTCCAATCGCGCATTACTCATAGTGGCATCACCTTCGTCTATGTTTTAGTCACAATCATGTGACATACACAGATAAGGGTTGCATGTCATGTCATAATGCCTGACGAGAGGGTTCTGGCGAGCTAGGGGCGAGGTGAAAATAATTATAAATTGTAAGTTTTCATCCTTTCTCTGGGTATAACTAAATATAAGTTTAAACAACATCCCCAAAAACATGCAAACAATGAACCGCTATAACATAAAACAGAGCCTCGGAAGCGGGCGTCTGGGGCAAGTCTTTCTTGCTGAGGACGCTCTGATTGCGCGAAATGTTATTATACGTAAATTTGATATTCCGCAGAATGAGAGCTCTATCTCGTTTGAGAAGAAATTTCTCAGTCTTGTGAAGGATCTCTCTAGCGTAGAAAATGCTAGTGTGCTCCCAGTGCTAGACTCTGGTATCGATGGTGATACAGCCTTCATCGTGTTTGCATCTGCGAATGGCGATATTCTAAAGAGCATGCTTGGAAAGAAAGAATTTGAAATTCAAGATGTCTATCAGCTTGCAGTGCAGCTATTAGAGGCACTCGGTCAGTTCCGCGAATATGGCTTCTTTCACTATCATTTCAGGCTTTCATCAGTGCTCGTTCAGAAAAAGGCAAACGGAGGTAAGCATTTCATCATTATGGATATGGGTTACAGCAGACTTATGGCCCTGGTCCATGGTCAGGATTCGGAGAAAAAAATGATTTCACCGGCCTTTGCAGCTCCTGAGCTCTGCGCAGGTAAGCCAATGGGCGAGATCACTAGTCTATTTATGATCGGGCAGCTATGTTACGCAATGCTAGCGGACTGTCACCCACTAGCAGGTCTGCCTCTGGCTACAGCGTATGCTAAGCACAGAGTTGGTGAGCTTCCGTACATCAGCGGCTATAGAGAAAATATTCCAGAGACGTTTAAGATTTGGATGTATAAACTAATGAGCCCTAACTGGGAAGACAGACCCCAGTCATTAGAAGAAGCGCTCGCGCTGATGCCTACTGAGAGCCAACTCTTGATAGAAGCAGAAGGCAGCAACAGAAGCCAACCACAACCTTTTCCGATAGCCCTCGAGGCTTAATTATAATGGCTGATCTAGGTAAATGGAATAGTCTCGAAGTGGTCCGTCTCGAAGAGCGAGGTGCCTACCTTGATGGACATGAATGCGGAGAAATCTTACTCCCCACATACGAGGGCGGGCAGGGTGCGCAGCTAGGCTCATGGATGCGTGTCTTCATCTACAATGATTCTGAGGATCGCCTCATCGCCACCACCAAAGAACCCAAGATTATCGTGGGTGAGTGTGCGGCGCTAAAAGTAATCCAGGTAAACGAAGCTGGAGCATTTCTAGACTGGGGGCTGAGTAAGGATCTCATGCTACCGTTCGGTGAGCAAAAAAGAAAAGTTAGCCAAGGTGTCACTATTATGGTGCAGGCCTATGTGGATGAGAAGTCTGGAAGAATCGCCGCTACCACCAAGCTGGGAAGATTTTTAGGCAAAGAAAGACGTACCTTTTTAGAAGACGAGCAAGTTGACATCATCATCGTAAGGAGAGCTACTCAGGGCTACAATGTAATCGTCGAAGGCACTCATTGGGGGATGATTTATCATGATCAGATTTTCCAGCCAGTCAGCATCGGTGACAAGCTTAAGGGCTACGTCCTCACCCTCCGCGAGGACGATAAAGTGGACATCATTTTACAGAAGCCAGGTGCAGAAAAGGTAGGCACTCTAGCCGAGCAGATCATGAGCAAGCTGCAGCAAGGAGACGGCTTCATTAACGTAGGAGACAAGAGCGATGCTCTATCTATCCAAGCGATGTTTGGAGTCAGCAAGAAAACTTACAAAAAAGCCCTCGGCCAGCTTTATAAAGAACGCAAAGTTCAGTTAGAAAAAGACGGCGTGCGGTTGGTGTGAATTACGTAAAACTTCATTTACTAACGTGCTATTCGGTGGTTAAAAATCCTCACGATGCAATTTAATTACTTCAAACTTATTTGTCCTGCCATAATCGCTAGTCTCGCTAGTCCTCTAGTTGCTCACGAAGAGCATGAGCATACTTCATTATTGGTTAATACGACCGAGGCACAGAAAGTAATTGCTGAGTTGCTGGGGCATAATGGACTGACATATCAAGTCGATACCAAGTGGGCAAAAACCGATTTCGACACAGCGCCTGTAGTCAATGCTCACGCATTAGCGGAAAGCCGAGACGGGCATATTTATCTGATCACGGATCACCCTAAAAACGACTTTATCGTTTTCAAAAAAGATGGGACATTTGTCAAAACGATAAGTAGTGAAATCGGCGGAGGTCATGATGTTGAGTTTATCGTCAAAGACGGCAAGGAGTATATCATCCACGTGGATTGTGGTTGGTACATGGCAGAGAAAGGCTGGAAGCCTCTGAAGTCGACCCCTGGAAAAGTAACCATTTTAAACATGGATGGCACGGTTGTCAGAACGCTTCCTTCGCCGCAGGAGCTGGGTGTTTACACTGAGAAGCAAAAATATAAACCATGCGATGTGGCAGTGACTCCCCAGGGGACGATTTTGATCGCAGATGGCTACGGCTCAAACTACGTTTTTGAAATGACCTTCGAGGGCAAGCTAATCCGTCATTGGGGTGGATCTGAAAATGGTAAAGGTAGCCTCAAGAATGCACACGGCATCTCGATCGATACTTCAGATCCTCATAAGCCGCTAGTCTGGGTCAGCTCACGTGCTGAAAACAAAATCAAAGCATACACTCTCGAAGGTGAGTATGTGGATTATATGGAGCTGCCTGGCGCCTACGCGGGTCAGTTGTTTTTTCGTGGAGATTTCATTTACACTGCTGTCTGCTGGTCTAAAGGCGACGAGGGGAAAGGTAAGAAATTGCCGCAGTCCGGCTTTGTCGTGGTGATGGATCGCAAGAGCAAAAAAGTAGTTAGTGCCCCTGGCGGAAGTAAGCCAGCATACAAGGATGGAAAGCTACAACCACTCTATCAAGCTCATAAAGTTTTCATGCACTGCCATGATCTTTATGTGGACAAGAAAGGTGCTATTTATGTGGGCGAATGGAACGCTAAAAACAGGTATCCCTATAAGCTCACACTCGCTAAATCACCGCTGAAGTGATATGGCTTTACCTGCCCAGTCACCAGTGGCGAAGCAGGCTTGGAGGAGGTAACCTCCGGTAGGGGCTTCCCAGTCTATCATTTCTCCTGCGCAGTAAACTCCCGGGAGTTTATTGAGCATGAGGTTTTCATCTAGTTCATCCCATTGGATACCGCCCGCGCTGGAGATGGCTTCATCGATAGGGCGTGGTCGAGTGAGTGGGATACGAAAATTCTTAATCGTCTCAGCTAGGCTCTCGACAGTGATCGATTCCGCAGAACTATAGTGATCTGCAAGCAGTGCATGGCCACCAGGGTTGAGTTTCCAGCGGACTTTCGCCTCATTGATGAGATCCGTTTTTGAGGATTCCATTTTCGAGATAAGCTGATCCGTCGTATGGGTGGGTTTGAAGTCGATGATGATTTCTGGAGTGGGAAGTGATCTGATCGCAGGTCCTAGCTTATAAATAGGTCCGCCTTCCAGCCCATACTTGGTGATGACTAGTTCGCCAACTGTGGGATTACCTCCAGCAGAAACGGCGATATTTTTTAGCGGGAGACCTTCAGCTTTTTCTAACAGGTCTGCACTCCACTCCACCTCCCAGCCACTATTGGCAGAGGTGAGTGCTGTAATGGCTATGTTGTGCTTGGCGAACATTTTCACCCAGTCACCCGTGGAACCGGTGCTGCGCCATGAGCCGCCTCCGAGGGCGATGACTACGGCATCGAACTGCAGGGTGATGTCTCCATCGGGATTGGAAAAACTTACCTCTACTCCTTTATTTGTGGTGTGGAGATTTTTGCAGAGGTGGTTAAATGAAAAGCGGACCTCTAGTTTGTAGCGGAGTTTATCGATCCAGCGTTTTAAGAGTGGGGCCGCTTTCATCTCTGTGGGGAAAACTTTCCCAGAGGAGGCTACGAAAGTTTCCACACCGATCGAGGCTGCCCATTGGCGTAGTGCTTGGTTGTCGAAGGCATTAAGGATCTTATTCCATAGAGGGTGGGGGAGGTCTGTTCCGCTGTATTTTTGGAGAAAGGAGATCCAGTTTTCATCATGCGTGAGGTTGAGACCGCTTTTTCCTGCGATGAGAAATTTTCTACCAGACGAGGGCTTGGCGTCAAATACCGTAACGCTAGCTCCAGCTTCTGCTGCGACCTCAGCAGCGCGTAGCCCAGCTGGTCCTGCGCCTATGATAGCGATGTTACTAGGTGCCATAAATGATTACTGGGCAGATGGGGGGATAAAGAGGAAGTTCATGGATGAGAGGATGATCGATTTAGCGGCGGGGATCAAGGCGTAACAAAATAATCACAGAAAATCATGGGAACTAGCTTGCTTTATTTTGGTGATTTGTCACTAAACGTCTGCAATGAATACTTTTGGAGAACTAGAGATACCTGCTGGCAGCTATGAAGCTGTGATATTTGATTTAGACGGAACTTTAGTGGACTCTATGCCTGCGCATTTTGCAGCTTGGAGTCAAGCTCTCGCTCAGTTCAATGTACCTAAAGATGTTTTTCCTGAGGATGTGTTCTATTCAATGGGAGGTAGGCCGACTACGGATATAGTCGTCGAGCTGAATGGTGAGTTCGGATTGCACCTGGATCCTGTTGATGTGGCGCTCGCGAAGAGGGAGGCATTTATGAATCTATTAGACCAAGTCAAGATCAATGAGGATGTGGTGAACTATGCTAAATCTATGCGCGGTAAAGTGCCTATGGCTATAGCAACTGGTGGAACCAGAGTGGTGGCTGAGAAGACGCTCCAGGCAGTTGGTATTAGTGATTTATTTGATGAAGTAGTGACGGCTAACGATGTGAAGTGCGGTAAGCCTGCGCCAGATATCTTTATCGAGGCTGCGAACCGGCTAGAAGTAGATCCTAAGAAATGCCTCGTACTAGAAGACGCACCAGCTGGCATTATGGCAGCTCAGTGTGCAGGAATGGATGTGGTTACTGTGCCGGCTCCATTTCACTGTGTGAAATAATTCCTAGTAGGATTAAAAGTCTGATTTGGGTCGACGTTTACGAACACTCACTCTCCCTCCATTAGCTTCTCTGAGTGGGTCGAATATCTGATCCATCCCTACGTCTTTGATCTCGCAGACCTGTGACATTAGTTCGCCGAGCTGTCCTTTAGGGTATCCTCGCTCCTTGAACCAAGTGAGATACTCGGGTGGTAGGTCCATAATAGGCACGCCTTTCGGGGGGTGAAAATTTGGTCCAAACTTTCCGAATGGCATAGAGGTTTTGCCAATTTCTCCGAGTAAATCTCGGAAGTCATCACGGTCTATTTCTGTGAAATCCATCGTAAGTATTATTATTATTGCTTGATGCTGACACTGAGCAGACACACATCGTCATTGAACTGCTGATCATGTGAGTACTCCTTGGCGATACGGCTGAGGTTCTCGATGGTTGATTCTTTATGATGAAGATCAGTATTCAATAGCTCAATGAGGCTGTTCACTCCTAGCTCTTCATTCTTCTTATTGATCACTTCATAAATTCCATCAGTATAGAAAATGATTTCATCCATGTCTGAGAGTGGGATGGTCGTGGACTCATAGCTGCTCATAGAAACTAGGCCTAGAGCGGTTCCAGTTTTACTTAATCCAGATTCTAACAGTTTATAAGAAGAGCTATTTCTAAGAATAGGTATTGGATGTCCCGCATTGGCCATGGTAAGGGATCCGGCATTAACATCGATGACGCAGTAGATAGCGGTAGAGAACATGGTGATGCCTGCCTTGATCAAGATATGGCAGAGCCCGTAGTTGAGGCTAGCGAGGAATTCTTCTGGTGATGAGGCTGAACCTTGCTCTTTAGAGATAAGCCCACGGATCATGGCCACGATGAGTGAGGCGCGTACTCCGTGGCCCATGACATCACACATTAGGATACCCATTTTAGTTTCAGAAATGGGGATGGCTTCGTAAAAGTCGCCCGCCAGTCCATGCATCGGGATGTGGGTTACGGAAAAATCAGCGATGTATTTACCGTTGATCTTGTTAGTAAGGTCCGTGGGGAGCGATGGTATCTTCTTCGCTAGAATGGCTTGTTGTACTTCAGATGCTAGCTTGAGCTCTTCCTTATATAGATCATTCCTGTCCTTATAAGTCTGAGCTACCTCCACCAGCCGGGTCTGGGTTTTGACGATATCTGAGACATCATTAGTCACTCCAAATGTGCCTTTGATCTTCCCATTGTGATCTAGCCAGGGGTGTTTACTGGTGATGCACCAGGTCTCTAAAGCGCCATCCCAGAGTTCTTTTTCTAGCGAGCCTACGAGGTTTTCTTTGGTGTACATGATCATGACTTCGTCTTTGCGGGACTTATCAGCATGCCTAGCATCGAAGAAATCATGGTCGTTCTTACCGATGATATCTGCGGCGCTATTCAGACCCATTTTTTTTGCTGTAGCAGTATTTGTCATGACAAATTTAGAGTCCTCATCCTTGAAGTAAATATTCACGGGCATGGATTCTGTTAGAAGATGAAGGAGGTGTTTTTCTTCAGCGAGTGCTAACACTGCGGTTTTGCGGTTGGTGATGTCAATGACTGATCCAGCGATGAGGGTGGGTGAGCCAGAGGTGTTCCTTTGGCAAGCTCCACGTATCCGGAACCACCGTGGTAAGCCATCTGGATGCAGGTAGCGGCATTCTGTGCCAAAGGTCTCTTCGCCACTGGTAAGCATGAATGTATCTAGCTTTTTCTTGATTTTAGCTTGGTCATCTGGATGAAAGATTTTATCTATATCCTTAAATAGGTGAGGTGAAGATTCCTGAGTTAGATGACCCATGAATTTTAGCAATAGCTGGGAGTAGTGAATTTCATCCTCTAACAGATCCCATTTCCAGATACCTTCATTAGAGGCCTTGAGAGCAAGTTCTAAGCTTGTTTTATCAGGTGTGTGCATGGAGAGTTATTAGACTATTTCTAGGTTTATTAGGCAGACGTCATCCTGGAATTGAGCTTGGCCCATCCATCTTTTAGCCCTTCCGTAGATATGATGAACAGTGGAGGAGCTGTGATTGGCGTGAGCATTGTTAAATTCTTGATGAAGGTTTTCTATTCCCCATTCTTGATCATCACTGTTAGATGCTTCATAAATGCCATCTGTGAACATAAGCATGCTTTTGATGTCAGTGAGTGGGTAAATAGTTTCAGGGTATTTTGCGCCTGCGAGGATTCCTAATGCAGGACCTTTAAGGTTAAAATCTTTATTGCTAGTGGTAGCGTTTGTATCAAATTCTATAATCGGAAAATCATGTCCTGCACTTGCGATAGTTATTTTGTCAGACTCGAAGTCCACTAAGGTGAAGCAGGCGGATGCGAAAAGAGTGATGGAGGCTTTTTGTAGGATGGAGGTGAGCCCATCATTGATCTCTTCAAGATAGAGTGATGGCTCGGACGCTAGGTGCTCTGCCTGCTCCATTAACCCTCTGATGAGTGACACGATGATCGCAGAGCGGACACCGTGGCCCATGACATCGATAATCAGGAAACCTATCTTATATTCCGAAATACTGATGACGTCGTAAAAGTCTCCAGCTAGTTCAGAGGCTGGTGAGTAGAGTGTCTTGATGCTGACTCGTTCTTTCCACTCTGTGATAGTTTTATCCCAGTCAGGTGAATTTTCTGGTAAGATGGCGCGCTGAATCTCTGTTGCCAGCATCAGTTCTTCTTCGTAGTTTTTGTGTTGCTGTTGTAGATTGAGCGCTAGATTTTCTAACTTCTTTTTAGCTTGGATCAGGCTGGTGACATCACACGATATACCATAGGTGCCGAGGAGCTTCCCGGAGCTATCATACCATGGATGTTTCACTTTTTGAACGTAGGTGTCTGGCTTATTTGGCCACTGTTCTCTCTGGATGACATCGATCACAGGTGTCCCTGTCTGCATGATTTGTAGCTCTTCGTTTCTGCTTGCATGCCAGCTTTCGGGAGAGAAAAAGAACTCTCCAGACTTGCCAATAACCTCGTTGAACTTGGCCTTGCCTAGCCAGTCCACTTGCCGTTGATTTACTAGTTTGTAGCAGGAATTAGTGTCTTTGAAGTAAACTTGGAGAGGGATGTTATCAATGATGAGGCGCAGCATGTTGCGTTCTTCAGCTACCATTTCTTCGGCAAATTTTCTTTTAGAGATGTCGATCATCGAGCCCGCGACTCTGACGGCCTCACCAGTATTCCTGATGACAATTCCCCGGATTCTTATCCAGCGAGATTTTCCGTCAGGTCTGCGGATCTTACAGTCGATACCTAAATGCTCAGCATCAGAATCTAGTAAGGTGAGTGAGAGAATATCCTGGAAGTAGTCGATACTATCTTCATGCACGATCCGCTCAGGGTGCGTCATGAGATTAGGAGGAGTGGTGTTCTCGTAACCTAAGAATTCTTTGATTCGATCAGAGTAGAAGATTTCGCCGCTATCGACATCCCAATCCCAGATTCCTTCGTTGGAGGCTCTGAGAGTTAATTCTAGAGTTTGCTGGTCAAAAACATCCGTCATTATTGATTACTATCATCCACTTAAATTGATATGGCAATGTAAAACCGTGTCTAAAGCACTTCTTTGGAGAACTACTTCTTGAGCCTAACAGATGTGCCGCAGAAGATGCACCTGAACCATTTGAATAGGAGAGCGTGGAAGGCAGTGGGAAGCATGTAGCCGAAGATTGGCCAATGATGTGCATTCTTGTGCTTGAGGCAAACTTTAGGAGCAAACTGTTTCTGATTACAGATAGGGCACGATGAGCGCTGTGCTGCAGTAAGATAGATCATGATGCCTAATACGGCTAGTAGGGGAGCCCAGACTGCCCACCCATATTTATCTCTATCAACTAGAACCAGTGAAGTGATAGCAAATGAGAGGGCGATCAATAGATGTACTATGATGAACCAGCGACAACCTGACTTGAATCTAGACACAGACTTATGGAGTACTCCTCTGACATAAAACTTAGATTTAGAATTTTTGCCTTCGTTGGTTTCTTTGCTGGTGGTCTTGGAGTAATTAATGTCTTCTTCCCGTGCTATGGGAGCCACGTGACTTCCTTCATTTTGAAATGTCTCCGTTTTCATAATACGGCTTTTATCGAGAACTGGTGAATCTTTACCAGTAAGTGCAGGATCATCAAATAGCTCTGTTTTTTCACTAGGGTCACTGAGGTCTTGATTGGACATCACGTCATAGCTCACAGATACAGTTTCATTGCTGCTCAGGAATGCTATGGCTTGCTCCTTATCAAGAAACCGAATCGTTCCGCTAGGTAGTTCTAAAAGATCAATATAGTGCTTTTTGATAAACTCTTCTGAAACAAGAATAGCAAATGGGGTGTTCAGAATGTCCTTAGGGTCAATGAGTATGCTGGGGTCAATCTCTGGGAGATCGGCATCGAAGGCTTCTCCGAATTTGATTTCTAATGGCTTGAGCCATTCCACAACCATCTCACGGTTCAGCTCAATATCAATGATCTCAAGCACGTTGTTAGCTTTGATCAGTTCAGTGGTGATATCTGAGATTTGGTGGTCGAAAATAGTCTGTGCGTCCATGTATCCTGCGGCCTCGAATAGCTCGATGACTTCTGGCTGCATGTTTTCAACATCTTGAATTGGCTTCATGGGTATAATTTATTTTTACTAGTTTGATCTATGATCAGGCCCAGATAGGGTTTCGTGAAATGCTAGTGGGCTACACTGGGCATCGGCAAGCATTAAAGTGAATTAGGCGAATTGCTTCAGGGGATTGTTAACTCAATGCTGCACGCATTTCTTTCAGCTGGGCG
>JBLHQF010000082.1:0-10815 GCA_047624885.1 Cryomorphaceae bacterium | reverse complement strand
ATGTGCATGACGATAAATTAACGATCCAGAATACCTATGAGAGTGAAACCTATATTCCATATAGTCACAGCGATCTATTAGCTATCAAAGTTTATTAGGCCCAAATTTCTTTAAAATCGAATTGCATCGTGGGAGACATAACTGACTTAATTACAACAAAAAGTTGGCTTAGCAGTCTAATAAATATCATGCGTATCTGACGGAGAGCCAGATTTTGTTATAATTTTTCCTTCTTGATATCTCTTGGCTTGCAGTTCTTAGCATCTGAGACATTCTCTTGGAGTGACTAGAGAAGAAACTATTGCTAGAGCTAAGCGGGTTATTGAGATTGAGCAGCAGGCCATCACTGGGCTGTTGGAGAATCTTGGGCAGGGATTTGTGGATGCTATCGGCCTACTAACTAACGCGATAGAGGCAAAAAATAAAATTATCGTGGTAGGCGTTGGGAAGTCAGGGAACATCAGCCACAAGATAGCGGCGACGCTGAACTCTACTGGTTCCACTGCCGTGGTTCTAAATTCACAGAACGCGCTACACGGAGACCTGGGTCTCATTTCTGATGGTGACGTGGTGCTGGCACTTTCCTATTCTGGAGAAACGGCTGAGCTGATCGATCTTATTCCTTCTATTAAAAGATTCGACGTTAAGTTAATCAGCATCACTGGTAAGCCTACTTCTACTCTGGCGAAACATTCAGACATCTCGCTCATCACTCCGGTAGAGCGTGAGGCTTGTCCGCTAAATCTAGCGCCCACATCATCATCCACCGCCGCACTGGTGATGGGAGATGCGCTGGCGATGGTTCTGTTAGATGCTCGCGGGTTTACTGAGGAAGATTTCGCACGCTATCATCCCGGTGGATCATTAGGTAGGGCATTGCTAATAACGGTAGATGACATCATGCGTAAGGGGGATGCATTGGCTAGACTTGCACCTGATGTGACGGTGGAAATAGCCATCGCCGCGATGAGTAAATCCCGCTCCGGCGCTTGTGTGCTAGTGAATAAGGATGGAGATCTTGCTGGCGTGTTCACCCACGGGGATTTTGCCAGAGCCTTTGAGCAGAATGATTCTGTTAGGGGCAGGTTGGTGAGTGAGTTTATGACTGAGGAACCGATCACGGTGCAGGCGAGTTCGCTGGCAGCAGAGGCGATCAAGAAGATCGGTAAACATAAGATCGATGACATTGTCGTGTTAGACGATACCGGGAAACCAGTCGGGCTAGTCGATACACAGGATTTTGCTAGATTAAAGCTGATCTAAATGACGCTATATAAGTAACACTAAAGAATCATGAAGACCATTATCATCTTATTTTTCATCATGATCAGCAGCATCGCACACTCGAATGTTGCGCTGGATAAAGCATTAGAAACCGCAGGTGAAAATAAAGTCGAGATAGAAAAGGCGCTCAAAGGTGCGCCGGAAGATCAGCGGAAAGGGATGAGCTTTCTCGTGGAGCACATGCCCGCTGCAGATCTGAAAACACTGAAAGCTGAATTTTTGTTAGAGAATGTCGCGCTAGCTTATAAAGCGAGAGCGGAGTTCCCATGGGCGAATAACGTGCCAGAGGAAATTTTCTTCAATGATGTGCTGCCATACGCCGTGTTAGATGAGACGAGGGACAACTGGCGACAGGATTTCTATGATAGATTCTCTAAGCATGTGAAGGATGCTAAAGCTAAGACCATGGAAGAAGCGATCAAAGCAGTCAACATGGCCATCAAAGAAGAGGTGAAAGTGGACTACAACACCAAGCGCAACAAGCCACACCAGAGTCCCTACGAGTCCATGAAAATAAACATGGCAAGCTGCACAGGACTCTCAATTTTGCTCAACGACGCCTTCCGCGCGGTAGGCATCCCATCGCGTGTGGCGGGTATCCCGATGTGGACCACCAAGCGTGGCAACCATAACTGGGTAGAGGTCTGGACGCCGTCTGATAAGAGCTGGCATTTCACCGAATACTATCCAGATGGTAGCGGAAAGCTGGACCGCGGCTGGTTCCTCGCTGACGCATCAAAATCAAATCCTAAAAGCTTTGTCCACAGTGTCTATGCCACATCTTGGAAACCAACTGAGGTGCATTTCCCGATGGTCTGGAACATGAAAAGCAAGCAAGTCCCGGGAATAAATGTCAGTGAGTTCTACATCAAGCACGGCGGTGGAAATGAGAAAAAGGCCGAGAATATGTGTGAGCTACGGATCGACTACACCGTGGATGATAAACGCGTATCAGTGCCAGCAGCAGTCATACAGGGCGATGTGAAGCTCAACGAAGGAAGCACCCCGAAACCAACTGCTGACATGAACCAATTTTACACGTTCACCGTGCAGAAAGGACAAATCTATCAAGTAGCCTGGATGGCACCAGGGGAGAAGAAATGGCGACGAGTAGAGATCCTGCCGAGACAGACCAAAGGCAAAGCAGCATTCCTCCGCGTGAAGCTCGCTAAGTAATATGACACAGAGGAATAACGCTCTTGTTTTATTCTTGGACTCCTTCAGATCTTCGCTAAAAGGATGCAGATGCATATTTTAGACATTCTTAACAGTGATTCACCCTCGCTTTCATTCGAGTTCTTTCCACCGCGCACTGCCGAGGCGTCGGACGCGCTGTATGGTGTGATCTCGGAGCTAGAGCCGTATAAGCCATCATTTGTCTCGGTGACCTACGGCGCTGGTGGTGCCACGAGGGATCTCACCCATGATCTAGTGATCCGGATCAAGGAGACAACGGGAGTCCCGCCCGTGCCACACCTTACTTGCATTGGGCATACCGAGGAGGAAATTGATCAAATTTTACAGCGCTACGCAGATGCGGGAGTAGGAAATATCCTTGCGCTGCGCGGCGATCCACCGAGTGGTCAGCCAGACTATGACCGCTCTAAGGATGCGTTTAAATTCGCCGCTGATCTGGTGGCGTTCATCAAGAAATTTAATGAATCTGGCAGACATCCAGATCCACGTGGGTTCGGAATTGGCGTAGCGGGATTTCCCGAGGGACACCCCACGACTCCTAACCGGGTGAAGGAGATGGAATTTCTCAAGGCTAAGGTCGATGCTGGAGCGGACTACATCTGCACCCAGCTATTCTTCGATAACCATGACTTTTTTGATTTCCGCGAGCGCTGTCAGCTAGAGGGGATAGACATCCCTATTATTGCCGGCATAATGCCAGTGACCTCGCTCAAGGGGATGAACCGGATGGCAGAACTCGCTGAGGGAGCTCGCTACCCAGCCAAGCTGATGCGTGCTCTAAAGCGTGCTGAAGGAGATGCTGAGGCAGTGGAAAACGTGGGAATCCACTACGCCGCACAGCAGTGCTTAGAGTTGCTAGATGCTGATGTGGCAGGGATCCATTTCTACACTCTGAATAAAAGCAGGGCGACCCAGCAAATTTATACAAGTTTAGGCTTGAGTCGCAGCTAAACCTACTCTAATACTCCCCACCGAAGCCGCTGAAAAGCGCTTCACCACAATTCAACATCAAGCGGGTATAGCATAGTGGTAATGCACCAGCCTTCCAAGCTGAGTAGGAGAGTTCGATTCTCTCTACCCGCTCCAATTGAACCCAAGATTGCCCGCACTTTTAGAGTAGCGGGCTTTTTTTGTACCTTAATATAAGATTTATTACTATCTTAGGAATAAAATGGGACTATACTACTCCAATCTCTGTAACAATTTTTGTTGCGGATTATAACTTAAAACTAACTACTAAATCTAAATGAAACTATTAAATACACTAACAGCCCTATCCATCCTTGGACTCACTTCATTTGCTAATGCTGCAGACACATCCAGTAAAACCTGTGACAAAGGAGCAAAAAAGGCGACCGCCTGTGCAAGCGAATGTAGCAAATATGATTGCGACATGGAACTCGTGAACACTAAAACATTCATCGTCACTGGCATGACTTGCACAAGTTGTTCAGATAAAGTGAAAACCACACTCGCTGCGGTTGAAGGCGTATCAGTCAAAAAGGTCTGCCATAAGTCAGGTCACGTAATGGTGAATTATGACGATTCGAAAACTGATAAATCAAAAGTGATGGCAGCCATTACATCAACTGGATTCAAAGTAGCAGGCGAACAACTAAACATCCCAGTCTCAGGAATGACATGTGGTGTAAGCTCTGTAAAATTAGCTACTGCACTCACTTCGCTTGAAGGCTGCACCGGAGTAGGTGTTTGCCACAAGTCTGGTCAAGCTTCAGTCGTCATCGATACCGCAAAAACTTCAGAAGCTAAAGTCATGGAAGCAATCAATGCTAATGGTTTCAAAGTAACTAAAGAAGCCAAATCAGCTCCAGCTACTGAGACCACTAAGGTTAAAAGCTAAGAGTACTCTTTCATCAATTCCTAAAAACATGAAGCTCCCAGCATAAACTGGGAGCTTTTTTTGGTTTTAAATGATATAAACTGGAGTATTGAGGGCCTTTATATTTTACTTTGCTAATTGGTTTCCTCTTGTCCTGACATCACACTTCACGGTAGAGATAGAGTATGAATTTTAGAGTGTGCCCGTCAGATGCAGAAATGCAGAAGTTAGAAGCTTGTATTGCTAGTGATCAGATGCTCCAGGCGTATGAGCTCGTTCAGTCGATCGGTCCGCTTGATCAGTGGGATTTTGGTAAGCCGCTACGTAAGGCTGCGCTGTTGATGAGTAGGCTCGGGAATAGGAGAAAGGCGAACATATTGGACTATCTGAATGTTCGTGATGACCGCAATGATCCAAAGAGGCTGCTCCATCATCAATACCATCGCATGAGATATGTGCCCCTGGTAAATATCTTGTGGGATATCACTCATCTACTCGATACCAGAAAATCTGAAATGGATGATACTCTGCTGATTGATTACCTGTTGCTCAAAGCGAGCATATTTACCTCACTCAGAGATTTCGGATCTGCTCATAAAACTCTCGCAGAGGCAAAGGCAATTAAAGATGACTACAGTTGGTTCTATGTTCAGCAGTCAGATATTCTTGAAAAAGAGGATCGCTATGAAGAGTCACTTGAGGTTGCTGAGAGAGCTATTGTTTGTGACCCTCTCTATCATAATGCCCTGTTACAGAGAGAAACAGCGTTGTTTAATCTGAACCGAGATGACGAGGCTATCGAACTCTTAGAGAAAATACACGCTCAGGTAGAGCATGGGACTTACGCAGCTAGATTACAATATCGCTATAGTGAGCGGGGGATGCATCAGAAGGCTATGTGGGCAGTTAATGAGTTAGATAGACTCAGTCCTTTAATGTCGAAAAAGCAGCGCGAGTGGTGTCAGATGCGCAGAGCAGATTTTCTCTATATGGAAGGGGATCTTGAGAAAGCTGTGGAAATATACGCGGCCTCGGAAAAAAAATATTATCAAGAACTAGTCGTAAATTTAAAGCGTCCAGAAGCTCTCAAGAAGCAGAGTAAGATGTTAGATGTTTCTTTCGTTAGACAGCATGATATGACCTGTGCGCCTGCTACGATGGCCGCGATTGCTGCGTATTTTGGTGCGCCTCATGATCACCTAGATATTGCAGAGGCTATCTGCTACGATGGTACACCATGGCATAAAGAGAGAGCTTGGGCAGAGGATAACGGCTTCGCAGTCATTGAGTTCAGGATGACGGAAGAAATCATCCAGGAACTTATCGATAAAAACCTGCCATTTTCACTCACAACCAGTAGGACTACGTCGGCACATTTACAGGCTTGTATCGGCTATGATGCTCGCTCAAAAGTAGTATTCATCCGTGACCCTACGGAGAGACATTATGGAGAAATGCTGTTGGATCAGTTGATCAAAGATCACCCCGTTACGGGACCACGCGCAATGCTGTTTCTCCCAGAAAATCAGCTAGAAAAGATAACGGATACTCACTTTCCAGATAGGCATATTTACGATTGCCGTCATGATATGATGTTAGCGATGGATGCCCATAACCTGATAAAGATAGAGCAGGCTATGGCTACCATGCGGGCGATAGACGCACAGCATCCGATAGCCATTCAGGCTGAGATTATCGTGTCCTCCTACAGGCACAATTATAGCAAATGCCATGCATTGAAAAAGCAACTACGCGCGCGTTTTCCTGATGCAGAATCACTACGATATGATTATTTCCACTCATCTCTGCAGAACTGTAGCCGAGATGAACAGCTAGAGATAGCTCATGCAGCTGTGAGTGAAACTTCTCCAGATCCGGTATTCTATGCTGAGCTTGGTGACTTATATTTAGAGGATTTAAAAGACCTAGAGAAAGCGGAATACTATCTTAAGAAATCTGCAATGGCGACATTTTCAGATGCACGCTCTATGGCCAGTCTAGCTACTTGTGCAGCTCTTAAGAAAGAGCCTGAAAAGGCAACTGAATTCCTCCGCTACGCATCTTGTAAATCAGGATCGTTTGAGAGATACGCGAGTGAGTATTTTAAGTCATCTATGCTCTGTGGAAAGCAGGCAGAAGCGATCGGATATCTAAAGGGGAGGCTGGCTACCTTTGGGAAAAAAGAGAGCGCACCATGGATCACTCTTTCAGAATCTTATGAAGCCATTAACCGAGATGTGGAGGCACGGCAGACGATTTTAGATGCGCTAGAGCAAATGCCTGATGATTGTGCGCTGCTGCTCCATATGGTTGATCGTTGTTATATCTGGGGGTATGCAGAGCAGGCGGAAGGGTATCTTGAGAGAGTAAAGCCACTCAGCTCTACAGGAAACTGGCACTACGCCGCAGGTAAATTTGCTAGGCAGACGGGTAACCGAAAACGAGCGTTATTACATTTCGAGAGAGTCGTAAAAGAGGCACCTACTTTTTACAACGGGCAACATCGATATGCTGGATTGTTAGAGGAAGAGTATGGCGCGGATCACGCTATGGTGTATTTGAAATCAGTAGCGGAACAGTATCCTAAAAACATTTCGATTCTAGAATGCTACGCATCGTATCTAACAAGAATCGACACCTTGTCACTAAAGACTGTCTTAGAACAGATCACGACTCTAGAACCGAATAATCTCTGGGCAAACCGTGAGCTAGCACGCATCTACGAAAATGAAGGGGATGTGGATCGATCTATAGAAATAGCTGAGAACATTGTTTCTAAGCAGCCGAATAATGTTGAGAGCATCGGCGTGCTAGGCGGGATTCTGACGAGAAATGATCAGGAAGAAAAAGCTGTGGTTCTATTTAAAAAGGCAATCGTTCTGGATGCTAATTATGGATTTGCGTTTCAACAGTGGATGAAAATCTTGAATGACAAGAAAGATGGTTTGCAAGGTCTAAAATTCTATAAAGAGCAAATATTTAGACAGTCCGCTGAAGGGAGTAGTCTGTCGTCCTATCGAGATGAAGGATTTAATCTTATCGAGCCCGATGAGATGCTCAAAGATATAAATCAATTTAGGGAACAGTTTCCACATGAGTGGGAAGCATGGATCATCGAGAAAGATCAGCTTTTAGACATCGAGCGCGCAGATGATGCAGAGAAGCTAATGAGGGCAGCCGTTAAAGCATTTCCTCATATCCCGCGTATGTATGTTGAGCTGGCGAGTGTTTACAGTCATAAAGCGGATTACGATAAACAGATTGAATATTTAGAAAAGGCACTCAGCATGTCGCCAAGTTGGGACTGGTGTGCTAGAAAACTTGCAGAAGCCTATGAACTAAGGGGAGATTACGCGGCAGCTGAGAAAGCATTGAAGGAGGCAATTGGATGGGCGCCGCTAGAGCTTGCAAACCACGGATGCTATGCTGCTTTCCTCAAGAAGAAGGGCAAGACAAGCGAGGCGTTTGATGTATTAAAAGCTGCGCTTGTAAACGATGCCGCGTATGAATGGGGATGGCGTGAGGTCGCTTTTTTGGCTAAGGAATTGGAACGGGTACCTGATGTCTACGCACTGATAGAGCTACATGATGAGGCGAGATCTTCTCTTGAGAGTTGGTGGGAAATCAAGTTTGATATCTACGATACTTTAGATGATGAGTTAGCACTCGAGCATTGTGAAACTGGTATCAATACCTTTCCCAAAGCAATAGAGGTTCACAATTCTAAAGCGTATCTTTTGTCTAAAAGGGGACAAGTAGAGCAGGCAATAGCAGCGACTAAGCCTGAAATCTATGGGGACAAGGTGCCGCTAACATTGAGGGGGCGACGTGCAGACATCTTTTATATTCATCGGCGTGAAGAGGAAGCAATCGAACTCATGAATGAGCTCGTCGAAGAACAACCAAATTATTTATTCGGAATAAGTAAGTTAGCAGCATGGTACTCAGAAAAAGAGGACAACATGAACTTGCTCAGGATATGCAAGCAGTGGCTTAGACATGAACCCCGTTCGCATATAGCGCGAGGATATCAAGGTGAAGTTTACGAAAAGCAGAACAAACTGAAAGATGCGGCTAAGAATTACCAGGAGGCATTCCAGATGAATCCTGAATACAGGTATGCAGGCTATCGCGGGTTCGAGCTAGCGCTTCAGACAAATCTACTCGATGGTATTCCACAAACAATAGCACTGGTAAATCATTTCGGTAGCAAAACTGAAGCGCTAGAAATGCAAATTCGGTATTTGAGCTTCCAAGGCAAGACAGAAGAAGCGTTTCAAGAATTCCTAACGTTGATCCAGCTTCCAGATACTCATTTAGAGGAAATAGGGAAAACTGTGGATCTCTTTCCAGAAACGGGGAGGAAGGCTGTCTTAGAAATAGTAGAGTCAGGAAAAGCGGTGAATCACTTACTTTTAGTGGTATGGTTCTGGGGGCGCACTAACTACATGAAGACAGCGGCTAAGATAGAAAAGCTTCCCTATGAACCCAAATTTAAATTAGCACTGTGGACTCAATATTTAGAATGGCTAGAAGATGGTGCAGACCAGGACGTGATCTATAAAATCTATAGAAAATATAAAGTAATCACCGACATAGACACTAGTTTATGGGGGGCTCTAGGACGTTTGCTAATCATCCACGGATCTTATAAACCAGCTTATGAATTACTAAAAGATTACCAATCTAGAGATGATGTAGAGGGCTGGATGATGGCGAATACTGCTCTAGCGATAGCATCATTCAAGGGTATCAATGAAGCTGAACCCGCAATAAGACATGGTGTAGAAAACTGTGTTCCAGATAATGGATACAACTACCTAGCGTCATTACTAGCTCCGATAGAAGCTGCTCAGGGGAATGATGAAGCTAGCAAAGTTCTCATTGATGCAAAATACGGGGATTTGAATAAAAACAATCATGCATATAGAAATCTAGCAGAGCTAATACTGATGGCTTCGCCGCAGGCAGATAAGCGAGAGCTCAAAAAACGGTGGCAGATTTTCGAGGTGAATATCCCAGAGTGGTACACTGATCAAATACACGTGAATTATGTGAAATTAACTAAGAAAGCAGTCAAAGCGCGTGGCGGGAAATGGGTGGGTAAAAGCCACATCATTAAAAAATTCATTAAAATATAGGTTTTGAGGTATAAAACTAGATTACTTCGAAGTCTTCCGTTTTGATGCCTTACCGTCTTTGCTCCACTTCTTGCGCCCATAGGCGATTTTTAGCTTTATCGATATCGCCGGCCAACTTTTCAGCCCAGACAGTGGCTAGATCCAGCTTATTCTGCCACTCCGCGGGGCAGGGCCCCTACACTAGGGGGAGGGAGACAGAATTAACAAGATTTACAAAATTACTAGGTCAAATAATTGAGGGGTTTTTATTTAGATAAAGTAAATTACGATACTTTTAATCAAGTAGCTTCATCAGCAAGGTGAAATTCTGTTACATTTTGTTAATTCTGTCAGAGAAAGTAGTGATCAAAATGGTAAGTTTCCTTAGTGTATTGTCCCTGTACTACGGCCACCTACTTCTTCCTCGATAGCTCTTGCTTGAGGTTAGAAATGAGACGTTCTTTGTGTTTCACATTTGCCTCGTGTCTGTGAGTTTCTCGTTTCTGGTTGTCCCATTTTCCTTTGTAGTCTCTGACCTCGCACTTAAGCTTTCCTAGCTGTGACGTAATGCTTCTGTTAGACTCTATGATGCGGCAGTATCCTGTATTCTGTTGCTCCAGCTTACGGATCTTAGATGCCATTTTTGAAGCGATATTTCGCTTTTCTGATTTAAGGCAATCATACTTTCTCTCCAGATCATCAAATTCTCTGTCCATCTTGGTGTAGTCCCTCTTAACGCACTCCAGCTCATCTTTTAGCTTATGAATCTGGTGAAAAACCGACCTAGCTCTCGCTTTAATCTCAATTGCCTCGGCCAGATCGCACTCGGCTTGAGCTATCTCTTTCTTCGCCTTATTCTGATACCAGGCAGCAGTGGATTCCGCTTTCTTGGCTTTACTGCTAGCGTAGTCAAATGACTTCTTCGCCTTGGCAGCCTCTGTCTTGAGTTTGAGATACTGTTGCTGCTCTGCATTCGCTGCATCGCGTGCAGTGAGATGATTCTTCTCAGCAGCCTCCGCCTTATCCTGAGCTAAATTAGCCTGTTTCAGATGAACTACATATTTCTGCTCAGCCTCCATCCCCTTTAGTGAAGAGGCTCTTGCCGCTTTCTGTTCATCGTTGGCAATGGAAGTCTGTCTATCTGCTATTGCTTCTCGTTTCACCGCCTCCTGTTGCATCAGTTCAGCATGTTGGAACTTCTGTTTGGCTGCGGCTTCGCGTTCTTCAAGATCTGTTAGATCATGCACTACATCTTGCTGATCAAGCTTTAGTTCCTGCTGAGCTTTATTGACCTGCTTCCATTGATCATCCAGATTCCTAAATCCAAATGTCCCAGCCACTCCCAGCGCAATACTGGCGGCAGCGATTCCTGTA
>JBLHQF010000081.1:0-10880 GCA_047624885.1 Cryomorphaceae bacterium | reverse complement strand
GGGAGAGTAGGCTGTAGGCGAAGTCGATATTTGTCTCGCCGGCTTTGAGGATATCTAGGCATTTCTCTAACTCTATGCATCCTTCGCGGAGCGCTACTACCACCATATTACAGCTGGTGTGTGGGATGCCTTTTTCTAAAAATAACTGTCCCACGATCTCGGGATCAGTCACGATCATGCGGACGATGGTGGCATCCTTCGCGTCCTGCATGCTCAGACCTATCACGTCTTCGCCACACTTACGCACTAACTGCATCAGCGAGCCTAGAGAGCCCACGCGATTTTGCAAAAAAACGGAGAACTGCTTCACTGGTTGCCCGTCTTTCTTAATGATTATCTCTGCCATTTTCTAATCTATTTTTTACGTTATAATTATTTTTTGATCCCCATGAGTGGCAATATGATGAGCTCACCGCTGCCAATATTTTCAATAATAACTTCTTCATCATTCACGTCCATCACTTTATAGGCCGTGCCCTTGAGATCATAGAATTTATCATTGCGCTCAACGATAAGATAATCGCCAGTAGCATTTATTTTTAGCACCGCCACAGCTTCTGCAACTTGCGTTTCATAACCAGCGTAGAGCTCTCTGAGCTGACCCGTTTTCTCGTCCTCTATCAGCAGAGTGACCAGTTCTTTGTCTTGCCCACCGGTGAGCTTGTTGTTCACTATTTTCTTTTTGATCTGCTTCACCCGCAACCCCGTCATGCCGATCTTGCTGCCATCCTTCACAACTGGATCTGCCTCTTGCGCAGCTTTGCTTCTTCTGAGGTCATAAATTTTCACTCTCCCCGCATCATCCGCTATCACTTTAATAGGAAGAGTTTTCTCCGCGTAGGCAGCCATCGTCACTTGCTCTTTCACAGCCACTCTATCAGCGAACTCTAGAGGTAAGTTTTTCCCCTTGATACGCTGAAACGTCACTTCCTGTTTAGGTTTAGGGGCTGTATCCGATACATCGGTTTCAGCCACTTCAGCTAACTGGGAACGATCCATCGCCTTTTGCACCAACTCTTCCAGCTCCTCCTCGCTCCATTCCAGGGCTATAGGATCTGTCTCCGCATCGGTCTCGGACTCTAACAGAACTGCCAGCACCCTTTCATCCCCCTCCGCAAAATCCTTCGCTAGCTTACCATCATCTGAGACCGCATATAAATTAGCTCCTTCTGTGAGTAGCGCTTTTACCGCTCTATCATTTCCCCGCTCAGCAGCGATCATCAGGCTCGTTTTCCCTCCGTTTCTCGCATAAACGGAAGCCCCATATTTCACCAGAACAGGAATCGTATCATGCTGATCCATATTCGCCGCGTAGAGCAGACCAGTGTCTAACATTTGCCTACTGTGGGGAGCGAGTAGATGGATCGCCTCAGCAGACCTCCCATCCATCGCATGAATCAGCGCAAACTTACCGGTCTTATCCTTCTGCCTTGCATCGGCACCTTTTTCTAACAGATAACTGATCGCCTCCCCATTCTCTGCTTTTCCCGCTCTAGCTGCCGCCATCAGAGGAGATACTCCGCCCTGATCTGCCGCTAAGATGTCCGCCCCGTTCTTCACCAGGAAATGTAGCGCTCGAACAGACCCAGACTCCGCAGCAGCATAGACCGCAGAGCGCCTCTTCAGATCCTTCTGATTAAGGTCAAATTCTCGCTCCTTAAAAATCTTTAATGCCTGGACATCATCATTACCAATCGCTTTGAAAAAACCGATCTGATCCAGATCATAGCCCACAAGCTTAAGGTTAGCCGCATCCTCCTGCGCCTGACTTTTTCTGCCACAGCCAGTTAAACCAAAAACCCCGAAGGCTAGCACTAATACAAATGCCAAACCTGCGCATTGATGGATGCCTCCTTGATAGCATACAGCCTTACTGAAGATTACCTTAATATCCATAAATCCATAATACCATGAAGTCACTCATCGTCAATCCCCAATCCAACCCCCAACCTTGAACAAATAGCGGACCAAATACTATTGCGATTAAATCTCATTCTCAACAAATATAAACATCATAAATCATCACGCTATCCCTTGACCACTGCTAAGTTCTCGCTATATTGCGAGTATATAAACAACACCAAAATTATGATAAAAAAAGAATTAATAGACGCCATCAATGCGCAAATCTGCCAAGAACTTACAGCATCCTACAGCTACCTCGGAATGTCCACCTACTTTGACGAGTTAAGCCTAGATGGCTTCGCTGGTTGGATGCAGAATCAGCACTCAGAAGAGCACGAGCACGCCATGAAACTGCTAAACTACCTCCAAGACCGAGGTGGACGTGTTCAACTAGCCTCCATCCCAAGCCCACAGACAGAATTCAACTCTATCCTCGAAGTTTTCGAAATCTCTCTTCAAATGGAAATTGAGAACACGACTTCAATCAATAACCTCTACGACTTAGCTCTGAAGCAAAATGACCACGCCACAAAGAGTCACCTACAATGGTTCCTAGATGAGCAAGTCGAAGAAGAAAAGAGCATGGAAGACGTCATCGCTAATCTCAAACTTATTGGTGATGACAAGGCTGGCCTCCTCTACCTGAATGATAAGCTAGGTAGACGCAGCCCAGGCACGGAAGAATAGTTTCTCCCATATCAATTTCATCATAACCAACTTTCCTCACACAAGGTTAGTTGGTTTTTTTGTCGAAAAAATGTAACCCATCTGCACTTCAGCTCTAATCTATAATTAACAACGGTGATAGAGAACTTGATCTAGCTAAAATCTATAAACTACAAAACCAACCTACAAATCAATTTAACTCATGAAAAAGAAACATCTATTTATCATCCCTATGCTCGCCCTCGGGTGTCATAGCTCAGCGATAGCGCAGGATGTGCACCCCGCTCTCGAGAAGACCGCCTCTAAAATCAACACTGCTGGTGACTACATGAGCATGACGAAGCTAGATGGCGACATCGGTGCCATCACTCAGTATTTAGAAATCATACTCAAGACTGCCAGGAAAAATGGTGAATCCATCCCAGAAAACCTTAATGCTAAAGACCTGCTCAGCATCCTAGGACTAGATTCGCTAAAAGCCGCAGGCAGCAGTTCTAAAGAACTCGATAATGCGTGGATCAACCACAGCTATCTCGAGAATGGCGGCTCCAACAAAGGCTTATTCTCACTCCTTGGTAAGGCTAACCAAGACTTCGTGACCCCTACCATCTGCCCGGCCGGCACAGACCTCGCTGTCCAGATGCAGATGGATCTCCGCGAACTCGCCACCATGCTCATGCAGCTCGCTAAGCTCAGCGGTGAAGACAAAATGACAGCTGACATGGAAAAGAATATCCCTGAGCTAAACATGACTCCCACTGCACTACTCTCTAAGTTAAATGTAACCGTGAGTCTCGCTATCGATATCAACACAGACGAGAATGCCCAGACTAATCCACTCGCCCTCATTTCTGGCGCAAATGCCATCGCCAGAATCGATGGCATTAACTGGCTATGGGATAAACTAGGTGAGCAAATCATCGCTCAATCAGGGATTCCATTTGAAAAATCTGAACTAGCCGGAGTCACCAGCTACACCGTCCCAGCAGAGATGCGAAAAGACATGATGGGATACTCACCACAGCTCATCATCGATAAAGCTAACGGCCACATCTGGATCAGTTCCAAGCCAGAATTCTACGCTAAATGTAAGTCTGGCGAAAACTCACTGGCAGACTCAGCCGCATTTAAAGCCGCCATGGAACATCTTCCATCCAAGGGAAACTCGATGATGTATCTCTCTAAAGAGATGCTTCTCACCACTAAATCTCAGTATGATAGCGCTGCAAAAACGGGCATGTTTGGCAAGGACTTCGCCAAAGGCAAAGAAATCATCGATCGGCTCATGGTGGATATCACCGAATCTAACAAAGGCTGGGCAATGGTATTAGGCAAAGACGACGACGGAGTCCTCCTCGCCAGCCGTGGTCCAGTGGGTCTTCAACACTTAAAATACCTCACACCAGTTGTCCCGATGCTTTTATTCAAGAGTAGAAGTGCAGAAGCAATGGAGATCGACATTGGAGATCGCGCACCCCGAAAAGCGGTAGAGTAAATAACCTTTAAACCCAGCGCGCATTGGTTATGTTACCAATGCGTGAAATGTTTCTTACGCAATGATAATGAGCGAGATCAATGATGAACAGCGTCACATACGGAGTATCCTAGACGGGAATACTTCTGCGTTCACGCACATCATCAATGCTTATCAAAACAAGATCCGCGCCTTCATCAACAAACGTTGCTCAAACTCAGCAGACAGCGATGACATCACCCAGGAAATTTTCATCGCAGTGCATAAGAACCTCCATCAATACAAGTCCGAGTTCCCATTCAGTGCCTGGATATTTGGCATCGCCAGAAACAAAGCAAACGAACACTTCCGCAAGGCCAAACGCCTCCCTATACCCACTGACCATACCGAAGATGCCGGGCACTCAGACACTCCGCAGAGCCGCATCTTCATTGCCGAACAGTCCAATCAATTCTGGAACGAAGCGAAGCGCATCCTCTCCGAAGAACAATTCACAGCCATCTGGCTCAAGTACCAACAAGACCTCCAAGTCACCAACATCTGCGAGCACATGCAGATCACTCAATCAAACGTTAAAATCCATCTCTTCCGCGCTAGAAAAAAACTCGCGCAGTCCACACTCATCAACAACCTCACACTATGAAAACAGACGCCAACAACGAAAACGATCCATCCTGTGAACTCACCCAACTCTCTATCTCCGATGCCATCGACGCTAACGAGAGCCTCAATCGCGCTGATATCGAGCACATCGAATCCTGCGCTGAGTGCGCTAAATTCCACCAACTCTGGCAGACAGAATCACCCGTCTCCACCATCGCCTCTGGGCCACTCATCGAGCAGCAGAACCTCACCCAGCCTATTATTTTCCAGCTAGTGAAGAATGCTAAAATCGTTCCACTAAAAGAAGTCAATGTGATTAGAGGTAAGTTTTTCAAACTCGCCTCTATTGCGGCCGTTATCGCAATTGTGAGCATGAGCGCGTTCACCTTCTATGGAACGGACGAGGGCAAGCCTATCGTCGCAGATGCCAAAACTCCTGATCCTAAGGAGACCCTCAACATTAAATTACCAACAATCAAAATCACTCTCACAGAAGCTGAGATTGAGGAATCGCTTGAGAAAAACTACACCAATCTGAGTCAATCTGCCTCTGAGAAATGGAAGACCGCCACCACTGGTATTGCACGCGCTACAGAATACATCGCTAACGGCACTCACTACATTTCTAACAAGTATCTCACTCCTATAAATAACGCCCCTAGCGGACCTCAGAGCAAATCAACACCTCAGCAAGCTGAGCTAAATCCTCTTCAGTATGGCTAGCCGTCACTGTGATGCGCAACCTAGCGGTACTGCGCGGCACGGTAGGATAGCGTATCGCTGGTACGAATATCCCTTGCTCTAACAATCTGTTAGAAAGATCAAGCGCTTCATCTGCCTCACCATCCCCCACTCGCCACGGAATAATCGCGCTTGTTGGAGTGATTTCTCGGACACTGTTAAGCATGTAGGTAAGTTTTTTAATGTTACTCCAGAGTTTTTCTCTACGCTGCTCTCCTTCACTAGAGGTAAGGATTTCTAATGCCTTAGTCGCAGCCACTGCCTGCGCTGGCGGTGTTGCGGTAGAATAGATAAAGGCCCTCCCTCGGTTCACCACTAAATCAATGATCGCCTGTGAACCCGCGATGTAGCCGCCTGCCACACCGGCAGATTTCCCCAGTGTCCCCATGTGAATATCCACATCTTTAGCACAATCAAGGTGCTCTATCAGCCCTAAGCCCCTATCCCCATAAACACCTAGACCGTGAGCTTCATCCACTAGCAGCATCGCCCCGTGCTTGTTTTTCAGAGCAATGATTTCCTTTAACAGCGCCACATCACCATCCATACTAAACACACTCTCAGTCACCACCAGAAACCTGCCAGACTCCCTAACAGAACTCTCTAACAGACGTTCAAGTTTCGCTAAGCCATTATGTGGAAAAACTCTAACAGTTGCGCCACTCAGTTTAGCTCCATCGATCAATGATGCGTGCGCGAGCTTGTCTAAGATCACCGTATCACCCTTCCTCATCAGCCCGCCGACAGTGGCAACAGAGGCCGCGTAGCCACTAGAGAAGCTAAGTGCCGCTTCACACCTCTTCAGCTGCGCGATGTATTTTTCTAAATTTTCATGCGGAGTCATTGAGCCAGTGATGAGTCTACTAGCTCCACTTCCTGCTCCCCACTCGTCCAGCGCAGTCTTCATCGCCGCGATGATTTCTGGATGACTCGCGAGCCCTAAGTAGTCATTAGAAGCAAAGTTCACCACCCGCCTACCATCTAACAGAACCTCTCTACCCTGCTCACTCCCCACCCAGCGAAGCCCTCTTCTGAGAGACAGACGCTCTAGCTCTAATAACTCATCTTCAGGAGATCTCATCAGCTTAATAGCAATTAGCTAGCAGGCTGTTCCAGGCACCATTTCATGAGACTTGCAGAATCACCCCAGATCTTAGCAGGAGTAGAACCGAGACAAACAACAATCACTGAGCGTCCACGAAGCTCACCATAGCTCACCAGACAACGCCCCGCAGCATTCGTATATCCCGTCTTACCGCCCATGCAGTATTTCACCTTCTTAAGTAATTTGTTCGTGTTGGTCAGCCAGTATTTTTTCCTACTCGGAGGCTGAAAATAATAGCCACTTGTCGCCATGTAGGTCCTTAGCGTCGGGATCCGCACTACTTTCCTCATCAGTATAGCAATATCCCTAGCGGTAGAATACTGACCTGACTCAGTGAGGCCGTGCGGATTCATAAAGTTAGAATTTTGCATTCCCAGCTTCTTCGCACGGGCATTCATCACTGCTCTAAATTTCACCTGGCTCCCCGCCACATCACGCGCCAACGCCCTTGCCGCATCGTTACCCGACTTCACTAGCAACGCCTTTAGCAACTCTCTACGCTTGTAGGTCTCCCCTGAACGGATGTCGATTTTAGTAGGCACCACCTTCGTATCGGTATACTGGACGCGCACACTATTCTCAAGCGACCCTGCCTCCATCACACACAGGGCAGTGAGTAATTTCTGTGTAGAGGCCACCGCACAGCGTTGCATAGAATTTTTTTCATAGAGGACTTTTCCCGTCACATTATCCACCACGATCACTCGCTTGGCATAAACTTTAGGCGCAGCGGATTTTGGCACAGCAGTCGTCACACTCGCCTTCCTCACACTCTGTGCATGCGCTGAGGATGTGGCCGAAGCACTGAATACCGCTGCAGATAAAACTGTCATTAGAAATCTATTCATCATAAGTCTGTGAGATACATACTCTATGAAAGCTTCACTAACCATGAGTAATTTCGTAAAAGTTTACTTTAAGGGTAACTCCAAGGAAATCCTCAAAAAATAAATCTCTAAATAACTAAACTCTAAATAATCCCCAATGCCACCTCCATCATCTCAGTGAATGAGGACTGCCGCTCCTCTGGAGGTAAGCTTTCACCCGTGCGGATATGGTCAGCCACCGTGCAGATGGCGAGCGCCTTTACTCCCAGCGTATGATGCTCAGCCGCCAGACCATAGAGCCCAGCCGCCTCCATTTCTATTCCCAAAATATTCATCCCCTCCAGCGTATCAAACACCTTCTCATCTGGATGGTAAAACAGATCTGCTGAGAAAAGATTCCCCACTTGAACATCACGTCCCTGCTCCTCTGCCACCTGCACCGCCTTTCTCAGCAGCCCGTAGTCCGCTGAAGCGGAAAAATCCATCCCGCCAAACCGCGCACGGTTCACGCCAGAGTCAGTAGAAGCACCGATCCCGATGACGATATCCCGCACCTTCACCGCCCTGCTCACAGCTCCACAGCTACCGACACGGATCAGGTTTTTCACCCCATACTTAGTCACCAGCTCGGTCGCATAGATACTACTCGATGGGATCCCCATTCCGGTCCCCATCACAGACACGCGCGTGCCTTTATAATTACCCGTGTAGCCAAACATGTTTCTAACAGAATTCACCTGCTTCACGTCATCTAGAAACGTGTCTGCAATAAATTTAGCCCTCAGTGGATCTCCCGGAAGCAAGCATGTCTCTGCGAAATCCCCCGCCTTTGCATCAATGTGTGGTGTCATAGTTTCTCTTTTTTAAAATTTAGATCCTTACTTACTTCGCGATAGCTACTCCTAATGCTAATAAAACTTCATCCATGCCAACATTCCTAGCATCGCGCTTCCAGTCTCACAATGAAATAATACAACACGAGATGCCAGTGCGATCAAGCTAGCGGAAACAACTTACAATGAACTCTTCCTCGCCACTAATTACCGCTAATTCCTTACACGAGGCAAGTCTTTCGCAGAGAATTCAGCAGGACAAGGAAGCTGACTAAAATAGTTAGGATCCCCTAAATAATACAACGCTTTTTTTATCTGACAACCTCGCCCCTATTTCCATAATGGGTGTCAGTCACTTTATAAAAAATCACGTTAGCCCATTAACCCAATAAATAACACCACCATGATAAAACACATCAACACCCTCACCGCTACGGTGGGATTCCTCGCCCTCGCGGCTTCGGCAAGCGCAACAGACCTCTACAGGTCAGGAACCGGCACATGGGGCGACGCGAATACATGGGGACCAGGCACAGGCGGTCCTTATAATAGCAACACCTGGGTCAACGGCGACAGCGCCTTTCTAGAGGGCGCACAAGGAACAGTCACACTGGGTGCGGATTTCTCCGCCGATCAGGTAGCCATCGGGGGAAATACAGCCTCAGCCACGGACTACGTCATCGGTAACACACCAGGTAACAACACACTCACATTCACCGGCACCAAGACGCTGACGATCAATGGCGTTGACGCGGTAATTAACACCGGCATCGCTGGCACTCCGACGCTTAACTACAACAGCCGACCAAACAACTCCGCGCTTTTGACATTGAATCCCGGTTCACTCACCCAGAACTATTCATCAACCACGGTAGTGAAAGACGTCTTTGGAGGAGGAGCCAACGCCGGCATGATCCTGAGTGGAACGAGCGTCGGTAATTCCACAGGTCCAATTTCATGGTCAGCGGGCGGGCCAGGCCATCAGCTGTTTATAGATAAGCAAGGTTCAGGCACCTGGGAAATCGGCGACTTCTCAAGTAGCCGTGCCAGGGTTCGAGCCACTGGAACAGGTGGAACCCTGATCATCAACGGATCTGTCCTCGTTTCTCATGAAGTCGATATCGAGGCAGGCACCCTGACAGGATCCGGAACCATCGGTGTATCACGCGGGGGCATCGAGCACGTTCAGCTCTTTGCTGGTGCTGCATTAGCACCCGGCACCATCGGCGGCATCGGCACCATGACCGTCCAAAACGACGACTTCGGCTGGGCTAGTGATGACACTACCGCGGGCATGCTGTTCGACTTAAGCACCTTCGACAACACATCCGACCTACTGAACATTACGGGCACAACCACTGGACAGGGAGGCTTCAACAAGGACGCTGGCACCTTGTTCCTTTTTGACTTCGCAGGCGGAAAAGCCGGCGAAACCTACACACTGGTTAACTGGGGCAACAGCACAGACTTCTCCGAAGGCGACTTCGCTGTCGGCTCAGGTATCGATGGAACATTCGCATTCAATGGCAATAGTCTGGAATTCACTACCACCGCTATCCCAGAGCCATCCACATTCGCCCTTCTCGGCCTCGGTGGACTCGCGCTTATCCTCCGTCGCCGTAGGTAGTCCGGCATAGGAAAACCAACAATCATTCCAACCCCACTTCCCATCACTGGGGGGTGGGGTTTTTTCTGCTCTATAGACTACCAGCCTACTTCAAACCCAAAGCACACGACATACTCAAGCGCTCCCCTAGAATTTTAATAAAGTCAAACCCACAAGCCTCAACCCCAACTCACATCCCGATATGAAAAAAACTTCGCCCACGCTTCTCCTACTCTTCATCACCCTAATGATAGCAGTGCCCCATACCGAGGCGGCCATTCACGCCCTAGCCCTAGAGAACTTCAACCTCGATGATATTGAACGAAGCGCTGACACCAAAAAATCGTCCCAAGAATTACGCGAAGGTTTTCGTCTGACCAAAAGCGGACTCAACGAGCAAGCCTTCAAGATGTTCAACCTAGCCGCGAAGCGCAACGAATTAACCGCCTACCTGGCGCTAGGCGTCATGCACCGCGAAGGGCGTGGAACACCGAAAAGTCTCAAACTCGCGAAAGAGCATTTCAAAAAAGCTTCGGCCAAAGGCAGCCAGCATGCTTACGAAGAACTGATGCTACTGCGCTTTATTTCACCCGAGAACCCCGAGGAATTTGCAGACGCCCGCAAGAAGATCGAAGAATTCGCCAGCAGCGGCATGGCGGTCGCACAGCTGCGGCTAGGTCTGGCGCACCTCACAGGTTATGGCTACACAGCGGATGCCACCAAGGCGATCGACTACCTGACACAAGCCGCAGAATCCACTGGTCCATTCAAACACGATGCCGCACACGTCCTCGGCAAGCTCTACCGCGATGGCAACCTCAAACCTGAGGTCAAGCCTGACACCAAACGTGCAGTATCCTGGTTCAAAAAAGCAGCCAGGAATAAACACCCTGGTGCCATTCGCGCACTCGGCGAGCTACACCTCTCCTCCGACCCCGCTATCCAAGACTACGCAAGCGCACACGAATTGTTCTCCGAACTCGACCAACTCGGTGACTCCTACGGTCTCTATTACCTAGGACAAATGAGCGAAAACGGCTGGGGTGTTGAAAAATCAGCTGAATCCGCAGCCGGCTACTACCGCAAAGCAGTAGATAAAAAAGTGCCTCCCGCCCTCTAC
>JBLHQF010000080.1:0-10940 GCA_047624885.1 Cryomorphaceae bacterium | reverse complement strand
AAAGACATGCAGGATATTCTCGGTGCGGATTCACTTCTGTTAGGCTTGGGTCTGCCTGATTGTCAAATCCATGCGCCGAATGAGAATTACTACATCGAAAACTTTGAGAATGGGATCAAGATGTCTCAGGTTCTGTTAGATGAATTGGCGAAGGTATAAATTTCTACTAGAGTTTCAGTGTCTGTGTTTTCCTCCGTGAGGCGAGGCTCAGCAGGATGAGGAGAGGGATAAGCCAGTAGGAAATATAAAATAATGAATCTGCGATGATAAGATGGTAGCTCATCGCCGGTTCGCTATTAAATATCAGCGCTAAAACACGGTAAATAGAAGACAGCCCTCCGATAGCGATTAATACGAAAAGCCCCAGTCTGCGAGTGAGGGAGAAGGCTGTAAGAAATGCGAAGAAAATGGCCACGTAGGAAAAAACAGTCATCATTATTTCTCCTGAGTAGGTTGGAAGCCCGATAGAGGTGAAGGCTGATGCATTAAACAGCGGGACCTTATCTGAATGGAAGAGAAAAGTGAGGGCATTACCAAAGATGGTAGTCACGCAGAGGAAGTTAGCATAGGAGTTCCAGTGATCTACTTTGTTTGCTAGGCGCCGATACCCTAGCAGGAGAAAGGGGGTGGCGATGGGGAGCAGGAAGGGGATAATGGAAATGATTTTGAAATCAGAATCATAACAGTATTTTGCTGCCGCGATGACCAACAAGATGCCCGCAATGAAGACGGGTAAAATATACTTTGGTTTCCTTTGCGCACCACAGCGCAGACTGGTGAGTGCTGCAATGGCGAAGAATGCTGCAAAGCCATACTTGATGTAGAGTTGTAGTTCACTTAGGCTGAATGGCCAATTTTCATTTTCCTGAAAAAACTGACTTGTTGTCTGCTCTAGGATGGGCTGAAACTGGCCGGAAATACCTAGTGGAGAGCTTGTTTTTGCGATGCTCCACGCTGCAGCCGATAAGGTAAGGAAACTACCGATCCGGAGTAATTGCAGCCAAGCGTCTAGATTATTTCGCATCCACGAGTCACGGTGTGGGTGCGGGATGTATCTAGATAACTGTGCGCGGAAAATTTCCATAATGATGGTTTTTAACCAATTAGCACGAGATTAGGCCGTCTCAAATCAAGCGCAACACTATTTCCAAGGAATACTAAACTTCCACTCGAGCGCTCTGCGGCTCCGGGTAAGTGAATTCCTTGCCCTCATAATTTCTGAGAACCACTTTCTCAGGAGTGATTTCCTTGATATAGTCAGGATTAATCGGGATTTTCCCTCCTCCGCCTGGCCCATCGATGACATACTGCGGGATGGCGTAGCCAGAGGTGTGACCACGGAGCCCCTCGATGATTTCGATGCCCTTCGCCACGCTGGTGCGCAGGTGGGATGAGCCTTTGATGAGATCACATTGGTAAAGGTAATAAGGTCTGGAGCGGCACATCAGTAGCTTATGGACCAGAGCTCGCTGTATTTCGACATCATCATTCACTCCCCTGAGCAGCACGCTTTGGTTACCAGTCATGATGCCAGCATTGGCAAGTTTTTCTAGCCCAGCTTTCACCTCCGTAGTGAGCTCCTTGGGGTGATTAGCATGAATAGAGATGAATAGAGGATGGTATTTCTTCAGCATATTACAGAGATCATCCGTGATCCGCTGCGGTAGGAAAATAGGTATTCTAGAGCCGATCCTTATAAACTGAATATGCGGGATAGCATGCAGACGAGAGATGATTTTTTCTAATTTCCCATCAGAGAAAAGTAGCGGGTCACCGCCAGAGAGCAGCACATCACGCACCGCAGGGGTTTTCTCCAGGTACTCAAATGCTGCTTCCCACTGAGTCTCAAGTTGCTGCTCTCCCACTCCAGATACCACGCGGCTGCGGGTGCAGTAGCGGCAGTAGGATGCACAGCGATCTGTGACTAGAAAGAGTACTCTATCAGGATAGCGGTGCACTAGCCCGGGCACTGGCATGTGGCTGTCTTCGCCGCATGGATCATCCATTTCCTGTGGGTCATCCAGGCTCTCTTCCATGCGCGGGATGACCTGCCTACGGATAGGGCAGTCTGGGTCATCCTTGTCCACGAGGTTCATGAAGTGAGGAGTGATCGACATCGCCAGGCGGTTACCGGAGAGGATGATTCCGGTGCGTTCTTCTTGAGTGAGGTTAATGTGTTTCTCTAGATCATTGAGCGTATTGACCCTATTTCGGAGCTGCCATTTATGGTCATCCCATTTCTCCATCGCCTCCACTGGCCAGTATCCAGGGGCATGGCTCTGGAAGGGGATCATGGTGTCGTAGTTAGTTTTTGTAGGATTTATAGCTAGCATTATGGGATATTAGACGATAATTCTCAAATGTCAAAAATCAGCAATGACATTTCTAAGGTGACATTTTTAGTAAAAAATAGAGACAACAAAAGCCACATGCGAACATGTGGCTTGGTGAATTGAAAGTTAGATCAAGTCAGGATCGAGTGATTACGCCTCAAGAGCCTGTTTCTTGGCTTTCTTGATGATGCTATTCACTGTTTCAGAAGCTTGAGCCCCGTGACCGATCCACTTTTCAGCTTTCTCGATGTCGATTGAGTAGTTTACACCCTCAATCATTGGGTTGTATGTTCCAAGCTGCTCGATAGGGCGGCCATCACGGCGCTTGCGGCTATCTACTGCTACGATTTTGTAATAAGGGCGATCTTTTGTGCCTTGACGGCTGAGACGAAGTGCTACCATGATTTTGTGGTCGTTAAAATGTGTTATTGCCACAATTGTTGCAGCAATGGGGCGGAAAACTGCACAATTTAGGTGGGTTTGCCAAGCGAAAACTTTATAAAAATAAAAAAACTTACCTCTGGCGCTTATTTCTCCTCTAATTTCTTGAAAATACTATAACCTCCCTTCACGGAAATTTTCTGATTTTTAGCATATGCCTTCGCCGCCCGCGTCCGGATCTGAGCCTTCGTCTCGCCACGGAACCAGCCTTCCAGAGCATCATGCAGGATGAATGATCCCGGATACATCAGGCTCTTGGTCTGCAAGATGGAAGTTGTCTTAGTCTTCTTTAGGTATTTGTTGAAATAACTGTCAGATATACAGCATAGAGTGATCGTGTCCATCACTGGCGCTGTTTTGACATTAGCCATATCTACCTTGAATTCCATTAATCCATTGTGCCCGATGTAAGCTGTGAGGGCTGAATCCGCTCCAAGCCTTATCTTGCGGTTCAGTGACTTGACCTCCACCACTGCCCGATACGATCCACTAGAAGCATTCAGGTAATTCGTGATGCATTGCTTGATATGCTTGCCCTGATAGGCATCTGCCACCAGCAGCGTGCCAGTTCGGTTGTGTTGGAAAATAATGCGTCTCATGATTGGTGATGTTTTATCTATGGACTGAGGTTTGTGAGTTTCTAGTTTCTTCCATAGCTTACTTTTCGCGAAATACCGCGGCATCCCGTCAGAGCATCCCCAGTAGAGATTTGCATCTGGCTTATCACCATCACCGATCGCCTTGCCCACTGGCTGGATCCCTTGCGTCTGGTTATCACACAGCGCCACGAACACATGGATCACCTTTTCCTGAGCAGAGGAGAAATTACAACAAGTTAACAAACAGGCTAGGAGGCCGAAAATTTTCATAACAAGACGATACTAAAAACTTGTCTCTGGTTGTCCATAAATAAATGCTTTTGAAATTTATGAAAACTCTGTAACGTAAACTTTAATATGGAATCAAACTTAATCACCAGAAGAACGACGCTCAAGGGCATCGCTGCGATGGCAACCATCCAGATTATCCCGAGCCACATCCTGAGAGCGGAAACGGCACCAAGTAATCAGCTCACTAGGGGAATCATCGGATGTGGTGGTATTTCTAAATCACACCTCAAGATGCCAGGTAAGCTGCTCGCTCTCTGTGATGTGGACTCTAAACATCTTGCAGGTAGAATGGGTCAGGCCAACAAGGGCGGAAATGATGTTAAAGGCTATGAGCATTTCGAGGAACTCATCGCTAGAAAAGACATCGATATCGTTCACGTGGCCACTCCGCCACACTGGCACGCCTATATGTCCATCGCAGCTGCTAAGGCAGGAAAAGACGTCTGGTGTGAGAAGCCTATGAGCCGCACCATCGGTGAAGGTATCGCAATGGTGAAAGCAGTGGAAGAGCAAGAGCGCGTGTTCCGTCTCAATACCTGGTTCAGATTCAAATCAAATTATTACGGTCTCAGACGGCCTGCTTCAGAGGCTTGGAAAGTAGTGCATCACAAGCTACTCGGTGATGGACCCTATACCTTTAACCTAGGCTCAGCATTCGTAGGGAACTGGAAACTAGGAATGTGGTCAGGGAAAACTGATCTCAAGGAACAAGCTATTCCTGATCAGCTAAACTATGATAAATGGTTAGGGCCAGCACCTCTCAAGCCCTACCACCCGCACCGTGTTCATGGTTCATTCAGAGGATATTGGGACTACGATGGCGGCGGGCTGGGAGACATGGGTCAGCACTTCCTGGACCCTTGCCAGTTCATACTAGGAAAGGATAACGAAAGTCCAGTTTCTGTCGAGGTAGATACCCAAGTGCAGCATCACGATGCCGTGCTTCCATGGCGCAGGATCGAGATGGTTTATGCGGACGGGACCAAGATTATTCTTGATGCTTCACATGATAAAGGACCGATCATTTCCGGACCAAAGGGTAATATTTTCGGAGGATTTAAATCAGACGTTCCAGACCTGGACAAGAAGCTCAAGGAACTTTCAGGACCACCAGCTGTGATCACCGACTTCCATCAATCTGTCAGAGAACGCAAGAAATTTGCGCTAAACGAGCAAAATGGATTCCGCTCGTGCACACTCATCAATATCGCAAAAATAGCGCTCAGGGAAAACCGCCCGCTCAAGTTTGACTCAGACAAGCTCCAGTTCATCGATGACGTGAAAGCCAACGCCTACATCAACCCACCAGCACGCGGGAAATACGGAGTTTAGTTCTTAAACGAAATCATTATGTTCCTTCTCGTGCCCGATCGTCGTTTCCGGTCCGTGGCCTGAGAGGGAAATAGTATCGTCTGGTAGTGTGTAGAGTTTGTTTCTTATTCCATCTAACAGAAGTTCCTCGCTCCCGCCGGGCAGATCTGTGCGTCCCATTCCTCCAGCCATTAGCGTGTCACCTGAGAATACCACATTCAGGTCCTCACAGTAAAACGTGATGCTATCCGGCGAGTGACCAGGCACGTGGGCTACGTTAAATTTCAGCTCCCCCACAGCGAACTCATCCTTGCCCTCTATAAAAATATCAGGTGTGAACGGCTCGATGTTTACCGGGATTCCCCAGTTCTCACGGGCTTCTTTCTGGCGGATCAGTGATTCAGAATACGGCGAGTGGCTTACCACTTTTACACCCATCTCCTGCAGCGCCTGGACATCTTCCGTGTGGTCAAAATGCTGATGCGTCAATAGCAAATGAGTAGGCTTCATCCCCTCGGACTTGATTAATTCATGAAATAATGCTGGCGCATCCACCACCACGCATTCACCCGCGTGCTCGATGATGTATCCATTGGTCGAGACGTATCCTCCAGTGTAAGAAATAATTGGCATGAGAGAGTGATAGAGACTAAGGAGTGAAATGAAAATAAAAAATTTATATGGCGAAAATTCACAGCTAGACTAGGACTTGTGGAATGAGCTTTTTGAAATTTTATTACCAAGGCGCTATCTTATTATTTTGTAGCTCTGTTTTGCTGGTCTTGACTTCGGTCATGGTGAGCGCAGAGGAGAAGCAGGTGTTCCGCACCGCGTTGATTTATGATGATGTGTTTTTGGAACATAAGACTAAAAAGGGGTTTCCGGAACATGCGGATCGGCTGCGTCGCTTGACCAAGCACCTCAAGCAGCATGATGTCTCGAAGCGATTACTGTGGACAGCGCCGGATGAAAAAATTGATGCCCTGCGGTGGATCAAAACCGTGCATGATCCCGATTATGTGGCGGAATTGAAACGAGCTTGTGAGGCGGGAGAAAAGTTGATGCACGGCAGCGCAGACACGCCGATTTCAAAACGCACCTACGAGGTTGCTACAATGGCGGTGGCTGGTGCACTGACGGCAGTGGATTTGGTAATGGAGAAAAAGGTGACGAATGCCTTCGCGGCACTGCGCCCGCCGGGGCACCACGCGATGCCGGATCGCGCCAAGGGTTTTTGTTTTTTCGGAAATGCAGCAATTGCCGCTCGGTATGCGCAACAACATCACAAGTTGAAGCGTGTGATGATCGTTGATTGGGATGTGCATCACGGCGATGGCACACAGGCGGTTTTTCTCGAAGATCCATCAGTCTATTTTTTCTCCGTGCATCAATATCCGTTCTATCCGGGAGCTAGTGGATCACCGGACATCAAGGGCAAGGGCGCTGGTGAAGGGTTTAATTTAAACGTGCCGCTTAAACCGAGAAGTGGTGATGCGGCAGTGATCAAGGTATTTGAAACGGAACTCACCGATGCTTTCCGAAAATTCAAACCCGAACTGCTGATTATCTCCGCAGGCTTCGATGCGCACGAGGCGGATCCACTTGGCTCGCTTGGTTGGTCAAGTGAGGCCTACGCGAAACTAACAGAAATTCTCCGTGACCTCTGTCGCGAGCAAGGCCACGAGCGTATCGTCTCATTACTAGAAGGCGGCTATAGCGAACGCGGTATCACTGAAGGTGTGCGCCGCCATATTGAGTCACTTGAAGCTGCCGGCGAAGCTAGAAAAGAATAGGTGGTAGACCTATCTCGGTATCGAGCGCTGGGGGGAAGATCGAGTTTGATCAGGCGGATGGCTCGGCGTATCAGTTGAGCTGTTTCAATGGTTTATTCCATGATGACTTATATCCTGCGCCTATTGCTGCAAAGATTATTCCAGCAGCGATAAGCATTCCCATCAATAAACATCCTTGTAGCATGGTCATGCAAATGGTCGGGATGAACTCATGAATTCCACTAATTGGAATCACACCACGAAGGCTCTGATAGAATCCATGTGAGATGATGCCTGTGACAAAATCTGGTGCCCAGATGAACCCTGTATAGCTGGTGTAGTTGTCTAATGACTCATGGCCACCAAGAAAGAAAAATACTAGGCTCAGGACAGCAGGGAGAGATAGGATGAAAAGTATAAGTCTAAATCGTGTCCCAGCCTTGATCGCCTGCGCCATGAATCCCGTTGTGCAGATCCTATTCATATCCTTCATGCTGGTGAAGAATGCTAACATTAGCGCGAAGAGGGCAATCCCCACACCCATTGCGATGAAACTCTCTAGCGTATTCCAGTCGTGCAGATATGCGATGACTAGACTCGGGATAGAGTTGATAAGAGTATGAAATCCCCAGAACTTTAAGTTTCTGAAGAAGGTGGGGTAAGTGATGCTAAGATCCATGATGATGTTTTTATTAGAAATTACCTAGCCAGCTCAAGCGGCACTTCTCTTGATCGCGACACACACGCATTGACTGCTGAGCCAGCTAGGGAATCACACACTATAAAAAAATTATTTATCAGTTCCTCGCTCTGGATACATAGATTTCTCCCTGTTCCGTTGATTCTGACTATTGAGCTCATCGGTCCAGTGCTGGAGGAAAAATTTCTTCTCATCGAGCTCTAGAATCTTATCAGACTGCCCGATGATTGGTCTTAGCGTCGTCGGCATTTGCAGTGTGACTAGTGTGAAAATACCAGCCCACAAGTATAGATGTTTCGTATGGCTCATGCCAAATGCTTTCCCTGTTTTAGTCAGGAATTTAAGGCCCATGTATAAGCAGATCAGCCAGATAGAGATACACAGAAACCCGAAGAAACTCATTGAGTCACTACTGCTAGAGAACAACCAGATTACTGGTGAGAAGCCAATCAGAAGTAAGCTAGTGATCGCCATCGTGCAGCTCTGGATACCAAGGATCGTAGAGAATTTCTTATCCAGTCCACCAATACAGCAGAATATATACAGACTAGGCAGACAGATCAGTGAGCTAAACAGAACGCCGCCCACGATCTTCATCGGAGCCAGCCACATCTGCTCAGTAGCACCCTGGAAACTCCCCACGATGAAGCCAAAAAGGGTGAGAGAAAAGACAGTCATCGCAAAGATAGGCATCCAACTAACACCCCCTTTTTCATCCATGGTGTGGATCACGCTCAATGGTTTCTTCAACAGGTGATTGATGATGTTAGAGAAGCTATTGTCTCCCTCGATATAGGTTTTCACATAAGTTTTCTCTTGCTCTCGCCCAGTCTTGGGCTGCGGGTTGTATTTGTATGGTGGCTCTTCTGGTTGCATTTCGCTGTGTGGTTCTTCTGGTTGCATGATGTCGTGTGGTTAGTTATTAGAAAATATTCTGGAGGGAATTTAAAATGGATTCGTAGAATGAACTTTCGAATTTATTCTCACGGAGAAATTGAACAGGACTCCCTGGAGATCCGAAAAATGGGCGAGAGATCCAACCGATCTGAGCGCCTACGAAGAGGTTCCCCGCAAGCCAGGCGATAAATGTCTGCACCCCAGCCTTTCTAGTGGTTGCGTATTTTCTTAGCGCTCCAAGTAGCATTGAGTGCGAGACGATCCCCGCATAGGAAATCATGAATACGTGAGTCAGCAGCGTGATACTATGAAAGAACTTAGCATCCGTACTTGCTGCGGAAGGCCCCTGCAGAGCCATGCCGATGGTGATAGGGCTCAGCGCACCGAGAATAAGAGCGCAGATGGCAAACGCGGTAAACAGAAACTGCATACTCTGGCGCATACTGATGCCAGACCCCAGCACCATTGCAAACATCCCATTAATCATCGCATTCACCGCCAGCGTGGCAATCACTACCAGTGGAAATTTCAACCCTGCATAGCTCGCCATCTCCCATCCCTGCCACAGCCCCATGCTTAGTCCGTAGCTGCCGCAGCCTAGAATAATCAGCGGCAACGTGCGGCTTAGGACAAAAGCAGGGGACTGCTCCATCCAGCTATCGATAAGTGCTCGGTCACCTCTGCAGAGCGCAGGGATGGTGCTGAAAAGTTGTGATATTTTGTGACGCATCATTTATTAATACGTCTGAACTCTCTCTCATCTTCATGAAGGTATGATGAAGTGAATGTGAAAAGTAGATGAATTTTCTTCAGACCTCTAAAAAAACGTCAACCTGATCCCCGCAATCATCGCAAAGATAAGAATCAGATATTCAAATCCCTTCTGAGGGATACGATGAAGAAACTTCTTCCCCGCAAAGATCCCGATCGCCAGCACAGGCAATAGATAGAGATTGAACATCATCGTTTCCTTCGTGATTAAATTCAGCTGAGCATTGAATGGGAGCTTGATCAAGTTCGCCACTAGGAAGAATCGCGCACACACTCCGATGAGTTCCATCTTAGGGAGCCGGATCGTCAGGAAATAAAGCTGGAAGATAGGGCCAGCAGCATTTGCCATTACCGTTGCTATCCCTCCGGAAGCTGCAGAAGAATAGCGGAATCCCGCTGACATTGCCATCCGCTCAATCTTTGCGCCATAGAATGCCCGCAGAACCTGGATTAGCGCCATCGCTAAAATAATGATGCCTATGACCGGCTTCATCACCTCATTCGGTAAATGATGCAGGAATAAATATCCCAGAGACATCCCCACCAGCGCAGGGAAAAGCAATGGCCAGACTTGCCCCCAGCTCCCATACTTACGGAAAGCAGGATAAACTATTAGATCGGCCATGATCAGCAACGGCAGCGCAATTCCCAGAGATTCTTTAGCCCCAAACGCCTCAGCTAACAGATAAACCGCGATCAATGAAACCCCAGAAAAACCCGCCTTAGACACACCGATACACAGCGCGGAAATGGCAAGGATGAGTATCGTTTCATTAGGCATGGTAGGCGCGGGTAAAAAGTTCTGTTAGAGAAAACCTTCACCATCAGCTTGATCGATAGACTAGTTTTGTAAATGGTTTTGTCGGTTAGCGATTTGAAATGCCGCGCAAGCATGCTCGCTAGTCTAGGTAGATGATTTAATCTTCCCCGCTTTTGACCGTTACTTGTTCTGCCCACTGTAAACTTGTGGGTAAGTCGCCAGCTCGGGCATATTCAATATGCACTACTCTTCGTTGCAGTGGGAATTCCGAACGTCGTGACGAGTGAAGGATAAGTGGTTTCATTAACAACACGTCACCTGCTAAGCACTCACAAATTACTTCCTGATTTTGTAGATGTTTAGCAACTTCATTAGTCGGGATCTTACCTAGTAAATGGCTTTTGGGAATCACTCTCAGAGCTCCGTTTTCAGATGGTGTCTCATCTAGGTGTAGGCGAATAGTCACCATGTTATCGAGTAATTCACTAGGTGGTTGAACATGAGGGAGATTATCTTTCATCGACCATGGACTGTATCCAACAACCTCCACTCTAGAAGCAACAGCAATGGTCAAATCCTGATGCCAAGCCACTGACCAATTCTCTTTTTCATTCTTATCGAACAGAATACTCCTCACAGCAATCATGTCAGGAGGTAGTAAACTCATTACAGACTCAGAATGAGCGAGTTCATCAAACAATTCAGACCTCCGCCTCAAATGCCTCACACACGAAGACCCCGCCACGCTTGCAACACGCTCAGCCTCCTCACAAAACAGCGCCAGCTGATCCTCGCCAACGACAGCTCTACGGATCGAGTAACCGTCGGAATTTAGAGATGATTTCATTGTTTGAGATTCTTACAGTAGTGGGGAAATAGAGGAGCAGAAACAGCGATATTCCGACAGTCGAGAAAACCAACAATCAGCTAAAAGAGCAAGCAGACTATTCTTCATCGAGGTCTGTTTATTCATTGGAGCCAAGGATACTGCTAAATACCATTGAAAATGCTCCAACACCCGATCCTGTCGTATCTGAATCAACCAATAAGCAAATTCCTAGCAAT
>JBLHQF010000079.1:0-11030 GCA_047624885.1 Cryomorphaceae bacterium | reverse complement strand
TCCTGCGCTTGCCAAAGCCCTTAGCAGTGCAGTATCGGATCGCACTCAGCAGCAGGAAACCCTGATTGATGGAACCTGGGCGCTCGCTCATCTTGACAGCAAATACCTTACTCCAAACTGGGCTGCCCTCCAGTCAGAAATCCGCAAGTGCCGAAGCGGAATAGTCTTCACACTAGTGGCTGACCGTTTCCCAGAGGAGCGTATCCCCATCACCCGGATACTCCCACGTGGTGACTGGCAGAATGAAACTGGAGAAATAGTCCAGCCAGCGGTGCTCCACTTTTTACCCCAGCCTAAGAAAAAAGAGAAACTCACTCGGCTCGATCTGGCCAAATGGCTCGTTTCAGATGAGAATCCGCTCACTGCTCGCCATGTCATGAACCGCACTTGGAAGCAGTTCTTCGGAACTGGGCTTTCTAATGTTCTTGATGACTTAGGCTCTCAAGGAGAATGGCCCAGCCACCCATTACTGTTAGACTGGCTTGCCGACACATTCCGCAGTAATGGCTGGAAAACCAAACCAATGATCAAGCTCATGGTCATGTCCCACACCTACCGCCAGAAAGCCGCTGTGCGAAATGACCTCAAGGATCTCGATCCCTATAATCGGCTCCTAGCCCAGCAATCCGCGCGCAGGCTCGATGCTGAGTTCATTAGAGATAATGGACTGGCTATCTCTGGATTGCTAAGCACTGACTACATCGGAGGTCCCAGCATTTTCCCCTACCAGCCGCCTGGCTACTATGCTGCGATCCAATTTCCTGATAGAAAATATATTACTAGTAGTGACAAGCAGCGCTTCCGCAGAGGAGTTTACATGCATTGGCAGCGCACCTTCCTCCACCCGATGTTGGCAAACTTCGATGCTCCATCGCGAGAAGAATGCAGCGCAGACCGCCTCCAGTCAAACACCCCACTTCAGGCACTCACCCAGCTCAACGACAAGAACTCAGTAGAAATGGCTCGTGCTCTGGCTCTTATACTGATCAGCGAAGCCCCAGAGAAAACCGCAGCATCACGCATTACCCTCGGTTTTCATAGAACGCTCAGCCGAGACCCTAGCACAAAAGAAATGGAATCTCTAACAGTATTCCTCGACAAACAAACCAAACACTATCAGGAAAAACCTGAAGATGCGAAAAATCTTATCGATCCCATCTCAGCTGCTGCCACTGCATCTGGTGTTCCTGAGCAAGAATTAGCTGCCTGGATCCAGCTTTCACGTGCACTACTCAATCTCCACGAAACCATCACCCGCTACTAAAATGAAACCAGACGAAAATAACCAAGCACTGGCTTACAACCGCCGCACGTTTCTTAACAAATCCTTCGCTGGTCTCGGAGGCTTAGCACTTTCCCAGATCATGGGCGACTCAGCTGAAGCGAAGGAGGCTCTTGGGGGAATCTTCGGAGACGGAGCGCATTTTCCTGCGAGAGCGAAGCGCGTCATTCACCTCTGTATGGCGGGTGGCCCCTCTCACCTGGAGTCCTTTGACCCTAAGCCTGAGTTGGATTTAATCAATGGCAAAGCCTTTCCTACTTCCTTCACCAAAGGGGAACAGCTTGCCCAGCTTCAGAGAGCCGTGCTCAAGGCGCGTGGATCATTTGTGAAATTTAAGAAATATGGAAAAAGTGGTATCGAAGTCTCAGATCTCTTCCCCCACATCGGAGGAGTCATCGATGATATCGCCGTGATCCGCTCCATGCATACCGAGCAGATTAACCACGACCCAGCCCAAGCATTTTTTAACAGTGGCTCGATCCTCAAAGCGCGCCCCTGCATGGGCTCATGGCTACTCTACGGCCTCGGGTCTGAGAGTCAAAACCTCCCAGGCTACATCGTTCTTATGTCTAAAAGTGCAGGTGCTCAACCGGTTTCCTCACGTCAGTGGAGTGCAGGTTTCTTGCCGAGTAAATACCAAGGTGTGCAGTTTCAGTCCATGGGAAATGCCGTTCACTACGTAGGTAGCCCAGACGGAGTCTGTCAGTCTGCTCAGCGTGAGCTTATCGATGAAATAAATCAGCTCAACGGCAAGCTCAACGAGAGAGTGGAAGATCCAGAAATAGCCACCCGTATTTCCCAATATGAGATGGCATTCCGGATGCAGGCCTCCGTCCCTGAGCTCACCGAGATCAGTAAGGAGCCCAAGCACGTCCTCGATATGTATGGCGTGAAAAACGCCGGTGATGGAAGCTTTGCCTCGAACTGCCTACTAGCTCGTAGAATGCTGGAGCGTGGTGTCCGTTTCGTCCAGCTCTATCACCGAGGCTGGGATCATCACAGTGGAATTGAGAAAAACATGCCTGCCGCAGCACGTCTGACAGATCAGCCATCAGCTGCACTGCTGAAGGATCTGAAACAGCGCGGAATGCTCGAAGACACACTCATCATCTGGGGTGGAGAATTTGGACGCACTCCGATGGGACAGGGATCAGGGCGGGATCACCATATCAACGCCTTCTCCATCTGGATGGCTGGAGCCGGCATCAAGGGTGGGATTGTCCATGGATCCACGGATGAACTCGGCTACCATGCTGTAGAAGACCGCACCTCAGTCCACGATGTTCACGCCACGATGCTCCAGCAATTCGGCATCGATTATAACCGCTTCTCCTACAAGTTCCAGGGACTAGACGCCAGACTCACAGGTGTAGAACATCCAAAGATAATTAAGAAGATACTGAGCTGATCTAGCCGTTATGGTAATGTGATAAGAGGGATCAGCTTGTTAGATTTTTTCTAAAGAGTTCAAATTTATCTTTCGTAGCTGAACATCTTTTTCTTATTGAAGAGATATGCACATCCCCATTCACTTTTTTACTATTTAATACCGCATACTTACTGTCAAAATTATCCGGCGCAAATACGAAATTTGAGCCATTAATTACTTTAGTGCTAGAATTCATCAGAATCTTGTAACTACATTCGGGGATGTCCCACAGAGGTTCTTCGAAGAATTTTTTAGAGCTAGTTTGAGTTTACGCCTGAATTATGTAGTTATAGGGTATAAAAACATCAAAAAATCTCTACAAGAAAATGTTAGGTTTAGGCAGTGACTGGGAAGTATTTTCTGTGGATTTAGATCTTAAGGAAAAGAAGGTTGAAATATACCTGTCACATCATTCAAAGGAAGGGTATTGTAGCGAGTGTGAAAAGATGGCTAAGGTATATGATTATAGTGCTGAACAAAAATGGAGACACCATGATACCATGCAGTTTAGCACTGTCTTAGTGGCAAAAACTACTCGCGTGAAATGCTCAGATTGTGGTGTTAAGACTGCCTTCCTTCCATGGGCTGGCAAGCACTCCCACTTTACACTTCTCTTCGAAGCTTTCGCTATCCAAGTTCTTCAGATTTCTAAAAGTATTAAAGATGCGTGCTCTTTAGTAAACATGACTTGGCAACACGCTCAAACTATCATGCAAAGAGCTGTAGAGCGCGGTTTGGCAAGGCGCGATGGAGAAGAAATTACTTGGCTAGGTATGGATGAGAAAAGCTTTCGAAAAGGGCATAATTATATCTCTGTTCTCAGTGATTTGGAGCAAGGACGAGTCATAGAAGTGTGCGAAGGCCGACGCAGTGCAGTGGCTGAAGAATTATTACCAAGCCAAACGCCCTGGACTTTCTGGCTTCATTAGTTGGTGGTTGTAAATTCTAAAAATCGAGCTAGCCTGACCTCTCCTGAGTAAGTAGCAGGGATATGAGAATATGAACTTTAGTATTATTTCTAAGTCACTTGGAACGCTCGTGATGCTGGTAGGGTTGAGTATGATCAGCTGTATGTTGCTAGGCTGGCTGATCCCTTCGCACCGGAGTGGAATGGCAGTCAGCTATAATGGCTGGTGGCTATCTGTGGCGATCACCATGCTCACAGGCGGGTTAGCCTATGGTATTGGCAAATTTAGGCTTCGAGGAGGGAGAGACAAAAAGATTTTTCGAAGAGAGGCAATTGTTGTCGTCGGTTTAGGCTGGATTCTGTGCTCATTTTTCGCGTCATTGCCACATTATCTGTGTATCTACGATATCACATGGGCGCAGGCTATCTTTGAGTCTTGCTCAGGATTCACCACTACTGGATCGAGTATTTTTCCCTCAGTAGAAGCTCTCTCTGAGACCACGCTTCTCTGGCGCTCAGTCACGCAATGGCTAGGTGGCATGGGGATTCTAGGTGCGTTCTTGCTGATTTTTTCTGGCGAGTCACGTGGGAAGACTCTACTCAGTTTCGAGTCATCGATCCATGGTGCGGATCTCTCAAGCAGTGATCTGAGGTCAGCGATGCGTAGCCTCTGGCGGATCTATCTTGGACTTACAGTGATCACGATCATTGGTCTCTGGATACAAGATATGACACTTTTTCAAGCTGTTAACCATGGAATGACCGCCACCGCGACAGGTGGATTTGGCACTGAGAATGATAGTATTAATAGCTTTTCAGCTGGGGTGAAACTCTGGCTATCGTTCTCAATGTTGCTCTGCGGAATTAGCTTCCCGCTTTATGTGGCCTTATTAAAAAGGAAGGATATTAGCATTCTTAAACGTCATGAGGAAACACGCTGGTATCTCATTATTGTTGCGGTGGCTATTACGATCATTATCATTTCAAATTATTTTTGGGTAACTCACTCTAGCGTGGTGGATGTGATCTTCGATGTTACTACTATCATCACCACAACAGGCTTCATAGTGGGGGATTATGAGACCTGGCCGGTCTTTAGTAAGCAGGTTATTATGTTGCTTATGATTGTGGGTGGCTGTTCCGGATCGACTGCTGGCGGTTTGAAGGTTAGCCGGATGTTACTCTGGATCCGCTCCATGAAAAATGAAATCATCCGAGGCTTCCGCCCGAACGTGGTGCTAAAATTACAGATGAATGGCAAGGCAGTGGATGACCAAGTGATACGTTCCGTTTACGTAGTGACCTCAGTCGCCGTGGTTTTCTTTCTCGCAGGATCTATGGCGATAACACTACTAGAACCTGAGCTAGATGTTATCACCTGTGCCTCGGCAGTACTGTCATCGATCTGTAACATAGGGCCCGCATTCTCTGAGCTAGGACCCACGCAGAACTTTTCCATTCTTTCCGCCCCATCGCTCGGAGTTCTCTCTATGCTGATGATACTAGGAAGACTCGAATTCATTGCCGTGCTGGTGCTTCTGAGCAGAAGGCTATGGAGAAAATATTAGCCAGTTTATCTTTCATCTTATAAGCTGACTTTATAGGTGGGGAACAAGCTTTTATCAAACTAACACCAGGGATGAAACTGACACCCATTATTTCTGCCCTTGTTCTCACTATTCTGCGCGGTTTTGCTGCTACTGACCAGCAGACCATGCTGGGAGCCTTCACAGTATCTCCCGGATTAGAGGCCAAGATCTGGGCAGAGACCTATCTCATTCACAGTCCTGTTGCGATCGATGTCGATGTTAAGGGGCGCTTGTGGGTGATAGAGGATCTGCAAAGATCAGGCGAAAAAAGGCCTCACGCACGAATCAAAATTCTTGAGGACACCGATGACGACGGAAGCGCGGATTCCGTGAAAGTTAGTGGTCCGGCCTTCGGATCCAAGCTGCTTGGAATTAGCGTTTTTGAATTTTCATCGTGGTTTCGATAGCTCCTAATATTCATGTTTGCACCGATGTGAATCGCGATGATATTTACGAATACACCCTAGATCGCTGGGGAATTGAATAATTCACTATCAGAAGAGACTCCATCAATCAAGCCTCGGATTTACTAGCGAATGATCCATTCACGATAACTCCTAAAATGCCCTCTCATGTGATTCAGAGAGAACGTTTCATTACTATATCGGCAGCCTTGGGGATGATGTTTCCATAGCGGTGGGTGGTCTCACTAATCGATTGTTCTCGCAGATAGGCGAGCAGTTCGAGTCGTCCATTTGCTAGCGGTATAGTATCAATAATCTGGAGATCCAAGTCATTGGCTGCCTGACTTATCGCGGTGCTGGGGGATTGCACTCGTAGGCTGCCGTATAATGGGGAACAGGCAGTAAGCCTCGTGATCAAGGCCGCCTCGGACTCCTCCACAACGGAGCATGGTAGGGTTTTAATAAAATCATTTCGCTGTTCTAGACTCAGATCTACAAGCACCCCGCAGGTCTGGGCAGCAAGCATTACCTGTGCAATAGCCAGATCCGTCATGCCATTGGCACGAAGAAGGATACGCTGGTATGGGCGGTAGCGGAAGTGATTGCTCTCGCCACGGAGCTGGCTGGGATCATGCTCAATCGAGAACTCCTCGTTCCACCATTTCGCGTAACTACCTGCCGCTGCCGTTAGCTTACTGCAATCACCGGGCATTGCCGTGGTGATTTTTACTAACAACTCTTTAACCTTAGCTGCCGGTTCGTTAATGAGCGCAGGGAGCTGGTCTTGTTGCCAGCTGGCCATGAGTGAAACGTAGTTAGGGCCACCCGCTTTGGATCCAGGACCGAAGCAGGAGTTCTTCCAGCCACCGAAGGGCTGACGCTGGACGATAGCGCCGGTGATGCTGCGGTTAATGTAAGCGTTTCCTACTTCCACCTGATCGCGCCAGATCTCAATTTCACGAGCGTCTAAGGTATGGATACCACCAGTGAGTCCGTAATCTGAATCGTTCTGGATTTGGATGGCGTGCTCTAGGCTGGTTGCACGGATCAGCCCTAACACTGGGCCAAAGCACTCGGTGTCACAATACCAGCTATTCGGCTCGACATCTCGCTTGATACCAGGCGACCAAAGGCATGGATTGCCATCGATCATCTGTGGTTCTAATAACCATGTCTCATTGCCGTCGCACGTGGTCTGAGCGCGGTGCAGGCTTGCATCAGGCTTGCGGATAACAGGGGTAACTATGGATGATGGATCCCATGCGGACCCTACTGACAAACTGGCAGCGGCATCACGCAGCTGACGCATGAAGGCGGGACTATCGTAAAGGTCAGCTTCGATGATCGCGAGCGAGGCCGCAGAGCACTTCTGCCCGGCGTGACCGAAGGCACTTTTCACAAGATCTTTCACTGCCTGATCAGGGTCAGCTGCGGAGGTGATAATCAGGCTATTCTTACCGCTGGTCTCTGCAAAGAGATGCATTTTAGGTTTCCATCCTTGGAACATGCGTGCGGTTTCGTAAGCGCCTGTCAGAACTACTCCTGCAGTTCGCTCATCGGTGACGAGACCTCGGCCTATTTCATTATCCGAACAAGGGACAAACTGCAGTACGTCCTTTGGGATGCCTGCTGACCAAAGGATCTTGATCATTTCCCAAGCTGTTAATACTGCCTCAGGTGCGGGCTTCATAATCACGGTATTCCCGGCCATCAGTGCGGCGAGGATACCACCACATGGGATGGCAAAGGGGAAGTTCCACGGCGAGGTAATGACAAAAATGCCAAGAGCCTTCATGGATGTGCCATCAAAAAAAGCTGGGTTACATAGGCTGTCAGCGTAGTAGGAGGCAAAGTCAATGGCCTCGCTAAACTCGGCATCAGCTTCAGCAGCAGATTTTCCAGCATCTAGCACCATGGTGGCGATGCAGTGGCCACGCGCTTTGGCTAGTTCAACCGCTACCTGCTTGCAGATGACGCTATTTGCGATCATTCCTCTAGCCTCCCAGGCAGGCTGCGCATCGGCGGCACATTGCAGAGCCTTCTCCACACCAGCAGCATCAGTGAGGCTATATTGATACGCATCAACTCCGGGACGTGACGGATCTTGACCAATTTGTAAATGGCTGGTCACTTGGGTTTCTCCAGCGATCTGGACTGGCACGGTTGGAATCTTAGAGTTCTTGAATTTTTCTATCTCCTGTAATAGCCAGCGCATGTTGTGACGCATAGACCAGTCAGTATCCGCCTCATTTTTGAAAGGCTTCTTTAGATCAAGCACGTGGGCTTCAGTTGTGCGATCTTGTGTCCTATTTGGAACACTACTGATCTCATCACGACGGCTGCAGGCAGTGAGGAACATTTGCTTTTGCTTCTCCCATGGTTCCCCGCCGACTTTCATTCCAAAGAGATCGTGAAGGAAGTTTTCCTCGGTGGTGTTCTCATCTAGCCTCCTAACAAGATAGGCAATTGCGGTGTGGAAGTCTTCCTTCCTCACAACAGGAGCATAGAGAAGTAGACCATCCATGGCATCACGCACGGCGCGCGCTTGATGGTTTGCCATGCCCTCTAACATCTCAAATTCAACGTGTTCCTCAACTTCATGCCTAGCCCTTAGTAGCATAGCGTAGGCTATTTCGAAAAGGTTGTGACTAGCTACGCCTATATTAGCTACTTTGGCATTCTCTGGTTCGCAGCCATAGTGGATCATGCGCTTAAAGTTGGCATCAACGTCGGACTTGGTGTGGTAGGGGGCTTGCTCCCAGTTATGGATGCTAGCCTCGACCTGCTCCATGGCGAGATTCGCGCCTTTAACGATGCGGATCTTGATCGTTGTGCCACCTTGAGACATTCGTTGACGCGCCCAATCGGTGAGGTCTTTCTGCACGGCATAGGAATCCGGTAGGTATGCCTGAAGCACGATGCCAGCTCTCATTGTGATGAACTCATCCTCCATGAGCAACTGCTTAAAGGCATCACATGTTAGGTGAAGGTCGCGGTATTCTTCCATATCGAGGTTGACAAATTTTGGCGAGTTCCCACCGTCCTCGCGAGTGAATGTGTGCTGCTGCGCGGTTTGGTAGAGTATTCTCAGGCGGTCTTTGATTGCTTCCAACGAGGCGTCATACGCCAGCAGGTTGATCTGGCTGAAAATGGCAGATATTTTCACAGAAATATATTCACAGTCCGCGTTTTTGAGCCTTGTGATCACCTGATTCATCCGGTTTCTTGCTTCGTTATCACCAAGTATGGCTTCTCCTAACTGATTTATATTCATTCTAATGTGACTCTTTCGGCGTTTATTCAGGTGCGGCTTTAGACGGCCTTCTTCGCTGGGCAGGATCACCTCGGCACTCTCGGAGCGCATCTTAGTGGTGACTGCGGCCATTACTATTTCCGGAGCCACGGCGGAGGCGATGGAGCCAACGCGCATAGCGATCTGCTCATGCAGTGGAAGGTAGGCAGGGATGCCGTATTCATCAATGAGGTAGCGGAACTGGGAGGCGGAACGGGCTCCAGTATTTGGGCGGAAAACTTGATCAGCCAGCGCGAGGGTGAGGGTTTTTCCCATTGGGTCCTTCATCATCCGGGCCATTTTCCAGCCGTGGTAGCGCTCGGAGAGCTTCTGCCCTTTGTTCGCCACGGTCAGGATTTCCCCAGCGAGATCCACAGCCAACTCGGCAAGCTGCTCATCGTTGAACTGGCGGTTTTTGATTTTTGAAAGTTGTATCTGAATATTTTTTATTTTCATATTTATACCCTACCATGTTTCACTAAAGATGTCTTGAGCAGAACAGCCATATATCCTATTCATTTAGGTATAATTGGCATACTTTTTCACCTTTTGCCATGAGCCGCAGTGGGTTTTTTCATTGCTGCAAGATGCAGCATGAACGGACTGCGGCTAGAAGCATTAGTTACTGGGGGAACCACGTATTAGGCCTGGATCAGATCTAGCTTTCCGGAGGAGTCTCCTATTCTTTTTGCTGAGACGTCCATTCTATCTAGGAGTGATAGATAAAGGTTGGTCATGGGGGTGCCTTCTGGCGCCTGGATGTGTCTGCCAGGGGTAAGTTTTCCGCTGCCACCTCCTGCGAGGATGACGGGGATGTTTTCGTTGTTGTGTTTGTTGCCGTCAGCGATGCTGCTGGCGTATACGATCATGGTGTTGTCTAGCAGGTTACCGCCGTTTTCTCCTTCGGGTGAACCCTTTAGGTTCTCTAGGAAGTAGGCCAGTTGTTCTGCGTAGAAGGCGTCTATCTTGGCGATTTTTCTGAGGGCGTCTGGCTTGTTGCGATGGTGAGATAGAGCGTGATGACCACCGCTCACACCGATGCTTTTAAATGATTTATTAGAGCCCTCACTCGCTAGCATGAAGCTGGCGATACGGGTGCTATCGGTTTTGAAGGCGAGGGTCATGATGTCAAACATCGACCTGATATGAGCTTTATATCCCTTGGGGATTCCATCAGGCTTGGCGTCTGCTGGGTAGCGGTCATAGAAATTTTCTGCTTGTTCGATGTTGCGCTCTACTTGGCGGATCGAGGTGAGGTATTCATCGAGCTTATCGCGGTCTTCTGAGCCTATTTTCTTTTGCAGGTTCTTGGCGTCTTGGCTGATAAAATCTAGCACAGACTTACGTTTCGCACGGCGAGCGGTATCTGCCTTGGTATTACCAGAGCCGAATACTTTCTCAAATGCCACACGTGGATCATACTCAGCGGGCATCGGGGTGGACTCGTCTCTCCATGAGATATTATGCTGATACACACAGGAATATCCGGAGTCACACTTACCTGACATCCGCGCGCGAATGGTGGAGAGTTCTAAGGATGAGAGTTTGGTTTGGTGGCCGATGTGGCGCGCTGCGAGCTGGTCTGCTGAGATACCGTTTCTGATGTTAGCGCCGGCGGTTTTCTTCGCCTGGCATCCTGTGAGGAAGGTCGCGCTGGCTCTGGCGTGGTCACCTGGACCATCACCATTAGCTCTGGCTTTATCATGATCTAGACCGCTAATGATCTGGATGTCTTGCTTGAATGGGGAGAGAGATTTTAGTGACTTAGATAGGGCGTAGTCCGTTCCGAGTCCTGTGGGTCTCCACTCGGCGAGGTTTACTCCATTTGGCACGTAGAGGAAAGCGAGCCTGTTTGGAGCGGGAATGGTTCCCGATTTAGCCACGGCAGCGAGCGAACTCATCTGTGGTAGTGAGATGGTGGCTGCTACTCCTTTGAGAAAATTTCTGCGCTTCATGGCTGTTAGTTGTTCGTTGTTAGTGTTGTCTTTTGGTGACGGATTCTTCGTTGCTTATTCTTCGACTCGCTCTCTTTGAGAGTAGCTCGTTGCGGGCTAGAAGCCCACTCTCCCGTCTTTGGTGCTAGTTGTTAGAGTTGAATGCCGGAGTTCTTGTCATTTGGAATGGTGT
>JBLHQF010000078.1:0-11199 GCA_047624885.1 Cryomorphaceae bacterium | reverse complement strand
TTGCAAAAAAAACAGCAAGCCTACCACATCTCAACTACCAGCATCAAGAGGTGCTATGTTAACCGCTTACGTATGAGCCGATTAAAATACATAATCGGCTCAACAAAAGACAAATAATGAGCCGATTAAGAATATTAATCGGCTCATTGCTGTGGTACGTTTTGTGTAGTTTCCTTTACAGAAAAAATGCCCTCCGTTTCCAGAGAGCGTTTTGAGAAGTGCTCTACTAAAGGTAAGTGCTTTTAAATGTCTGACTTTTAAAGGCATTTTTTCCTCAAGCCGTAGCAGATGCTGTCTTGGCATGTGGTATTGCCTCTTCTGATCTGATGAATCAGTATTTCAGCAGCGCGATGACCAAGGATAAGTTCGCTCGATTCATCTTAGAATTACTAGTAAACACTGCCTAATCAAAAAGATCGCTTAGAGTGAGTCCTTAATTGACGCTTGGGACGATCTTCTCAAATATCCCCGCCTCACGGTTCTTTCTGACGCTTCCTGCGGTGAAGATTTCGCCGCTCATGGCGATGTAGACTCCTGGGGACATGGACTGGACTGCGCCCATCGCTAAGCCTAGATTGAACACCGCATCGGTCACGCGGAATCTGGCTGGGGACAGCGCTCCGGTGATGACGATGGTTTTCCCCTCGATGCCGCCTTCGCTGATGAGGTGATCCGCTGTTTCGCACATGGTATCGGTGCCGTGAGTGATGAGGATCTGGTCATAGCGTGAGTTCTCACATCGCTCGCGGATATGGGCTCGGTCTGCATCGTTGAGCTCTAAGCTGTCCTTGCGCATCAGTGGCTCTAAATCATATTCGGCATGCACTCCTCCATCCTGAAAAATATGTGGAATAGTGGGGTCGCCGATTTCATATTCGGAGGTGGCATCGAAGTAGATTTTATCGATCGTTCCGCCAGTGGTGAGAATCTTAATCATGAGGTTTTCATCAGGCTTAATGATTCCGCTACGCTGTCTGCGGCATCAAGAAATGTTGGGAACTCAGGTGTCCAGCCTAGCTCTAGTATTTTAGCCGTCGATACGCGTTTATTGAGTCCCGAGCGTAGCGAGGCAGCTGCAGAAACTGAGGGTGGCATCGCTAGGGAAAATTTCTCACAGAGGGATGAGTAGGTTTGCTTTAATGTGAGATTAGTGGTTTCTGAGACATTGTAGATGCCTCGGAGGTTATTCTCTAACAGAAACAGACAGGCGCTGGCTCCATCGCGGTGGTGTATGTGGTTTAGAATACGCTCTCCTTCACCCTCCATCGTCGCCTCCCCTGAGAATAAGCGTTTCAGTAAATAGGACTTCCCTTCCCCGTAGATCCCAGAGAGTCGCACGATGGTTCCATCTGCTTCTAAAATAGCACGCTCAGCTTCTAGCAAAACTTTTGCAGTCTCACTGCCAGGTTCTGTTAGAGACTCCTCTGTGACGAGTGACCCATCCTTCTGACCATAGACTGAGGTGCTGGAGGTGAATAGAATATGTGCATCAGAAAATACTTCTGTTAGGTTTTCACAGCCTTTTCGGTAGGTATCGATGTAGCATTTCAGCCTCACTTCAGCAGACGCTCCACGCCCTGCAGATGCAGATGCGCAGTGGATCACGTGAGTGGCCGCCGTCTCATTAGAGCTAAGCTTTTCTGCTAGCGACTTCACCTGTTCGAGATCTGAAATATCTAACGCGAGTTCGCTCGACCTTGATGCGGTGGTGACCTGCCAGCCTGCCTCCTTAAATTCACGTAGGATTTCCTTGCCCAGATATCCAGGACCAATGAGTAGTAGATGATGTTTCATTTTCTTTTAGAGTAATAGGTCACAAGCCCTTCTGTTACGGCATTCACATACTCACGGAAGATGGAGGGCCGCAGCATTCCATTCAAGTAGCGTAGCCCTTCGTAGTCGCCCTGGATGATGCGGGCGTGCGAGTCTACTCCATTCATGAGATAGGGCTCATAGAAGAGCACCGGACAAAGGTAGGATCGGTTAGCCGCTAGATTTCTAGCCCAGAGGTAAGGATTTTTATCCACGTTTAGCGCACGGTTTGAGGCTGGATCATACTGGTAAGGTTTCAGCCCAGTATTCGCGGTAAAGGCATCCGCCGCGTAGGAACTGAGCCGAGCTTCCTCAGGGTGAACGCGCTGGAGTATTCTCTGCATCATGGTAAATCTTTGGTCATCCTTAGCCACCTCGTCATCCATGTATGCTCCATTTAAAATCATGTGAAAATGCTCATCCTGAATTAGCTCTTCACTCTTCACCCCTGCATTGAAATGTAGACACAGCACAAGATCTGGCCGGTAATCATTATTCACATGTTTGGCACGCTCACGGATCTCCCCCGCTCTATAAAATAACTTATTACTCGCTCGCCTGATCGCCACAGGAGTCGCCCAGATATTAGTTTTGCTAATTTTAGCGTAAGCAAATCTGTCGTAATCAGCAGGTCGATTTGGGTTTACAGGAGCAAGGTATTCACGAGTGAACGTCACTTGGGCTCCGAGAGTTTCTAGCTGTTTGGCTAGCATCTTGGCTACCTTTAGCGTGAGATTACCTTCCTTCACAGGCGGCGTTTCTTTATAGTTAAACTGCCGTTCCTCGATCTGGGAAAATTTCCCACCGATGTGACCAGGGTCGATCACTATCCGAAGACCCAGCAATGGCTTCAAGGGATCTTGCACGATCAGTTCATCGCGATTCCTCCAGAACTTTGGTGGCCTTTCCTGCTTTACTTCAGAGGCAAAGAATAACTCATATAGCTGCTTACCATCCGCAGCAGACATCCGTATCATGGCGGACTCATCAGTGGCCGTGATCCAGTCTTTCCACTTTCCATTGATGGTATAAACTTCTTCTAACTCACGCTCAAAGTCCTCCTTAGTGATCGTGTGCTGATACTGGTCTAGCTGCGTCCAGTCTGGAGCTGTCGCTAGATCAGTTAGATGCTTGTTGTATTCTTTAGGAACTTTGTCTTCCTGTTTAATGACCGATGGATCCTCATCTATCTGAGAGAGAGCGTCTTTTAGTGCAGTCTTATCTCCAGACGGGATGTCAGAGACCTCTGGTGGGTTCGCGGACTTGATCAAGGTCTGCGTCACAAAGGCGATCACTAGCGCGAGAACCACTAGTGTCACTTCAAGGGCATATGATTTTTGTTTCTTAGCACTCATATATTCTGGTCTCTGGTCGATTCGTGTGTTTCTATCTCTGCGGCGGTTTAAGTCTAGTGCTCCTAACATTGAATAATGGATCACCTACTCTGCTAAAAACTTTATACGACACTCAGATCAAATGCGCATTCTTTTTCTTGGAGATATTGTTGGCGAGCCCGGAAGAAAGGCAGTCATCCAGCAGCTTAATACTATTAAACGTAAACACAGCATCGATTTTTCCATAGTAAATGGGGAAAATTCCGCTGGCGGTAGAGGCATCACCCCTAAGATAGCCAAAGAACTCTTCGCTGCAGGCGTGCAGGTCATTACCACTGGTGACCACGTCTGGGACCAGCGCGAGCTGTTAGACTACCTTCCCAACGAACCAAAAATCCTCCGTCCTATCAACTACCCGCCCGGCACACCAGGAAATGGATCAGTCGTGCTTGAGACAGAATTCGGCAAAATAGCCGTAATCAATGCCCAGGGAAGAACCTTTATGAATCCCCCGCTCGAAAATCCATTCACCATCGTAGAGGATGAGGCGAAACGTCTGACTGACGAGGGAGTGAAGATCATTTTCCTCGACTTCCATGCGGAGACTACGAGCGAAAGTATCGCGATGGGGTTCCATCTAGATGGCACCGTCTCTGCCGTAGTAGGCACCCACACGCATGTTCAGACTGCGGATGAGCGAATTCTGCCGAAAGGCACCGCCCACCTCACCGATGCCGGGATGTGTGGACCAGAAATTTCCGTGCTAGGCAGAAATGTAGAGAGCGTGGTCTGGAGATTTAAATCTGGCTTACCGACGAGATTCCCTGTAGCCAAAGGACCAGTGAGGCTCTGCGGAATGATCGTGGACATCGACCCAGAGTCAGGACGCGCCACGCACGTAGAACGCTACAATCATTTGCTATCGCCTAGCGAAATGGGATAGTCCCAAAATATTAACTAATAATCTCTTTATTTTATTTGATTTTACCGCACATTAGCGGGGAATCCTTAGCAGCAAACCAACATCATCATGAAGACCATCACCACTCTCACCACCATAATGGCTATCAGCCTTCTGACCCCTGCCATCGCTCCCGTAGCGAATGCGAAACCTCGTAAGGTTAACGGTATCGCCGCGATCGCCAATGGCAGAGTCGTCACCATCAATGAAGTCGCCTTCATGCTAGGACCTATCAGAGCACGTCTCGCCATGGAGCACCCTCGCATGGCTGATACTTTCAAGGCCGAGGTGATTAAGAGTAAGCAAAAAATCTTAGACGAACTCATTGACCGCCAGCTGATCATTCACGAATTCAATGCTATGGGAGCACAGATCCCAGACTACGCGGTCAAGGCAGACATCCAGCGCCTAGTCAACAGGATCTATGATGGCAACGAGCAGAAATTCCGCGAACAACTGAAGAAATCTAACCTTTCCTACTCTAGGTTTTTTAAGAACACTAAGGATAAATTGATCGGTCAATCAATGCGCGGTCAGCACTTTAATGACCCCACTCCAGCTACGCAAGATGAGCTAAAGGCGGAGTATAATAAAAGAAAGCACGACATACGCGACCGCTCGAAAGACAAAATCGACTTCGAGAAAATCTACATCCCAGTCACCAATAATAACGATCTACTCGCTACTCCTGAGACTCAAAAAGAATTTGCAGAAGAGCTTATCAAGAAAATCAAAGCCGGTGCTGACTTCTCAGAGTTAGCGAAGAAACATTCAAAAGATGCCTTCGCCGATAAAGGTGGAAAGCAAACTGACGTGAAGCGCACTGACCTACGTCCGGATGTCAGCTTCGCACTCTTCACTGAGCCAGTGGGAACGGTAATAGGACCCATCCAGCTAGATGCTAAAGGCTACCAGATCATCCGCGTCATCCGCCAGATCGATGGACCCGCACCAAGCTTAGCCAAAGTAAAACCACAGATAGAGCAGGCAGTGCAGAATAAAAAATCCTCTGTTAGATTCGAACGTTACATGAAAAGACTTCGTAATAAGGCGTTGATTAAAATAAAGTAAACACTTCACCTTCAGCCTAGATCTCCTTAGTGTAAAATCTACTGCACAGCCCACCACCACTCACAACATCAGCGAGTCTTTCCGGCTTGGATCCATTCATGATGACGGTCTCTATGCCGGCATCGACACTGCGTTTCACCGCCTGGAGCTTAGTCGCCATGCCGCCGATAGAAAACTTACCTCTATCCCCGCGCACGAAACCTAACACTGAATTCACATCCGCTATTTCTCTAACTACTTCGTTAGTTTCAGGTGAAATTAGTCCATCGATAGAGGACATTAGCACGAGCATATCGACCTCCAGCAGAGTCGCCACTCTGGATGAGAGCATGTCGTTATCACCCACGCTTATTTCCTCCACCGCTACCGAATCATTCTCATTGATAATGGGTATGATATTCCCCATTTCTGATAGTTTCTTCAGCGTGTCACGCACTCTACCACTTCTAGCTGCATCATTTAAATCATCCGCAGTGAGCAGCAACTGCGCCACACTCAGCCCGAAATTTCTAAACAAATTTTCATAAGCATGCATCAGCCGAGTCTGCCCCACCGCTGCGCAGGCCTGCCGAGTAGGAACATCCGATGGATACTCCTTTAGTCCCAGCCCTGAAATACCCGCCCCCACTGCTCCGCTGGAGACTAGGATCACTTGGTAGCCATTGCTAGAAATGTCTGCTATAGCCGTCACTAGCTTCACTAGCGAGGTCCCATCCAGCTGTCCATCACTCTCTCTGGTGAGGACGCCGGTTCCTACTTTGATGATGATTTTTTTCATGGGCTTATTCTACTCTATGATCATGGCTCTAGCACTGCAGATCGCTTTACAGACAGCTGGGAAAATTTGCTTCTTTCGGCTGACCACATTCTTAGCGATGATCACCCCATCAGCACGGTGCTCGAATGGCAGCTCGCTGATGATACGCTCGTCACCTTTTGCTAAGATCAAACTAACATGCTTAGTGATATCCGTGACAGCTGCAATCGCGAGATCATAGCCTTTATACCTGCAAAGCTTCTCCAGCTCTTCCTCTATTTCCGCCCTACGATCATCGAATCCATCCAGCCTAATCTCCTCGATCTGAGTGATGCTGATATTCTTGCCAGACTCTTCAAATTCTTTTCTATCGGTATGGATTAGTTCTTTAGCTGTCCCCATGTGCAGCAGCGATCCAGAAGCGAAGAAGTCATGCGTAAACTGTTTCGCATCCACCCCCGCTATCTCGCAGAGCCATTTTAAAATATCCCTGTCCACATCCGTCGTCGTAGGCGAAGTGAGATTCAGCGTATCAGAGATCAGCCCGGCGCTCAGGCAAAGTGCCATCCCTTTAGATAATGGTGCTCCTCTGTCTCTGAATTTCCGCGCAATAAGTGTCGAAGATGATCCTACCGGTTCATTGAGGAAACGGATCGGCTCACGTGAAACTACATTTCCACCTAGTCTGTGGTGGTCTATCACCTCCACCACCTGTGCCTCTTCGATACCGCGCACCGCTTGCGAGTATTCATTGTGATCCACCATCACTATCTTAGTAATGGGAGGAGCCACCAGATCAGCCTTCGTGAAGAACCCTATCAGCCGACGAGTCCCTTTCTTGACCACTGGAAAAATTTCCTGATTCGCCACACTCAGCTTCCTGCGTATATCGGACACCGCCTCATCTGCATCCACACAGAGAAACTCACCCCCAAGCGCAGTATCCACCATCCGCGAACAACGAATCAGCTGCACCGTCGTGGCTGTATCATACTTGCAACAAATAATCTTCACCCCCTTCTCGCGCGCCAGCTTTATCATATCTGGATCCACGTCAAAGCCCCCCGTCACCACCATCATCCGCACCTGACTTTCTATCGCAGCTTTTTGTAACTGGGTTCTGTCTCCACAGATCACTAGCTGCATTTTAGAAAGCCCCAGTGCAGCATCTCTGACTAGCCCTGCTCTCGTGGACTCCTCGCTAGACGCTCCCACGAACATGATCAGCTTCTCTTCATCGGCAGTCACCTCAGCTCCCACAGACTCACCTTTCAATGATTCTAAAATCTTCTGCGGTGAGACAAATACCGTCTTCACAGCCTTACTACCAGAAACATCCTGTGGCATCAGCAACTGCATCAGCTGAGTAAAATCCAGTATCCCACGGATCTCACCATCGTCAGAGACCACCGGCAGAGATTCCATGCCACTCTCCTGCATCGCATTATACACCTTAAGAAAGGTGTCACCCTCAGAAACATTTACCGTGCACTTATTACTGATCAGCTCGGCGGTAGTGCGGATATCCGTCACTAACTGAGGAGCACACACACCCGCTTGATCCAGCACCCATTTCACACGGCTTGGGATAGTTCCGCAGCGCAGCGCCACAGCATCCCTCCCCTCAGCCACACGCAGATATTCCGCATAGCCTACTGCCGCACAGATGGCATCAGTGTCTGGGTTTAAGTGCCCTATTACATAAACTGGTTCTTGGCTAGTGAGCGTCATTTCTAAATTGTCTGTTGTGAGGGATTAATTTATCGCCAAACATCTAAACGATTCATGATCATTTGCAATCCCCAGTTTACAATATGCCAGAGTTTTTTTACCTTGGCTACTCCGCCGCACATTCTACACTTTAGCCATGAAGAGAAAAATCCACAGCGTCACCCACATCACAGTGAATGATTTCTACCAGAAATACGCGGACAAGCTAGAACTCACGCTGCACGAAAACCCCCACTCCGCAAGCTATGATCTAGAACGTAAAATCACCGAACCCTCCACCCACAGACCAGGCTTAGCCATCACCGGCTACCTCGTAAATTTCGCTTTTGCTAGAGTCCAGATGTTTGGTAACTCTGAGCTATCTTACCTAAAATCACTAGATCCAGAGACTCTCCAAGTGCGTATCCTAGCGATCTGCGAGACAGAGATCCCATGCATCGTCATCACTCAAGGATCGGAAATACCAGCGGCCATCGCGGCCATCATCGCACCGTTCCGTATCCCTATCTTCCGAACCACCAAGAAAACCATGCTCTTCTCTAACCGTGCAGCACTGTGCCTAGAAACAGAATTTGCCCAGACCACCTCCGCTCATGGATGCATGCTCCACTTCAAAGGCTTCGGTGTCCTCATCAGAGGCAAGAGCGGATCAGGTAAAAGCGAGACAGCCATCGGACTCGTGGAACGCGGGGCAGCACTCGTTGCAGATGATCATGTGAATATCCGCAACGTTGGCGGCGAACTCACCGCCTACACCAAGGAATTCTCCAGAGGATTCATCGAGATGCGGGGCATCGGCATCGTCAATGTGACAAACATCTACGGGCTAGGCGCCATGATGCCAGACTCCAAACTAGACCTAATCGTCAATCTCCGCCCCCACAGCGACCTCAATGAAGTCGACAGAACCGGCATCACCCGCGAGACAGAAAACATCCTCGGAGTGGAAGTCCCCTACGTAGATATCCCAGTCGCCCCAGGCCGTGATACCGTTAGAATGGTTGCCGTCACCATCCTAGAGCTACAGCTCCGCAGACTAGGCTACGATATGGCAGACGAGTTTAATAACAGACTGAATGAGAAGATCAAGAAAGAGAACCCCGTAATGGACTAATCAATAACAAATTAAGACTTTTTAACCCTGACGTAAAAATTTCTCTTCCACTACCTATTTTCTCCCACTAAGATACCCCCATTAATCGAACACATCAACACCAATAACCGTATGCCTAGTAAGGAAATCACAATCACCAATAAACTTGGAATTCATGCCCGCCCCGCAGCTCAGTTTGTAAAAACCGCTAACAGGTTCGAGGCAGAGATCACAGTCGAGAAAGATGGTGAAGAAATCGATGGAAAAAGCATCATGGGACTCATGATGCTCGCTGCCGGTCACGGCTCCATGCTCATCATCTCCACAGAAGGCGCCCAGGCGCAAGAAGCACTAGATGCCCTCGTAGCACTCGTAGAGAGAGACTTCGAGGACTAGTTTACGTTTACTAGATCACCTCCCTATCTCACCTCCCTATCTCACCTCCCTATCTCACCTCCCTATCTCACCATCATTAGCACCATTGATAGGCTCAGCCATTCATGCCACTCCATTCATCACATAGAGAGACTATTCTACAAGGTACCGCCGTATCCCCCGGCCTTGCCTTCGGACCTGTGCATGTGATTGCACGCGGCATGATCGCTCCAGAAGTTTATGAAATTTCTGATGAGCACATCGACTACGAGATTTTACGTTTCGAGGCCGCCATCGCCAAGACCAAGATTCAGCTCAGTGGCATCCAGAAGAAAATAGAAGACATCTCAGGAGAGCATGAGGGACTCATCTTCGAAGCGCACATCCTCATTCTCGAAGACAACTCTATCCTCAAGAAAGTAAGAGAAGGCATCACCAGCAGGCTTCAGAATGCTGAATACGTCTACTACGCAGTCATCCAGACATACTGCGAGGCTATCCGCCGAATGAATGATAAATACCTCGCCGAGCGCGCCACGGATATTGATGACGTAGCCCAGCGAGTGATTAGAAATTTCAGCTCAGCAGATGACGAGCATAAATCAGAGGACCTAAACCCTGACCATAAGCACATCATCGTCGCCTATGACCTCAGCCCGTCCGACACCGCCACCATGGACCGCCAGAAGTCCATCGGCTTCATCACTGAGCAAGGCAGCGTAAACTCACACACCGCCATCCTTTCCCGCTCGCTCGGCATCCCCGCCATCGTAGGCCTGGAGAGCGCCGTCATGAACATCAAGTCCCTCACCTACATCATACTTGATGGATACTCAGGGCAAGTCATTCTCAACCCAAGTCCCGCCACCATCACCAAATACCGTGAGATTCAGCGGGGTAAAAAAGAACGGGCAATTGAACTAGATAAGCTCAAAGAAAGCCGAACGCAAACCACCGATGACCGAGCCATAACCCTCTCGGCGAATATCGAGTTTGACCACGAGCTAACCCACGTTGAGAAATCTGGAGCTGAAGGCATCGGCCTCTTCCGCACCGAGTTCTATCTACTCGGAGGCGGAGAAATCCCCGATGAGAACCGCCAGACCAGAGTTTACACAGAAGTAGCCAAGCGCACCCAGCCACACCAGGCCATCATCCGCACCCTAGATGCCGGTGGCGACAAGCTCCCCGCCGAGCCGCTTCCAGAGCCAGAGCCAAATCCATTCCTAGGCTGGCGCGGGATCCGCGTCTCGCTTGCGCGCCAGGGCATGTTCAAGGAACAACTCAGAGCCATCCTCAAAGCCAGCGCCCACGGTAAGCTCGGCGTCATGTTCCCACTCATCTCCGGCCTGACCGAGCTCATCATGGCCAAGGACATCTTTAAGGAATGCATGGACGAGCTAGACAAAGCCGGCGTCCCATTTGATCCAGACATGGAAGTAGGAATGATGATAGAAGTCCCATCCGCCGCCCTCATGACAGAAGAACTAGCCAAGCACGTAGACTTCTTCTCCATCGGCACCAATGACCTCATCCAATACACCCTCGCAGTGGATCGAGTAAACAAAAACGTCTCAAAGCTCTACAAACCCACCAACCCGGCCGTCATCCGCCTGATCGACATGACCGCCCAGGCCGCCAGGAATAATGGTATCTGGACCGGCGTCTGTGGAGAAATGGCGAGCGATCTTAACCTCACTCCCCTCCTCATCGGACTAGGGATCGATGAGCTATCTGTAGGAACCCACCAGCTACCTAAAATCAAAAAGGCAGTCCGCTCGCTTCACCACGGGGAATGCAAAGAACTCGCTAAAGAAGTCTCAAAATGCAGATACAGCAGCGAGATATACAAGCTCACCCAGGACATGGCACACAGCAGCTACCCCTTCCTCATTGATTAGCCCCAGTGAGCAGTGAGCTGTGAATGGTGAATGGTGAATGGTGAATGGTGAATCGTGAATGGTGAATCGTGAATCTTGAATCTTGAATCTTGAATCTTGAATCTTGAATCTTGAATCTTGAATCTTGAATCTTGAATCGTGAATGTTGAATGTTGAATGTTGAA
>JBLHQF010000077.1:0-11208 GCA_047624885.1 Cryomorphaceae bacterium | reverse complement strand
GCTTTCATTATAATATGTGGTTTGGATTCGGTTATTTCAACGCTCCTGTCCACCAATTTCATAACTTAGCTACTGGTCTGAATTTCGGGGTCCACCTCATAGCTACATCAAGGTGAATTGTATTGTCTGTATTAAATTTCTCGCAGCTAAACAGGTGGCATGCATGCTATAATGTTTGCCCTTTATGGTATTTCCATAGATAATTGCACTCCTTACCATTAAGGACTGATCTTTTTTGTTTCTAATCTTCGACAAGGAGGATGCGAGGCATGCACCTAGGGTTAAAAATTTAGAATGATGCCGATAAACGGCTGGACAGAAAGGGGGATGACCCCTATTTTGCTCGCGAATTACCAATATAATCAAATTATGAAAAAGAAAAATATCACCTCCGTTCTCGGAGTTATCGCGCTTGCCGGCCTTGTCGGTGCAAGCTCTCTCAGTGCCCAAGCTCCTGCTCCAGGAGGTCCTCCCGCAGCACCAGCTGGCCCTAAGCCTACTCCGGAAGAAATGAAAATGGTCTCCTCCTACTTCTTTGGGTTTCAGCAAGGTAGCGGGCTTCAACAAGCCGGTTTCAAGGTAGAAGAGTTCAGTACTGAAGAATTAGTCAAAGGATTTCTTGCCGGCATGAGCGGTAAAAAGATCGATATCCCTGAGGCAAAAATCCAAGCGGTCATGACTGCCATGCAGGCAGCAGCTAAAGAACGCGAGGCAGACAAAGCTAAGGTAAAACAAGCCGAAGGCACCTTATATCTTGAAAAAAATGGTAAGCGCGAAGGCGTCATAACCACCAAGAGTGGCTTGCAGTATGAGGTTCTCACCAAGGGAACCGGCAAAACCTATGTGGCTCCCGCCGGAGCAGGTCCTGATCAAGGCACTAAATTCATGGTGCGTTATAAGGGATCTTTGATCGATGGAGAAGAATTTGACAGCTCCATCAAACACAACCCAGATAATTCACCTGCTGAGTTTGGTTTGAGTGTGGTTCCTGGCTTTTCCGAGGCTCTTAAAATGATGCCTACTGGATCAAAGTGGAAACTTTTCCTATCGCCAGCACTTGGTTATGGCCCCAGCCCAAGAGGTCCCGGCGGCCCAAATAGTGTCCTTATCTTCGAACTCGAACTTGTGGAAATTAAGACAGCACCAACAGCTGTGACTCCTCCTGTGCAGATCCCTGCACCGAAGAAATAGCAAAATCCTAAGTCGTTAAACAACACATTTCAACCAAAGCTGTCGGACACACTCCGGCAGCTTTTGAAATTGCGTAGTAATACGCTCCCAGACTTGACGCCTAGCCTAGGCTCTTGTCGTAGCCCCGGATGGTTTTTCTGCCACAACCTTTGCACTCTGGCATTTTTTCTGAGCTTCGGTCATCGAAGACTTCACCGCAGACTGGGCACTGCACTACCTGATAAAATCTCTTCCTACGATAACTCCTGGATCGGACTGAATGCACGAGTAGCAGCAGACCCATCAGCAGCACGCATCCGGAAACGATGAATAGGCTAAACTCCTCAAAGTTCATCTCAATCATCGCTGTTTCTCCTTAATATTGATTATTGGTGAATAGCTTAGAGAAATTACGCCTGTTACTGTTTGCCTCTGTTCCTTGTCAGCAGGCTTAAATAGAAGCGTGTGCACCCAGTTCTCAAATTCTTTTACAGTTCTATCCTCAGTCCATTCAGCTGGATTCACACTCAAAACCTTACCTCTAGCATCCACCGCGATGATCAATCTAACTGATCGACCACGCCACTTTTCTGGTATCCAGTTAACATACTCTAACTCATCCGGCAGTCTCGGTTTGAGCATCTTACTAGCATTCACTTTTAATTTCCAAACAGCATCAGCAACAGCAACTATGGGGCCATCTTCATTAGCCTTAAGCCTCTTTAACGAAGGCAGCCATCTATTGTTAAGCGCATAGATCTCCTCGTCATCGATTTCTATCTGCTGCATCTCCACGTCCTCATAGAGGTAAGCACCGCTATTTGCCTCTCTTAGTTCCTCCATCAGCTGGGCATTCACGCGCAACGCACTCTGCTCATCTCTATTCTCCGACCAGATTGGGAGATTGGGGGAGTTTTTCTCCAACCACCAAGTGAGGTCATCATCCATCATGCCTAGCTGGATCATCGAGGCACGGTACCTGCTCGGCACCGTGCTCGGCTTAGCATAGACATTGAGCATGATAAAGCCACCGGCGAACATCAAGGAAGTGACTAGAAATGCGATCGTGGAGCCCCCACGGTTATAGGCAAATCCGCCCCTCCAGCGGAAAACTAGTCCCGCATTCCGATCTCTTTGGAGTTTCTTATTCTTCGAAAATAACATCACTTACTCGCTGGATTACCAGCATCATAGACACGGTAACCTTCCGCTAATAACTTATCGCCAATAAAAGTTTTATAACCACTTGGCACTCGTTTATCCACTCGGAAAATAATCCCCACAGCTCCACCACCTTGCCAATTTACGGCCTCATTTACCAGCTCTTCTAGCAGATCTCTCTCCTTCACCAACCGGCGATTGATATAGATCTGCTGCTCAGTAGAGCCCTTTACTGTGACCACGATACTGCGTTCCATTCTATCAAATCTGTGTCCCGTGTCTGGTAATACTAACTCGATCCCCGCATTTGTAGTGAAGGACGATCCGAGCAGCGGAAACACCAAAACCAGCACTAGAATGTCTAACACCGGCAAGGTGTAGATCATTCCTGGGCGTTGAGGTAATGACATTTCGAGTTTCATTTTTTAGAGTTTTTAGACGTTTTAGTTGCTATTTTTTTTGCAGCAGGTTTCTTATCATACATTGCATCAGAAATTTCTACTTCTTCTAACCGCGGAGCATCTCGCTCGTCACAAATGATATTCACTATCTCTATCGCGCCACGCTCTATCCGGTGCACTAGCCGCTTGGACCTACCCACGAAATACAAGTAAAATAGATACGCAGGAACTGCCACTAACAAGCCCAGACCAGTCGTGATCAGTGCTTCATAAATTCCCTTCGCCATATCTAAGTTTGAACTTAGACCACTACTATTACTCATTTTCACAAAAGTCTCAATTAGCCCATTCACAGTTCCCAGCATCCCTATTAGCGGGCCGATCAATGCCACGGTATAAAGCCCACGTAAATTTCTCTCTATCCGAGGCACCTCCATCTGCCCAGCCTCCATCGCGATATCCCGCAGATCCGTTCTCGGTAAATAATGCCGCATCAGCGTAGCGTGCGCCACTCTCGCCACAGAACCTGGCGCGCGCGCTGCCTCGCGCAGCGCTTCGTCATGCGCTCCACTGCGGACATGATTCGCCAAACCCAGCATGAGATCCCCCACATGGATTTTCGTGCGCTGGAAAAAGATGATTTTCTCCAGCACTATCATCATCCCTGCGAATGACAGCACTAATAGCACCCAAACAAATGGGCCTCCCTGATCGATAAATTTCAGCATTAAAGATACGCTAAACCATTCCAATCAGCATGAAAAGCCAACAATCGTAGAAATTACGCTTAGCAAATGAAACACCCTTAAAATAAAGAGGCGCAGCCCTTAGAAGAGCTACGCCTTAGTTGAATTTGGTCAGATTTTTAAGCTACATTAGGACTCCGTGATGAATTCCTGCATGCTCGAGAGGATGATGGATACTGAAATGGCACCCGCATCTGGGAGACCGATAGTCTTTTCCCCAAGAGTTTTCGCTCTGCCCATGGTTGCCAGCATTGCCTTGCTCGCTTCTTTTCCATTGGTTGCTGCTGCGGAAACTTTAACGATAGATTTAGCTAGAGGCTGGTTGATCATTTCTTTCGCAGTGGTGGCAGCTGGGGCTAGCGCATCGATCATGGTTTTGTCTCCAGGCTTAGCTCCTCCGCGCTTCATTACATCCGCTAGTGATTGATTCAGTAGGTGGCATAATTCATGTGAACCAAAGCATTTCGCCCCATACATCGTCTTATCACCAGCCAGAAATAGTGAGCCAAAAACAACTCCCGAGGCTCCACCCATAGTACTGAGTAGTGACATCCCTGCTGTTTTGAAGAGCTCCTGCATTGAGGTGAATGTTGCCGTTGTCGGATCTAGGTTCTTCTTGAGCGCCGTAAATCCGCGCTCCATGCCTAGCCCGTGGTCGCCATCACCTAAGTCTCGGTCTGCCTGCGAAAGTATCGGCTCAGCGGCTATGATGGCATCAGCTACCACCAGCAACATCTGTTGAGTTTGCTCAATAGTGAGTCCAGAAGGAGATCTAGATAGCTCAAGTTGCGGCTTCACTTCTTTCTGTTTGGCTTTTCTTACAGATTTAGTCGAAGTTTTTGTATTTTTCTCTGTGCTTTCTGCGTCAAGTGGCCCTTGCATTTTTGAGTAGCAGAAAGACTGACATGGCATTGACCATAATTCCTTCAGCTCATCGTCTAATCTTGTCACAGAAAATGAGATACCGGCCATTTCCTGACAGGTCACGTAAGAACCGATCATAACATCAAACAGCTCGACCCCCCGTTCTTCAAAATAATCTGCCGCGGTACGCATACAGATAAGACTTTCCATCATAGTGGTGGCTCCCAGCGAGTTGATCAAAAATAGAATAGAATCACCTGATTTTAGTGGCTCTACTTCACTATCTTTTTCGAAATCTTCGATGATGTAATCTAACATTATTGGTGTTAGTTCTGCCGCAGTTGTCATCGGAATATCTTTAACACCAGCTTCACCATGAATGCCCATCCCTAGACCTATCATTCCCTCGTCTAACTCAAAGGTAGGCTTGCCAGTAGCCGGTATCGATCCTGGTGCCATAGCACATCCTATCGAGCGAGTTTGAAGGCAAGCTTTCTCTACCGTTTGGGCGAGTGATTCTAGATCTGGAGCATGCTGTGAAGCTGCTCCAGCTATTTTCACGATAGGAACTAAACCAGCGATTCCTCGGCGGTCATTTTTGCTGTCTAGTGGTGCAGACGCCACATCATCCGCGATCAATACAGAACGAACCTCCACTCCTTCATCCTCAGTCTGTTCTGCTCCGAGATCGAAATTCATGACATCTCCTGCGTAGTTTCCATAGAGGAATAGCACCCCTTCTCCTTGATCAATAGCAAGTGCTGCTTCTTTGACAATGTGAGGAGCCGGCGCCGCAAAGATGTCTCCGCAAGCGGCCCCATCAGCCATGTTCTTGCCAACCATAGCATGATAAATAGGCTCATGCCCGGCACCGCCACCTACGAGTAGAGCGACCTTATCTGACGCAATATTGCTTTTGACAATAGAGCGCGTTCCTACTTTATAACATTCCCCGTTGTATGCCTCAACAAGTCCGTCAATGAGTTCGTCCGCAGCATCAAGTGGCGAGTTGATCAGTTTAGGGTTAAATTTCATGTTATATAGTATTTAAATAAGTGGGAGCAATTGCTCATTACACCACTGACCATTTTGGAGAGTGACTTCATCTGGATGTGAAATAGCTAGCTCGCATTCATCTTCGCAGATGATCCAGCCCTTGTAGTTTCTCTGCACGAGAAATTCAGTAATCTTGTGGAAGTCCACCTTCCCTTCTCCCATCTGTGCCCATGGCTCCGGTCCATTTCCAGAGTAGTCCTTGTAGTGAACGTGATTGATTAGGTGTTGCCATTTCGTCATGGTGCCGATGATGTCCATACCACCTCGGATGATGTGCCCTACATCTGGAGTCCAGCCAGTGACGGATGGGTCTAGAGAGTTCAACACCACATCGTAGTCGTCCTGCGTGCGGACGATCGATCCAGGAGGAGAGTTCGGGTGAAATGAACATGTCAGTCCAGCCTCTGCCGCTCTGCGTGATACGCGGTTGACGTTGTTGACTAGGTTGAGTCTGCGTTGCTGGATGTCATGTCTGCCATCGGGAAGCGGCACGGTGCCGAGAGCGGCTCCGGGGAAATGCTTGAGCATCTCGATCGTCCAGTCAGCGCAGGCACGCTCAGATTCTGTTTCTTCTTCGCCATCCCATTTGCAAATGAGAGCCAATGCAGCGAGCTCAACACCCGCTTCATCTAGCGCATCCTTGAGTTTGGCTGGATCCTTGTAGTCCCCCATCCAATAGTCATCATAGGGTTCTAGCACCATCGGCTCGATGCCTTTGAAGCCTGCTTTACCCACGATGCCAGCCATGTGGCCCAGCTTGTTTTTATTGCCTTCGCCATAGCCGTCCATAAACCATGTATAAACTTCTGATCCAAATTTTATTTCGCTCATAATATTGTATTTCTATTCGTTAAAAGTTTATGATCTTAGCCCTGCTCTTACATTGAGCATAGCACCTAGGATTGTATCCCAAGTCTGGCTTTGTTCCAAGACGCTATTATCAAACATACATCCATCCCAGCAAATATGCTCGATCCCTCTAGCCGCGTAGTCTTCTAACCACATCTGGGAACAACGCGTGATGTCTAGTTTGCCATTTGGATGATCCGCGAGGCAGTGCCGCCCAGTTTTATCGTGCGAGCCTGATCCGTGAACCGAGCCATCGTTCTGTGCTACATGAAAGTCGATCGTCCAAGGTCTCAGCTTATCTGTTAGAGTCTTGTAAGCTGCCCAGAACTCTTCATCGCAATACCCCTCTTTGAGAAGTGCCTGCTCTGGTGCATTATGTCCTAACAGATACAAATACGTATGTGCTAGATCTGCTTGGAAACCGACTGTTTCTGGTGTCCCTGTTGCTTCTAGCGTGTCTAACATATGCTTCCATGAGTGCATTCCTCCCCAGCAGATTTCGCCCTCTGCCGCGAGCCTTTCTCCATGGCCCCCTGCTATTTTACCTGCTTCTCTAAAGGTGCTGGCTAGTAATTTAGTGTTGCCTACTTCATCCTTCGAAAACTCTTCAGGGCTTCCAGCAGAATCGATTCTAATAACTCCATACTGGCGCGCGCCTTGCTCTTTGAAAATCTTTGCAACCCGGCAGGCATAGTGAATGGCCTTGAGGAATTTTTCACGTTGTTGCGTTGAACCAAATGCTGAGTCTCCTATCGTGCCCGGCCATATAGGAGCCACGAGTGATCCTATCTTAAATCCTTTATCTACTATCTTATCTGCCATCGCGCGGATGACATCATCAGAGGCGTCAGGGTCGATATGAGGATGGAACAGGAAGAGATCCACTCCATCAAATTTCTGCCCATCGACTGATGCGTCGGCGGTGAGGTTGAGCATCTTGTCGAGTGAGATAGTAGGCTGATCTGAGGCATCATCTTTACCGACGACTCCTGGCCACATTGCGTTGTGTAGTTTCATAGTTCTTTTGGTTATTAGGTTATTAAGTTATTAAGTTAATTTTTATAAGACATAGTCTGTTCGAGATCAAATCCTAAATTGCTTTCTGTATTTGAGTGGAGAGATATTCATCGCCTTAGAAAACTGACGGCTAAAATGACTCTGATCATAAAACCCACAATCATTTGCTATGGTGATCAGCGGGTGTGAGCTGTGGATTAAAAGCTGGCAAGCTTCTTGAATCCGAATATTTAAAATATATTGAGATGGTGTGATGTGAAAGACTTTTTTGAACTTTCGTTCCAGAGCACTAACCGAGAGAGAAGACATTCTAGCTAGTTTCTCAATAGACAACTTTGAAGTATAGTTTTTCTTGATGTGTTCGATCATCAAGTTTAAATCTTCACTCGAATTCCGAGCTGTGTCACTCGTAGAAAAAGGCCGCGTAACACCTATAATCGCGACGATATTTTCGTTTTCATCAAACATCGGCACCTTATTCGTAAGCGACCAATCTGCCTGCCCTCTATTGGAAGGAACCAGCTCAACTTTGTTAAGAATTGGCTTCTTAGTTTTCAAAATAAGCTGGTCATCTTTATAAAATGCGTTCGCCATGGACTTCGGGAAGAGATCAAAGTCAGTTTTACCGATGATCTCTTCTTCAGGCAGCCCTATTTTTTCAATGAGATTCTGATTCAGCCTGACAAAACGAAGTTGATGATCCTTCATGAAATAGATGAACCTTGGCATCTCATCAAAAAGAAGTTTCGCCGTGTCAGGCATATCCAGATAACTAACCAAGAAGTTGCTCATCGTATTCAGAAGTATTACTTACCAGTGAGGAAGAGCATCAAGTCCCGGAGTTCATCAGGGTTAAGTGCATTGATGAGCGAAGGCATCATCGATGATGACTTGGAAACAGAACGTTTCCCTATCGTAGACTTGAGCACCGGTATCTGCATTTGTAAATCAAGAGGGTTTGGTGCTAAATACACATTCCCCTCATCTTCCTTCATGATCTTACCCACTTGCGTGGACTTGTCCTTAAGGTGCAGAACAGTTGTCTTGTATTGGTCTGATATCACTTCTGAGGGGTCAATGATTGCCTTCAAAATATCAGCTTTACTAAATCTGTTCGCAAGTTGTGTGAGCTCAGGACCTGAGCCTCCCCATTGACCTGAGTGAGCATGGCATCTAGAGCAAAGCACCGCTTGAAACATCTTCTTACCATTCGCTGCATCCGCTTTAGAAAGATCCGCAACCGCAGCTACAGCATCCTCATGCTTCCAAGCTCTTCCCGGGCCTCTCGCAACGAACATCGGCACCACAGCTTTAATTACTTTAGAAGACTCTTTCGCAATCTCTATAAGCTTAGGATCAGTCAGCCTTGTCATAGCTTCTTTCCGTATGTTTTTTATGAATCCTTTATAACTATTACCACCAGATTTAGCCTCCGCTTTCGCCAGCCACTTATAATAACCACGCACCGTAACTTCATTCCAGCCGCTCTTCTGGTTTTTGAGCATCAGAGCATAATGAAGTGCTTGGGTATCTGGCTGGTTCATGAGCATTGCTTTAAACCTTTTGCTGTATCTATCATTGCCTTCCAACAGGTCACTAGAGATGTCTTCTTTGACCACGACTGAATTGGCCATCATCATTACTGTCTTAGGAAGAACCGTGTTGGAATCTAAATAAACTAACACCCTACAAAGCTCTCTGTTTACTAATCCACTAGCAGTAGGGTAACGGTCAAACTTCTGGCGTAATTGAGCGATTACTTCATCAGCAGGCTTCCCTGTGCGAATACATGCCAGAGAGACTGCACGTAAATACTCTAATTTCATCGCCTCATTCAGCTTATCAAAATCCACCTCCAAGAGCTTAGTGAAAATAACCTTAGAATCTGCATTTTTTCGTGCCAATGCGATACTCGCCGTAATAATAGGCTGGGGATCAGATGCTGCCTGGTAGAGCTTTAGCCATTCCTCACTAGGGACCTGCTCTAGCGATACTCTCGCAGCGTGACGAAGCGTCCTATCCTCATCCCCGATACTCTTCCAGATTTCGGAAACATCTTTTGAATCTTGCACTCGCTTTAGTCTAACTTGTGCAGCACTAACAGTAGCTGCCGGAACCAGGGCTGTAGATTCTGATCCAGTGTAAGTCACCCTGTAGAGAGCAGACTGCAGGCGTCTGCCGCCCGTGAGAAAATACATAGCCCCATCAGGACCGATCACTAGATCAGAAATAGGCAGTGGCTTACCAGAGACAAAAACTTCTTTAGCGGCTGTGTAGGTTGTGCCTCTTTCTGATAGATCGAGCGCGTAAATTCTACCAAACGTCCAGTCTGCTATAAATAAAGATTTCTGGTATTTTGCAGGAAATTTTGCTCCAGTACCAAAGACAACACCAGTGGGGCACCCAGGTCCTATATCAATCACTGATCCAAGGCTATCAGCGTAATACTCTGGCCATTTCGCTGTACCAGTGCGCCAGCCATAATCAGCGCCTAATACGTAGTGGTAAACGCGAGTAGGACGATACCAAGGTGTGGCAATGTCATATTCCATATCAGAGTCATAACCAAATAGTTCTCCAGTAGGGCTCGCTGCAATGTCATAGGTATTCCTCATCCCAGTAGAGATGACTTTTCTACTTTTTCCATCAGGTGAAAGCCAAATTAATGTGCCAGCTGGCGCCTTTTTCCCGACAGCATGACCACTAGCATCATTCAAGTGTGGGTGAAGCGTGTCCTCTGCCCAGTTTTTCTTATCAACAGAAGTTGCGTCATTTGGCGGTAGCGTATGGTTTCCAACTACAAAATAAAGCCCGTCACCTTTTGGATCCTTAATAAGTCCATGAGTCCCATGCTCTCCACCTCCTACTATTTCTAGGATAAGCTCTTGTTTATCGAATGCTCCGTCACTGTTAGTGTCAGTCAGACGGTGAATACCTGGCTTCTTTTTTTTGTTAGATGAAACAACATAGAGACTACCATGCGCCCAGCACAGGCCCTGTGCATGCCCTGCGCTTTTGACCTCTGTCTTAGTCGCCACCTTACCCTCTTTTAAGGTGATTTTATACAAGCTTCCATATTGATCACACACGAAAAGATTACCTTTGTCGTCGAAACACATAGAAACCCATGAACCATCGGTCTTTTTATCTACAGTGTGTATCTTCTCAACGTTGAAATCATTTTTTACAGTGAGAACGTCTTCCTTAGTTTTTTTTTCAACAGGCTTAGATTCGTCAATCTCTAAAATCTTTATGTCTTTATACTGCACCGTCATTGGTGGTCCTTGATGAAGCTGAAGCGCGAGCAAGCCTTTTGCTGCACTACGGTTCTTGTCGTTATCTTCTACTTCGACGGTTGTGAAGCCATTGATCTGGTGGATCAGGAGGTTACCGTCAGCCACAATTCTATAAGTGTTCCACTTACCACGCTTCATCGATGCTTGTGCTTTTTCTGCTTCATTAGGCGATAAAGGTTTTACCGTCTTCTTTCCTTTCGCATCGATGTGTAATTTCTGACCGCGCTTAGCGACGATACCGCGACCACCTTGCTCATAAAGTATCCCGCTGTATTTCTTTCCAGCTTCCATGTCAGCTTGATAGCCTTTGATTTTAAAGAGCTTCTCATCCTGCCATTGGCTTCTATATTGGATACCTCCGTTACCTTTTTCAGAAAGAAACCGGAAGGATACAGTAAGCTCAAAGTTCGCGAACTGCTTCTTGGTGTAGGTTAAATAGGTAGTTTGCTTACATGGGTTTTCTGCGGTCGTTTTGCCCGTAATGGCTCCATCTTGAACACTCCAGAACTTCGGGTCGCCCTTCCAGCCGTCTAAATTTTCCCCCTCAAATAGTGTGATCGTATCCGCTTGCAGACCTAGACTTAGAAAAGTGCTGCAGAGCAGAAAGAACTTCGTTTTGTAATTCAACATGCCCGCACTCTATGGATA
>JBLHQF010000076.1:0-11226 GCA_047624885.1 Cryomorphaceae bacterium | reverse complement strand
GTACCAAAGATGAGAGCAGGGATCCTCTCTCCGTAAGATTTCAGATGATGGATAGGTAGACGCTGAGCTAGTAGTGTCATCGGTAGCCGATTTGGCCGATACCCGAGGGTCTCTGCGAGCGCTACCCAGAGGGATTGATCTTTGCCATGGCTCTCGCGGATGGCGAGTAGCCGCTTGGCCTTCACTTGGCATCTGTGCTTGGCAGCTTGCTCTAACAGGTCATTGACCCTGCTCACCGATGCGTGGGCTAACGGCTTATGGCATCTGCCCATATGCAGAGGCGCGGATGCACTGAGAGGAGCTTGGAGTGCTGCCTGAATACAGGATAAAGGAACCACTACTTTAGGAACCTCGCGGTGGTTCTCTGTCCTCGTGAAATGCTGCACAAGTGAAGGCTCGAAGACGACGTGCAGTATAGTCTCATTAAATGCAGAGTTTATATCGTGCCCATGATGCTCCCAGTCTGAGGAACGCGTGTCTATTTCTAGTGGCCCAGCATGCGTCACCCCATCAATACTTATAGCAGCGTGAAGGAAATCTGGACCTGCTGAACGGTTCCAAAATCCGAATTGCTTGATATGGACTTTCTTCCCGCACAGGGTGGTAAAATCTCTCCCAAACTGTCCGTTGAACCAGATAGCCTGGAGTTCTAGTTCATCTGGCAGCTGGATTTCAGGATACGGCTTTTCGCAAAGCAGATCTAGCGGCCTGATAGAATCTAACAGTGATGAGTAAGTCTGCTCCATTACTTCTATTTCTTCTTTTGTGGGTTTTTCTTTTTCGGCTTAGCAGGTGGTGGTGGTGGCGGGCTGAGGATATTCAGTTTAGATTGCACAGTCTTAGCCTCTGGGGTGCCCTTTATTTTTATGAGCACTGCCTTGCATGCCGTGATGGCTTTCGCCTTCTGTCCATCCTCGATGAGCATATCAACGGCGTGGATGACATTACGAGTTTTATCAAAATCTAACAGATACATTTTCTGAGCCGAACTAAAAAACATACTAGCCTCTAGAAACTCCCCCTGATAACGGCGGAAAAGCCCTACCACTTCAAAGTACCTACCATCATTTGTCTTATGGCCTGCGGAGCGCAATTTCCTTACTAAGGTAGGGATGTCTTTTCCCCATGCTTTATATGCCACACTACACGCACGGTAGAATTTATCTTCTTTCGCTTCTATACCAGTCCCATCCAGATGCAAGTATGGCTGATAAAGCGGATCTCCTATGACTAAATTCTGCCATGAGAGAAGCGGGACCGACATATAGGCAGATTCGATCAAGGTGTAGCCCTGAGTCAATCTATCATGTAGAATATTAAAATGATGGGTGCCACCTAAATAGGGTTCATAGACGTTCCCAACGGTTGCTGCCGCTCCTTTATGGATCAACGGACCGACCCACTCCCTTTTAGGGTTCCTCAGATTTGAAGCGCTAAATGAATGTAGGTGGACAGCAACCGCCCCTTTCTTGAACTTGAAGTCCGGATTAATAAATGGCCCGTTCACATTCCTAGTGTACCAGCCAAAATACATCGCCGTATCTTTCATCGGGTAATTAGTGAGATAGGTATCTTTATTTTTATCAATGGTGGTAGGGATGCCTAGCTTCCAGTTTTGACCTTCGATCTCGGTGATCCAGTCATCACCCATTTTATAGCTAGCACCTTTCTTAGCGAGATCAAGATACGCCATTCCCCAGAGTCCTGTTTTTTCGGTCTCGATGGCATCATCAATCATCCGTTTACACGTAGCCAGGCTGTCTGCATCAATCCTCCCCACGAGCATGTAAAACGGTGTACCCGCCTGGCTAAATGGAATATCTTTTTTGAAGTACTTATTCGGTAGTGGTTGATAAATAGGGAAACCATGAACCGAGAGGACAGCTAGCTCACTGTCTAAAGCAGCGCAGTTTAGTTTGGTAAATGCGGATGGCTTCTGCCCGGCCGGAAGCTTCACGCTGCGGTCATTTTCAACGCCATAAGGGACTCCATACATACTAACGAGAACCTGTATTTTATTTCTTGTCGCTAGCCTTACCCCGTCATTAGTGAATTGCAGGTCCCACCACCCTTTGTCTGTGAAATGTTTTCTTAACGGATTTTCTAGGGAGTCTTGGTATTCTTTACGAGTGATCTTGCCTTTCTTTGACAATGGTAGCCCTATCAGGTTTTCAGCCGGTATCTGTCTCTGACTGGCATAGTATTCTGCTAGCTCCTTAGACTCCGGCATGGTAGAGTTATAGATGACAGCCACGGCTTCTCTGGGAATTGTTGGCTTAGTAGCCAGTGCGAAAAGGTTGGATACTATTAGGGCAAGTAGACTTAGGTATTTCATTCTAGTTAGTGAGTGTGAGCGTGAGTGTGTCGTAGGCGAACTTCACGTTTGGCGGAAGCATGGATTCCACTTTTGTGATGTCCATTTCGTGAGCGATGTGGGTTAACCAAGCTTGCTTTGGCTGAGCAGCTGAAATGATTTCTAATGATTCAGCCAGTGACATGTGGGTGGGATGCGGCTGCTCCCTGAGACAGTCGATAATGAGGTGGTCTAAATTTTCCAACAGAGCAGCAGATCCAGGCTTCAGAGATTTAGCATCCGGTATATAAGCGATGGATAACTCACTGTCATCAAATCGATAACCAATCGTTTCTACCGATCCGTGTTCAACTGGAATGGGAGTGATCCTTGTCTCGCCTAACTTAAAACTGTCTGTGATGGGCATGGCCAGCGGACGGATATATCCCTTATAAGTATTTCCTTCTGAAAACGCCCAGTTAAAGATCCGTTTCAACTCATCCAGGCAGGAGGGTGTGGAGTAAAGAGGCAGTGGATCCTCCCTATGCCAGCAAAAGGCTCGCAACTCGTCAAAGCCGGCAATATGGTCTAAGTGATGGTGAGTATAGAGCACCGCATCTACCTTCGTCAGTGAATGCCTAAGTGCCTGCTGCCTAAGATCTGGCCCAGAGTCCACTAGCAGCGAGTGACTAGAAGTCTCTATGTGAACAGATGACCTCATGCGGAGATGTCTAGGATCCTCAGAGATGCAGACATGGCAGTCACACCCGATTACAGGGATACCTACTGATGTGCTAGTTCCTAAAAATGTGAGTTTCATCTGATGCTTAGTTTATGCATTCATCGCGAGATGAAAAGACATTTGATGCGGTAGCCAGATTTTAGAATATATTCATTTTTCATTGACCTCGTTAGAGAATTCTCCAGTATCATGATAAATCGCGCTTATGGTAAGCGTGGTACATTTAATCATTAAAAAGAAGGAGAAAAGGTGGATAATAATGACCTATTACATACTGAAAAAATTCTAGCTGACAGGAAAATATTTTTCCTAGATCTCAAGCAGAATGCCCGTGGTAAAGTAGTAAAGATCACAGAAGATGTGAGCGGCAACCGTGATACGATTATGGTGCCTGCAGACATACTTGGTGACTTCATTGCTGCCTTGACTGATATCAAGGAGACCTCGGATTCAGCTGGTGAATAACTTAAAGATGCGTGTATCGTTTTCGCTAGTCTAGAGAAGTAGATAGACTAGTGACAACGTCTCGCATCCTCCTTTAAATCAACTATTTTTGGACTTACTTAAAGTTAGGTAAATAATAATCGGCTACCCATTTCTGAATAGCCGATTAAATTATTTTATTAATCTGTGTGTGTGTGTGCTCGTATTAATTCAGGAGGTGTGGCTAAAGAGCCATTTTCAGTCCAGCATATTCTTTACGCTGCTTATCTAGCTGCTCCTCAGTCTTAGCCATTAGCTTATGAAGCTCACTAAGACGTGTCAGGGTCTTATCTATATCCACATTACTTTTCTTCCGCTTAGGTGACGGTGAACCAGCTGCTCTGAGCCAGTTACCGATTGTAAGCTGAGAAACTTCATATTTTCTAGATGCAGCCGCAGCGCCACCCCTCCCATTCGTTGCGTTGTATTTATCTACAAAAGTAAGGATCTTCACTCGTTCTGCCGAGCTATATCTCTTGCCTCTTGCTGATTCTTGTATTTTTTTTACCATAACTCTTTAATTATCTAGCATTATCCATACCAATGCAAGTAATTTTTAATATTATGACACACTATTCTCTCCAACGTTTAGCTCCTCATAACTCAGCTCCGAACTAGCTAATCACAATTATAACTTACCGATGCCCTATATATTTGCCCAATCCAAATCATCTAATAAATCATCGAATCCTAGACCTATCGAATTACTACTAGTATTCCACTCAGGACTAATCTTTCCTAATCTCTCAGTGAATTCTGTAGGCTCATAAAGCCCATGCGTCATGAGTCCACAGCGTTTATTGATTAGTCCCAGATACTCCTCATTCACCTTTCCTGCGCAATAAGCGGCAAAGCATTGCCCCACCGGATGATCCATGTAACTGGTAACCACTACACTTCTTCCCGCCGTCTGTGCGGCATCACAGATCCTTTGCATCTCATTGATCGCTGGCTTGACCACCGAGACGTCAAACTCTCCAATCGCTTTAGAGACTCCTCGATCCACCGCAAATTTCACCGCATACTTATCCCGCAAAGTATCCCAAGCGCGCTCACCCAAAGGAAATGGATCTTCTATAAAATCGATCTGCCCTCTCAGCACCTCACCTACTTCTCTGAGCAAATGCTCCATCGCACCAACTCCAGACACGCCATTGAAATCTAGCCTTACCCTCAGCTCTGGAAACGTTTCATGTACCTCTTTGAGTAATCTTAAATTCGCCAAGCCATCACGCCCCGTTTTGAGCTTCACGGTATCGAATCCTGCTGCCACTGCCAGCTCCACTCTATCAAGTCCTCCCACGATCGTAGCATGACTCATAGGCACCTCAAGCCCATCGAATAAACTTACCCCTAGGGCTCTCGCATTTCTATCTGTATCAGCACATTCCAGCGCGCACTTGACCTGGCGAGACGTCCTCCCCTCACTGAGTTGGCTGATCAGTTCGATTAAACTCGAATCCCCCAGTTCCACCCAAGGGTGCAAGCATCCATAACCGGATACACCATCAATCTCGACTCGGATCAACGCCCCTTCATGTTCAGTGAAATGGGATCTACTGTTCAGCCCTTGGCGGCTGTGCATCAGATATCTGTGGACGTAAATTTTTGGTTTCATTCTGGCCATTAATGCGATCCGAATGGCAAAAACTTAGAGAGTTTATTGATGAAACCATTCTTGGATTTGCGCTCGTTTTTTTCTTCTTCGATGATCTGGGCATAGCGGATAAGTCCCACTGCTGTCGAGTACTGTGGGTCTCGGAAGTAAGCTTGAACACCACTGACTTCTGGCTGCTCTGGACGATACACTGGTAAGTCGAAAACTTCATTCGTCAGCTCGCCCATACCACGCATCAAGCTAGTGCCTCCTGTTAGAAAAACTCCGGTACCTACATTTCTCAGCGAGCCGTCTGGTAGGTTATCTTTCACTAGTTCCAGCGTCTCTAACATTCTACCACGGATGATATCATTCAGTAGTTGACGCTTTAGCTCTATATCTGGGAAACCTTTTTCATCCTCGATAGTGACAACACCAACTGACTTAGCCGGGTCTCCAGAGGCATCGCCTTCGGTTTTCTTCACCTGCTCAGCTTTTGATAAAGGAATGTGTGTGACCAGGTGAATATCATTGCTGATATGATCTCCTCCAACGGGAATACAGCCGGAAGCTTCCACCGCGCCATTTAGATAGAGCACGTAATCAGTAGTTCCGCCACCGATGTCGATGACGAGCGCTCCTTCATCTTTGCGCTCACGGTTCAGCGCAATCTGCGCTGAGGCGATAGGCGCGAAAACTACTGCATCCACATCCAGCGGGATTTCTCTGACGCACTTGAGACTATTCTGAATCCTTAGCTTAGCACCATGAATGATATGATAGTCAGCCTCCAAAGTTTTACCCAATAGACCCAGCGGCTTAGTGATGTGCTGCTGACCATCTAGCCAGTAGTGACGAATGACGTTCAGAAGATACACATTATCGCTTGGCATGGCGATATCTTGCGCTATCTCATCTGCTTCTAAAATATGCGATTCTTCCACTTCCCCCTCGTCACCTGGCAACCGGAAAGTCCCGCGGTTATTCACCCCCCGAATGTGTGAGCCTGTCACTGATAAGATAATACTAGTGATCTCTACATCACAGACATCCTCCGCCTCTAAAAGCGCCTCGCGGACACAGGTGCGGACTTGATGGAAATCTGAAATCTCTCCCTTTCTTACCCCCACACTTTTAGTCTCGCCAACGCCTAAAATTTTAACTGAACCATCTGCCTTCACCTCTCCCACGACCATGCAGGTCTTGCTGGTTCCTATCTCTAATCCTACATGTATTGTTGATTTTGCCATCCTCTTTTTCTCGGTTTAATTCTGATTTAGTATGCTCCTCGTCGACGGATCTAGCCCGTCATCCACCTCACTTTTCGGCGTGTAGCGATGCTGTGGCACCGCGCCACCACCTTTATAATGCATTGGGATATTCATCTTTGGTCGGAGATCTATCCATTCGAGTTCCTTGTGATTTTTCACTGCATGCTCTCTGGCTAAAATAAGCTGATACAACTGCCGACCATGATCATGCATCCCAAAAATGGCGACCACTCCATCCTTACTGATCACATGAAGTGTGTAGAAATTCTCCACTTTAACTCTATTGATTTCCCATGGCTGCTGCTTCATTTCTCTGAGCTTCAGTACGAGACTGAGTGCGCGTTCAGCATCTGCATTACGCATTTTTTTACCGATGGGGAATTCTGTTGTAGAGCTAGATGACACCTCAATCACAGGTAAGTTTTTTGCCGCTTCCCAGAAGCCTTTTTCACAGAGAAAACTTACCCCTGTGGAGTCTAATAAAATCCCTTTATAAGGACTACGCCCAGCTAATCCCAGCTCACGGCACGATAACCAAGCCACAGGAACACGCTCTTCTATCTGGATGTCAATGGTGTTTGGCAAGGTGCGCTTCACTTTCACATTCTCAATCTCTGGTCTCTCTAGCAGTAGCCTTTTAGCCTCATCAAGATCCACGCTGAAGATAGTCCCTGTGACATTCACTCCGGCTATTTCTAAAACCCTGAGTCTCGGTAGGACCACAGTTGGGTTGCCTTCAAAGTTCGTCACAGGCGAGTATTTGATAGCAAACTCCTCATTATTATTAAAGTGATCATGAATCTGCTTATAAGCAAACCAACATGCACTAACAACAGCTAGCAAGATCAGAGCCGTCTTCATCATGCCACGCATGGCTCTAAGAGACTGGAAGAACACTATCCGTGGGGACGTCACATTCAGCACAAGCTCACGATCATGCCTCGTGCGCTTGTTTTGTTTTAACTTACTGGTTTTCCTCTTGAACATAATTTTCCCTCACTCTATTTCACCCCCTATGAGTGTCCATTGATAGCTCGATAATTTTCATACATAGCTCTGCAAATTCATAGCCAGCTGCCTTTGCTGACTTCGGCAACAGGCTACTCTCTGTCATTCCTGGGATAGTATTGGCTTCTAGAACAAAAGGCTTACCGCCCTCATCTAACAGAACATCCACTCTGGAATAAACCTCTATCCCAAGCGACTGATGCGCTGCAAGCGCTGCATCCTGTACCATCTTAGTCACCTCTGGGCTCAGATCTGCGGGACAATAGTAATCCGTTCCTCCATCCCCAGCCGTAGATAGCCATGGATACTTATTACTCATGTTATAAAATCCGCTGCGGGGCGCGATGTGCACCACAGGCAGAGCTTCCCCATCCAGCACGCCTACGGTGAGTTCCTTGCCTTCCACAAATTGCTCAACTAGTACGTCGTTACTAAACTTCATGGCATCCTCCATCGCAGTCTTTGCTTCATCAGATGTTCTACAAATATGCACACCCACACTGGAGCCTTCACGTGGTGGCTTCACCACATAGGGCAGATCCATTTCTGGCATTACCAGACCGTCAGCACAGTCCACCATCTCGCTAATAGGAGTTGGCACACCGGCTTCTATAAATTTCTTTTTGCTCAGTATTTTATCAAAGGCGAGTTCACTACTGATCGCGCCTGCGCCAGTATAATTCACGCCTTGCTTATCTAAAATTTTCTGTAAATCACCATCTTCACCGAAGGTCCCGTGAATGGTATTGAACACCACGTCCACGTCCCCAGGTGCACAGATTGCGTGATTAGTCACTATTAGCTCCACCGCGTTACATCCGGCATCCCTGAGAGCATCCAACACTGCTTTACCAGATGCCATAGAGACCTCATGCTCAGAGCCTGGGCCACCCATCGCAACTGCAATTTTGGCTGTTTTTAAATTCTTATCCATACTTTTTTCTCTTCTCTATCTTAAAATAATGATTCATCTTCGCCAATAATCTGCACCTCAGTATCCAGCTCTATACCGTTTTCCTCACGCGCTTTTTTTCTGATTTTAGCAATCAACTCCAAAACCTCATCAGCACTTGCTCTGCCGTCATTGACGATAAAGTTCCCATGCTCCAGCGAGACTCTAGCCTTACCCACCGCTACCCCCTTGAAGCCTAGGATATCGACCAACATTCCAGCGGGCATCTCCACTGGATTCTTGAATATACAACCAGCGCTCGCCGCCCTGGGCTGTGATGATTTGCGCTTTTTAGCGGATTCATCCATCTTCGCTTGAATCTCCCCTGCTGATCCCGACTTACCTTTGAAGCGCGCACCAAGTGCAAAGTTCCTCCTCAAAGATGGCACATTTCTATAAGCATGTTCGATCTCTTCACGTGTCCGCGTGCGGATTTCGCCGTCTTCGTCAAGGAAGGTCACATCCACCACTTGGTCAAAACTTTCTGTCCCCATGGCACCCGCATTCATCCTCAGACCGCCGCCTACATTTCCAGGAATCCCTTCCATCCACTCGAAATCTGTTAGGCCGTTCGCCTGTGCCACACTAGCGAGTTTTTTAAATCTCACGCCCGCGCCAGAGGTAAGGATTTCTCCTTCTGCAGTGACCTCGCCAAACACGCCTTTACTAGGGTGAATCACCACACCGGGAATACCGCCTTGTCTGACTAACAGATTAGAACCTCGTCCTACTACGCGTACTGGGATGCCTCGATCACAACAGTATTTCACCATCTTCGCAAATCCCTTGTGCGTGCTAGGCTCCAGCCAGAACTGCGCTGAGCCACCGACTAACATAGTGGAATGTTTACGCATTGGCTCGTAGAGTTCTCCACTTGCGGCTACATCTCCTGCACCCCTAGCTTTCCCAAGTATTTCTTCCAGCACCTGTGCATCTTGCGCTATCTTAGTCCCTATCTCATGAACATTCCCTGCCCCTAAAGTGATGAGTAGATCACCTTCACGGAGAGCATTCCCTACCGCATGATGCGCCTGATCTACGGTACCTACAACTTCCGCTTTCGTCTTCCCATGCAGCGTCATCGCATCCACGATCGTCTGCGCGGTGATGCCTTCTATCGGCAGCTCACTCGCTGGATAAATGTCTGTAACAAACACTCTGTCCGCTGCCTGTAGCACCTTTCCAAAATCGCTCGCAAGCTTCTGAGTTCGGCTATATCTATGTGGTTGGAATACCACCACCACCCTCTTCAAGCTGAGCGACTTGGCTGTTTGTAGCGTAGCCGCCACCTCCGTAGGATGATGACCGTAGTCATCGACGATACGTAATTTATCAGAAAAATACTTGGTCTCAAATCTCCGCTTCGCACCCGCAAAGGTAGAAAGTGCACGTGCACAATTATTAAATGGAACACCAGCAACATGCGCCACAGCTAAAGCAGCCAGAGCATTCAGCGCATTATGAAGCCCTGGTATCCCTAGCTCCACTCGACCTAACATCCCCCCTTGGAACGAAACATCAAATGCCACAGTCCCGCCAGTCTCGAGCACATCCGAAGCGGTGAAATCTGCATCACTCCAGCCATAAGAAATACTCCCCTTTCGCACCGCACAGACGTTAGTCGCATTTGGACATTCCTTACAATAAATCACCTTCCCCGTGGTCTGATCCAACAGCTGGTTAAACACCTCTTTGATGTGGTCCAGTCCAGTATAAAAATCTAAATGTTCTTCCTCCATGTTCAGCACCACCGCATGCTCTGGCCGGTATAGCGCTAACGTGCCATCACTCTCATCGCCCTCAGCGACCATCACGTCACCCTCTTCTTCCCAGTGCGCATTCGTCCCCAACACTGGAATCTCTGCACCCACATAATGGCTTGGATTCACCACCCCACGGCGGAGCAGATGCGCACTCATCGCAGACGTCGTCGTCTTGCCATGCGTCCCGCTGATCACGATCCCTTTTTTCGTTCCTAAAATAGCAGCCAAACACTCAGCCCTGAGAATACAATTAATTCCACGTTTACGCGCACCAGCGAGCGCCACATTTTCATCGCGGATCGCCGAGCTATAGACCACTACATCCGCATCCACGATGCTCTCTTCATTATGCGGACTACTGAAAATGAGCCCCACTCCCTGCATTCTCTGTGTCTCCTTGCTCGTCACTCTATCACACCCGCTCACTTTGTGGCCCATGCCTATCAACAATAGCGCCAAACCACTCATACCAGACCCAGCCACACCGATGAGATGCACTCTCAGCGGCTCGCTTCTATTTGTCAGTCTCTGGCTTAGTTTTTTAATCTTCATCTTCTCGCTCTCTTCAAAATCATTGATTCTCCACCGCCTTACAGATCCTCTCCGCCGCATCTTTTACCGATAGCTCTTCAGCTGCAGCAGCCATATCCACCAGCCGCTCAGCATCTCCCAGCACCGCTGTTAGATCCGCCACCAGCGAGCCAGCATCCATATCAGACTCCTTCCTCAGCAGTCCCGCTCCCACCTTATCAAACACCTCGGCATTCAACGTCTGGTGGTCATCCGCAGCAGTAGGATAGGGCACTAAAATACTCGCCATCCCTAGATACGAGAGTTCCGTGAGACTGGATGCACCAGAGCGCATCACCGCCAGATCACTCACCGCATACGCCGCCGCCATGTCATCACAAAATGCTAACAGCTTATGGTGCGGCCTATCCCCCAACTCAGCCTTCACTCTTTCAAAATCTCCATTCCCCGTGATCTGTAGAAACTGCACCGCAGGCATCGCCTTAGAGGCTCCCACGATCAGGCTATTCAGCCGCTTTGCCCCTTGGCTCCCACCCATTACCAACACCGTTTGCATCTCCGGATCTATCCCCAGCTTCTGCGCCGC
>JBLHQF010000075.1:0-11312 GCA_047624885.1 Cryomorphaceae bacterium | reverse complement strand
GTCGCGCCTCTTGGTTTTAAACTTTTGCCTGTCTTGAGCCTTACGCTCTGCTGAATCGTTGCGATATGCCCCGTTTCTGTGGTCACTATTTCTCTTTATTTCACGAGTGATGGTGGACTTATGACGGACTAACTGCCTTGCAATAGTCGTTGGACTTAGGTTTTGACTTAGCAGGTGCTCAATAGTATTTCTTTCTTCAGATGTAATATGCTTCATGGCTTCTTTTGATCGGGCAGCAGTGAAGTAATTATTGAATCAAAAGGGAAGGGTTTTCGGACCTTTCCCTTTTCAATTTAACAGTTTACTTCCAGCTAATCAAAAGTTGCGTTTATTAGTTGAATCCAAGTGCTGGGTCATCACCCACTTAGCAAACTAGGCGATGATCGGGCCGTCGTCGCCATCGAGCATTTTTAGGATAGCGTCCACGACTGGGGTGTTGGCATTCAGGGTGGCTTCGGTTCTTGATTCTAGAATTTTGACTGTTAACTCTGGATATTCTTGACCGAATACGATGGCGAATCTTGCGCCGGATTGCTCGGCTTTCTGGAATTGTTTGTTGATCTTGAGAGGTGCCATGGTGGTGTCGGCTTTGATGCCGGCGTTGCGGAGTTCTGTGAGGACTCGCAGTGCATCCAGACGTTTGGTTTCATCGGCGACTACGAGATAGACATCGCAGGCGGTCTGGGTGGTGAGCCAGGCTTCCATCTGCATCAGTGCTTGAGGAGTTTCCTCGATGAAGTTTCTGATCACCACATCACCCATGGCGAAGCCGGTGCAGGGGAGGTCTGCGACTCCGTTAGAGAGCGACTTGATGAGGTCATCGTATCGGCCGCCTCCTGCGATGGCGCGCATGGATTTCTTGGTGTCAAAAATTTCAAATACAGTGCCAGTGTAGTAGGCGAGTCCTCTCACAATGGTGAGGTCCAGCTGTAAATAACTACCGAGTCCACGCGCTGTTAGATTTTCTTGGATCTGCTGGAAGGCAGGTGAGGCGTTCTCTGGGCTGTTGATGAATTCTCTAACCGCTGCTTCTGTTAGGTTAAATTTAGAGAGCTTTTCTGCGAGGACTTCTGGCTTGTCTCGCTCTATTTTATCGATGATCTGGAGGAAGCTGTTGGTGTCGCTGATGTCATTTTCAGAACAAAATGTAAGCCACGAGGCGCGATCAGAGGCGCGGATGACGAAGTCCTCATTACCGAAGCCAAGCGCGAGCATGGTATCGATAGCGAGGGCGATGAGCTCAGCATCTGCACCGGGGGCTGACTCGCCGATGATGTCTGCATTGAACTGGATAAATTCACGGGTGCGGCCGCGCTGTTGTTTCTCATAGCGAAAACATTGACCGATCTCGAACCATTTCATCGGCTTCGGGAAATCGCGTTGATTCCCGGCTATGATGCGGGCGAGTGAGGCGGTGAGCTCTGGGCGGAGTGTGACATCGCGGTCGCCTTGGTCATTGAATCTGAATAGCTGAGTAGGGAGTTCATCGCCAGATTTCTTGAGATAGAGCTCCGTGGACTCCAGCATGGGAGCTTCGTATTCACTAAATCCGTAGCGCGTAGCGACACTGCGCCAAGTCTCGAATAGGTAATTACGCACCGCACAGTCTCTCGGGGTGAAGTCTCTAAATCCAGGTAGTGATTGAAATCGTTTGTCAGCCATAGCGGTGGAAAGGTGGCTGATGTGGGCGAACTTGCAAGATTGTTTTTATGTGTTCAACTTGTGATGTGGGTTAAGCATCACAGACTTTTCTAGTTTGGAGTTTATCCTTTTTCCTGCGCATTATGAAATAGAGAAAGGTAAGTGAATTTGGAATGATTGCCTTATAAGTTCTCCTCCTTTTTTCTTCACGGTAATATTTTCTAGAGTAAAACCAGTAAGATTTATTGTCCCATGAATTAATGTCGTCAAGATTATTGCCATTTGTCTTGGATATACCATCTTCTCCGGCTAAATAAAAACCATAGCCTTGGGGGAGTGTTTCATCCTTTAAATAGATGGGTGGAAAACCCCATTCCCTTAGAGAGTAAGTCTCTGAAATGCTCGCTGGTATCAGAGATAGTATATATTCATTACTAGCATTATCATTATATTCCTTATGGTCTGGCTCGAGCTGATAATGTTCAGCGATGAATTGATTTAGATGTTCTTGATTTGGAAGAGATTCTTCTTTGATCTGGTATCAATCGATAAGAACGTGCAGGCTATAAAGTGCGCTATATGAGTCGTGCTTATAGGGAGGGCCTCTATAATTAGTAATGTTTTGAATAGCATAGCTGGAAATGGTAAATACCACAAGTGAAGCGGCGATTGCGATAAGTGTGGATTTTAGCATGGTGACTGAGCTTTTACTATCTGTCCTTAAAAGTGGCAAGCTTTGAGACTAATCCATTTAATAGATCTCCACAAGTTCTAAGAGAAGAGACCTTAACTCAAAACAGCGTAAAGTGGGCAGCGCATCAAGTCTATTTCTCCGCAACGATAATGGTCGAGGAGCAGCTTGGAGCGCTTGGCTAGCATTTTCCTGACTTCGCGGCGCTTCCCTTTTTCTCGGGGGATAGTCATGTTGTCGTAGGCGGTGGTTTGATGGCGCATCCAAGCTATGGTTGCGGCTTCGGCACGTTGTTCGATGGGGATCATTTTCGTTCTCGCCACGGTTCCGCTCCCGACTTGAATGGCGTGCTCGGTAATACGTGTTGCCATATCTTGACCGAGGTCTTCTACATCTGGATGAAAGCCTAAATATTGATTCACCGCATTCCAGAATTCGATTTTATACGCTTCTTGATCCCGCTGACTTCTGGCGCGACTGGCATCAAGCTTCTTCTGATAGGAAGGATCCTCACGTTCATTGACGAGCTGTTCTCTGAGGAATTCTATTCTGGCAACAGGAGCCCAGATTCCTTTGGAAAACAATTTACGGCCTTTAGGCTCTTTCACTGTCCAGCTCGGACCATCTTTTTTGATCCTTCTACTCAGAGCGGCGTCGCCTGGCGGGAGTAATGTCCAGCCGCTAGGGATTTCTAGTAAATCACCTTTCAGGCTCATCACAAATCCAGGTTTATTGCAGGTTCTTACTTCTATGTTTTGGTCGCTCATTTGTGTTTACTTTTTAATTCGGATCTGGCTCGAAGGCTCTGGTCTCGAAGCGCATGAGTTCTTTGATGAAGGTGAGGGGGATGCTGCCGGTCGGACCGTTACGGTTTTTGGCCATATTGATTTCGGCTTCGCCGTCTTTTTCATCGCGCTCTTCTTGGTCTTCTGCGTAGTAGGCGGAGCGGAAGAGGAGGCCTACCATGTCGGCGTCCTGCTCGATGGAGCCAGACTCTCGGAGGTCAGACATACGCGGAGTTCCACCACGGTTTTCTGGTCCACGGTTTAGCTGGGCGAGGACGATGATGGGGATACTGAGTTCTTTGGCTAGCCCTTTGAGGCCAGCGGAGATTTCTGCGATTTCTCGTTCACGGGAGTTTTGCGCTTGTTTTGATGTAGACCGCATCAGCTGAAGGTAATCAATGGCGATGACTTGGATGTCTTCTTCCTTTTTCTTACGCCTGGCTTTAGCGCGGAGTTCGGAAATAGAGATGCCGGCGGTGTCATCGATGAAGAGCTTGGACTCGGCTATCTCCGCGGCGACTCGCTTGATGCGCTTAAGGTCATCTTTTTGCGGCTTGATGCCATCGCGCAGATTGGTGATGGCGTATCTGGCACGGGCAAATAATAAACGCTGGACGATCTGGGCTGAGGTCATTTCGCAGGAGAATACCATGGAGGGAAGTTTCTGATCAAGGCAGATGTGCTCGATGAGGTTCATGACGAATGAGGTCTTACCCATAGATGGACGGGCGGCGATGATGAACATCTCACCTGGCTTGAGGCCGTTGGACATTTCATCCAGTCTTTTGTAGCCAGTCTTGAGTCCCATCGGCTCGCCACCACCGGCCATGAATTTCTCAAAATCCTCAATGACCTTTTTGACATCTTGCTTCACGGTGGGGGCTTCATTGGTCTCGGCTCCTTCTCGGATGGCGAAAATTTTCTGTTCCACTTCATCGAGCAGTTCAGGGACTTCTTCCTGGTCTTCGTAGGATCTGGTGATGGACTCGGTGCATGTTGCGATGATGTTTCGCAGCGTGTATTTGTCCTTGATGATGCTCAGATGGTGCTCGAAATGCGCGGCTGTAGGCGAGTAGGTATAGATCTCCGTGACCGCTGATGGACCACCAATTTTCTCTAACAGATCTCTATCTAGCAGTGTCTGGGTGAAGGAGACGAGCTCGATCGCGGTGCCTTCGTTCGATAGCTCGCGCATGACTTGGTAGATCGCCTTGTGGGATGGGTGATAGAAATGATCCGGGGTGAGTCCCTTTTCTTCCGCCATCATCACGTATTCGGTTGGGTCTTGTAGCATTGAACTGAGCAGACTTTTCTCCGGGCCATTGGCATGTGGGAGTGCTCTCTGTGCGAAATCTTCTTCTTTTCTTACTGCGCGGCTTTTCTGGAGTTCTGGGCCAGTTTTGAATTCTATTTGCTTTTCCATGACGTGTTACTAGTGATTAAAAAATGCACTAATTTCTCAGCCGCGTCAATCAGGGTAAGCTGTGAACAAATGTTAATAACTAAACCTGTTTTGATTTTTAGGTGTATGTTGCTTATTTTAAGCGATTTAAATTTTAATGGGAATGAGGTTTTTGATCTAGAACTAAGTTTTATGTAAAATGAGCCATTTTTTTTGATTTTGAGCTTAGTTTGAGTCCACATTTATGCTTAAGTGCTAGAGTTCATATGCGTAAGAAAACAATCACTTCACAACACACCAAGCGAAATGCTCACTTTAGTCCTGATTTAACGGTCCGGATGAAAGGGTATTTCACGGGATCAATTTTGAGCTTGGGTGTCCTCACTTCAATGGGGCAGCTCAATGCACAGGAGGATGTTTCTCTGATACAGAAAGAAATAAACCGCCGTTCCGAAAATGTGAATCAGGCGCAATTGCTACTCAAGGATGGTGATGTGGCATATAAGGCTGGGGACTTTAAAAAGTCAGTGGAGTCTTATCAGCAGGCTTTTGAGCTCATTCCTGAAGCTGGGTTGACGCATCAACTGAGATTCGCGGTGGGGGATCGCTACGCGCAGGCGGCGGTTGAGTATGGAAAAGTTTTAGCGAGAACCGGGCAATATGATATTGCAAAGGGGCATCTGAACGCCGTCCTCGAGGAAGATGTAGCACCTGGGAATGCAGGAGCGATGAAGATGCTAGCGAAGCTAGATGATCCCATCCGCTACAGCCCTACGCTCACTCCTGAGCATGTGCGTAATATTGAGAAAGTGGCTCATTGGCTTAGAAAAGGGGAATCATATTTCCTTCAAGCGCAGTATGACGAGGCTCTCATTGCCTACGAAGAAGCACTGAAGATAGATCCTACCAACAAGGCGGCTAGACGTGGGATGGATCGAGTTGTTGAGAGTGTCAGAAGCTATAGTGTCACCGCCAGAGATCATTTACGTACGAAGGCGCTTACTCAAATCGATGCACTATGGGAAATGAAAATACGTCCTGATACTGAAATACCCGTACTAGGAGCAGGCGATTCACCAGTTGTTGGTGAGAGAGTTCAAAATGTTAGAGGGAGTAAGCTGAAGCAAATTATGATCCCTTCTGTGGAATTTGATGATGTTTCATTTTCTGAAGCGATAAATACCGTGAGAGTTTGGGCTAGAGAGCTAGATACTACCGAGCTAGATCCCGCTAAAAAGGGAATGAACTTCGTGATGCGGCTTGGTGACGAATCATCTGGATTTAGGAAGAAAATAGAAAACGTAAAGGTCAATCTGAATTTAACAAATGTACCGCTCACAGTAGTGCTAGATTATATCACTCAGCAGACTGGCACGTATTGGCGTCAAGAGCAGTTCGCCGTAGTAATAAGACCGCGTGGCTCATACACAGCCGAGCTAGAGTCTCGTACATTCAGGGTGCCTGTTGGCTTCATGGATAACGATGACGAGGAGAAAACCGATGATGTGTTTGGGAATTCACCCGCACTCCAGGCTAAGGTTGGTATCGTTGATGCGCTTAAGAGATTAGGTATTGCTTTCCCTGATGGAGCTACCGCATTTTATAACCGTTCTAATAATACACTTCGTGTAACAAACGCTCCGCTTGAACTAGATGCCATTGAAACTTACATCCGTGCTCAGTCCATGAGTGAGAGTGTGATGGTAGTTATCAAAACTACAATTATTGAAGTATCAGAAACCGTGCTGAATGAGCTAGGCTATGACTGGTTAATCGATCCTACACATGTAAAGAATAACGTATTTTTGACAGGTGGAACACAGGGGAGTGGAGATGTTGTTAGAGCTGTTACAAGCCCAGTGGGTGGTGCTGGAATTACGGGGAATCCCTTCACTTCTGGTAACAGAAGTGGTGACACAATGTTCCAAGCTAATTCCATTGACGCGAGAATAGCAGGGATAAATACCCCTGCCGCGAGCAGAGCATCTGCTCCTCTAACAGTTACAAGCCAGATCAATGACTCGACCTTCCAGGGAATTGTGAGGGCGCTAAGTCAGAAGGATGGTCAGGCTAAACTCAATGAATCCACAACAGTCAGTTTAGCTGGTCAGAGAGTAGAGCTTAGTTCTGTTTCTGAATTAACTTATCCCTCTGAATATGAGCCTCCTGAGATACCTCAGGCAGCTGTTGGGGCAAATGCCGGACAGCCAGTAGTGGTCACTCCCTCTTCTCCAACAGCATTTGAAAATAGAGCACTAGGTTACCAGATATTGGTAGAGCCCACAGTCAGTGATGATAAAAACTACATTGATCTACAGTTGAATCCTAGCATTGTGACCTTTGATGGTTTTATTAATTACGGTAGTCCGTTGTTCAATGTTGTGATAGATCCCATTACTGGTATCCCGTTTGAACAATTGGCTCAGGCTAATACCATACTTATGCCAGTCTTTAGAACTGTTCGGCTCAACACAGGAGTGACTGTGCAGGATGGAGCTACGGTAGTGGTAGGAGGTTTGATTCAGCAGAAAATCGAGACGATAAATGATAAAGTTCCGATGCTTGGTGACTTGCCTCTAGTTGGTAGATTCTTCCAATCTCAAGGTCTGAAAAGTACTAAAACGGCTATCATTATGTTTGTTAAAGTCGAACTTGTAGATCCTACAGGTCATCCTTGGAGAGATAGGTAATCTGCTCCCATTGCTCCCATTGATCACTTGGCGCATTTCATACCCCCAATTTAATAGAGAATATTGTGTCAGAAAATAATGAGAACATCCCTCTTGGTGAGATGATGCGCAAGCTCAAAAAGGGTTCAGTGCAAAAACGTTCTAGTATGTCAGAAGGTGGCGAACGCGTGACCAGAGCGGACGGTTCAGAAGCTATCAGGGTGAAATCTAATAAGCGCCGAAGTATTCAACCTAAGAAGGAAAAAGAGCAAAAGAGCAATAAACGCAAGGTTATATTAATCGCTCTAGCGGTAGCTCTTCTTTTATTATCAGTCATCTCGTTTAGTATTTTATTAGGTTACTTTAATGGGAATAGGTTTAAATCTAAAGTGACAGAAACGATTGTTAATGTCTCTGGCGCGGAAGTTGAGCTTGGTAAACTAGATGTGAGTCCAGCCTCTGCTAAATTATCAAAAATTAATTTGAAATGGTCTGGTGAAGATACATTAATTAAGAACCTGAAGCTCAAAGGTATTAATGCAGACTATGGCATTTTAGCCTTTATCGGAGGCGGATTGGGCGGCAGTGCTTTAGGCATACAGAAGGCAGATCTCGTTATAGAAATGTGTAAGAATAAACCACGTTTAAATACAGTGCCTGAAAGACCTGTAGATTTTAAATTTGGTCTTTATCAATGCTCTGAGTTAAATATAGATTTCGGAAGAAGCTCATTATGGAGTTTCAAAAAAGGTTCTGCCTCATACCGAGTGAGTGATAAAAATAATGATCAGTTTAGTATCGGTGGTGGTGACCTCAAAGTCCCTAAGTTGGGCGATTTTGAAGTGCAGGCAGGTCTCGTGAGCTTCGCTGCAAATGGCGCGCAAGTGTATTTAGATCTGAAGTCTGAGGGGCAGGCAGGTAGGCTCAATGTAGATGGAATGGTTGGTTATACCGAAGGTAGTCCTGTTGATTTGAAAATTGGATTAAAGGATTATCCTTTGAAGGATTGGATAGATTCAAGAGCGCGAAGGTTTTTCAGTGGTGAAATCCAGACAGGTGAAGGGACGCTCAAAATGAAGTTAGGTGATATAGAGTCATTTGATGTCACAATAAAGATCACCTCAAGACTGATGAGGGTGAATGACTTTGAATTTGTTAAGACTCTATCCGAGTATCTCCAGAAAGAATATTACATAAGGCCTGATTTTGTGGACGAATCGAAAGTGACGGTGAACTGGGCTAAGGGCAGGGTTGAGTTCACTGAGATCGACCTAGTGCAAGACGCTCAAATGCGTATTAAAGGTAGTTTCGGTATCGATGAAAATGATGAAATGTCGGGCAGTCTTAAGGTGGGTTTGCCTGTGATGGTCATGCCTGCTATGAAAGGGAATTTTTTGAAAAAAGTATTTAGTGAAGATGATGGTGAATACATATGGGCAAATGTGATCATCGGCGGTAAAGCTTCCGCGCCCAAAGACAATCTTGATGAGATGCTCCTGAATGCTTCTATCAAGGAGTCTAAAATCAAAGGAGATGAAGGGGTTGAATCGCTTGAGCTTAAATTTAAAAAACTGACTGAATAAAATCCTCCACATAAGGTAAGGGATTTAATATCCTTTCTGAGTAACGCAAGAATTCTAACTATGGTAACCTGGGAAAAACTACACCAATCAATAAGCTCTGTCATCAAAGGACAAGATGAACTAGTGAAAAAAATTCTCTGTTGTATGGGAGCTGGTGGTCATCTTTTGTTAGAAGATTACCCGGGGACAGGGAAGACCACTCTTGCGAAAGCTCTGGCGGCTTCCGTTTCTGGTTCAGTCTTTCAAAGGATACAGTTTACGCCTGACTTGCTGCCGTCAGACATATTAGGGGTTTCTATTCTAGACCCTCGCACAGCCGAATTTGAATTCAAAAAAGGACCTATTTTTTCTAACATATTACTAGCTGATGAGATCAATCGGGCATCGCCTAGAACACAAAGCGCCTTATTGGAGGTGATGGCTGAGAAGCAGGCAACGATTGAAGGTGTGAGGTATGATTTCACTGAAATGTTTTTTGTCATCGCTACCCAAAACCCCGTCGAGTTCCGAGGCACATTTCCTCTACCGGAAGCTCAGATGGATAGATTTGCCATGCAGTGCTCACTTGGTTACGTCAGTATAGAGGATGAGGTTTCTATACTCACTGATCAACAATCCACGCACCACCCTATTGATTCTTTGACTCCTGTCATCACCATGGATGAAATACAGCAGTTTAAGAAAGATGTGGCAAATGTGCAGATATCAGAAGAGCTCAAGAATTACATCGTACATTTAGTTTCCGCCACCAGAGATCTTCCAGACGTTAAACTAGCCGCCAGTCCCAGAGCTTCTCTAGCTCTCATGAAAGTCTCGCAGGCTCTGAGTCTTATCAGGGGTAAGGGGTTCGTCACCCCTGATGTGATCAAGGACTGTGCTAAAGATGTCATAGCGCATAGGCTTATTCTAGATTCAGATGCTGCCTATTCCGGTCAGAACGTAAGGACTCATGTTCAGCAATTATTAGATGATGTTCCAGTGCCTGCTTGAAGTGGAAAATGATCATTAAAATACAATCCCTTCTTTATTATATCTACAGGGTCACCAGCTCGTCATCTCATTATTTCTCAAGCAGGGTCACTCCGTTAGGGGGTCTCATTCTCTTACTTGTTCCGGCCACGATCATTGTTTTTATTACATACTATAAGCTAGCCTCGCTCTATTTATGTTCACTCCTTTTTGGTGTCCTAGTATTCTCAGTCGTTACCGTTTTATTTAAGTCTGCTAAAATAAAAATTATTAGAGAGCTCCCTCCTATGGCCTCCGCAGGGCAAGAAATCAGTTATACCGTAGCGTGTCGTAATTTAGGTTCCAGAAAGCTAGTCTCAGCCCTTATGCAAGAACTCCCGGTAGATCCTAGGCCATCTAGAAGCGAATTCATCCACTCTAGAGAACCACAAGAGCGGCTCAGAAACGGCTTTGATCGGCTATTCGCGTACTACCGCTGGCTATGGCTGTGTAAGAAGAAAACTAAATTTGAGTCAGAGCCGAAGTTGCTAGTCACAATCGCTAAATCTGAAGAGATCACTCTGTCGATGCGGTGCACACCTATGCAGCGTGGGAGATTAGAATTTGGTAACACAAAGATCTATCTACCAGATCCTCTTTACTTGCTACAGAAGTGTGTGTGCGTTAGCTCATCCATAGACTCTATCTTGATTTTACCTAAGCGGTACAAGCTGCCTTCTCTTATGCTAGAAGGGGCTGCTAGAGATCATGTAGGCGGGCTTTCGCACTCCTACATGTCCGGTGTGTCCGATGACTTCCGTGGTCTAAGGCCTTACCGCCCGGGGGACTCCCTAAAGAACATTGACTGGGCCGCATGGGCAAGAACAGGTAAGCCCATTGTTAGAGAATATGAAAACGTATTCTTTCCTCGCTACGGCTTAGTCTTGGATACCAATGGAGCCTATGAGCATCTCGATAACTTTGAGGAAGCCATCTCCGTTGCTGCCTCCTTCGCTCGTGTAGTGGATACCCAAGAGTGCCTACTCGACCTCATCTTTTTAAACAAGGGGCTTCAGACCCTCACTGTTGGTAATGGAGTGGCGCGCTCTGGAGATCTTTTAGCGCTCCTAGCTACTCTTGAAATAGAGATTCAGCCAGACTGGGCAAGCCTATCTAGGCAAGTCCTCAAGCACGCCGCATCATTCTCAGTCTGCGTAGTGATCTTCACCCAGCTCTCAGACGAAAGAAAACAACTAATAAGCAATTGGAAAAAAGCGGGGCTAAACCTGCTCATTATCGTTCTAGTGAACGATGAATTGTTAAATCAGGCTGTGCTAGACATAGGGGCCACCCCCATTCGAATAAATAACGTTCAGAAAGACTTACTTAACATGCTGTAATTTAGTTCGTTCTTGCAAGTTACAAAAAAAGATCAAAAAAAGGGCAGAGAGAGATTGACATTATCCGTTTTTTTTGTAGATTGCGCCCCGCCTCACCTGCTAAAGGGAGGACGAGAGAAACAGGAAGCCAAGTCAGCACATGTTGCGGACGGGTTTGCTAGCTTCCTCGTAAACGATCTTTTTACATTACATG
>JBLHQF010000074.1:0-11347 GCA_047624885.1 Cryomorphaceae bacterium | reverse complement strand
CAATAGACAACTGCCGAACTGTGAAGTGACTCTCTCTCTCGGCGGCAGGACGATCAAGCTAGGGGAAACACCTCAAAATGAACTTTTTTTTAGCCGCTGATTACGCAGATTACCGCAGATTTTTTTACCCTGACCTGTTCTTTAGTGCTTGAAAATATCAGCGTCTCCGTAATTGTGATTCTTTTTACTAGAAAAGTGGTTTCATCGCATTGAAAATCAGCGAAATCAGCGGTAATACAATATTTCCCCCTAGCTTGATCGCCCTGCTCTCGGCAGTTTTTTTGTGCCTCGCTTTATGGCTTGCGCCACCAATTGATACCCAAGAGATGTTTTCTGATGACTAAGACGAGAAATCCCATCAGCATTAAGACCAGAATAAAGGTAAGCGTCTCACCTAAATCATGACTTTGGTTGAGCGTCTTACTCTGGACATAAGCACAGATGACACCTGCCACCGCTCCAATGATTAGCTCCAGAGTGATTAGTATAAAATGGGGCGGCTATCAGCTGCAGCGGTATCGCAGCAAAGATCACTCCCTTGTCCGACTTCACTCGCACATCCATATAAATAGATTTTTAGCATAACGATACTCGTCATCCCACAAAAAAGCCCCTGCCTAGAAACTAGAGACACGGGCTTTTAATAAATTGATGAACAATTCTCAGCTAAAAAATTACTTCTTGTTAATACTTACGATCTCTTCTGCCATCTTCACTGAGGCAGCGTCTAGATCAGCCGCTGTGACTTTGATGGTCTTACCTTTGGTGGTTTTGAGGTGGTAAGTGTCACCCTCGAACTTGATGAGCTTGGCTTTAATTTCACTGCCTTTAGCGCTTTTCCATGTTCTTACGCGTGGGCTAGCGATTACTACTGAATCACTATCAACATCTTTATTCTCAGCATCAGCAACCTCAGCGACTAGCCCAGAATCTTTAAGGCTGCCATCTTCCTGAGCAGCTTTAATCTTCTTCTTCACTTCTTTAAATATTGTACTATACTTTTGATTCTTTAACGTTTGGTGACTGAATGCTCCGAAATTTGTTTCTTCATTAGGGCTCAAGAAGACGACAAGTGGCATAGAGCCACCAGCAGCGTTAATTGCTTGTTTAACTTTTGGTGGTAGTGAATTCAATTCTTTCGAATCCAAGAAAACTACTTTCGCATACTTCTTCATGCTTCTTAACTCTTTAATCGCTGTCGAACTGACAGTTCCAGTGCAAGTTGGTCAGCTAGGCTGTATCTTCTCAGGGAATGAGATGTAAGCGACTGCTACCTCATCTTCGGCAGCCTCAGTCCTGGCGGTCACTGTTTCTGTAGAGCGGAAGATGCCTTTCGGTATCTTAAGAGCCGCGGCACTGGAAATGGCAAAGGCTGTGATCAGCGTGGTTAATAGTAGTTTCTTCATTGATTAGTGGTGGTTAGGGTGGTTTTAAAAAGCTAAATGAATAGGTGATGCATCATTCGCCTGCTTTACATAGCGTCATTCGCTGATAATTCAACTATAGAACCGCATAGACTCCAATTAGTTGCGTTTATTTAGATGAAAGAAGCTTCTTACCTCACCGTTGATCTTTCTCATGGAGAAGTCTAGGCTGTCCACTTCCTCAGATGCCTTAAGCATTTCATCAATGAGTGTCTTAGATTCCTCAAAGTCTGCTCGGTCAAACGATGGTGACAGATCATCTCCGTGCTTATCGACTAGCTTCATCCAGTCTCGCGCTACCGCTCTCATCGGTGCCATTCTGAGTTTGAAATCCATTCCTCCACGCTTCCCCTCCGCATCATACTCAGATACGAATTCTTCCACAAATGCTGGTGAAGTTGTAAAGAACATCATTTGGTCATTGATCCCGAGTGCGAGATTAGCCTGATGCGATGTGATGCCGAGCTGGTAGCTCCAGAAATCTGCCCCCTCTTTTTTGGCGTATTCAGCCTTCCTGTAGTTGATTTTTTCATTAGTGAGACTCTCAATCTTGGAAACGATCTTCCTGCTAGTAGCATCGATCACCTTCCAGCTGTCAACTAGTTTACTACGATCCACTACGTCGTATCCGATGGCTAATCTGGGTATTTTACCATTTTCTATCACGATAGTAGGTACATCTGGCACTCTCGGCATTTTGCCTTTTAGATCCATCACCATGGCACCTTCATTTCCTAGTCCCTGATGCACTCCTTCTCGCACAGCTTCCCAGATGGTAGCTAGATCATCGCTAAACTGCCCGTCTATCATCTTGAACATATCAGCAAACTCTAAAAATTCGGAATCCTTAATATCATGCTCCACCGTGAGCTTAGCGGCCTGGTACACGAGATTCACCATATCCTCTAGGTTGTGCACGGCGAGTTCGGCATTTGCTGCATTTACCACCCAGCTGGATGAAATTACTGCGTCTTTTCGCATGGCTATGTCTGCTAGTTTTCTGTGTGTGTCTAGATCATACATGACTGAATCGCCGCCATGGAATGAGTCGACCTTAAAGCCATCTTCGAGATACGCCACGCTTCCAAACCTACCCGGAGAAGTTATCTTATCTAGCTTCTTTGAATTCACAGCAAGCTTCTTGAGTAGCGCCTGGATGTGAAGAGTATCACCGAGAGACTCTGTTTCTGCCAGAAATTTACACACACCTACTGAGAGATCTTCCATCATGGTAGTTACTTTGGAAAACTCCTCAGAGATCTCCTTACACATGTAGGTGACACTAACTACTTTCTTGCCTTTATATTCCTTCAGAAATGCCATTTGCTTATTGGCTAAGAGTGAATCACTTGGCTGATCCACAAATTTTAATCCCTCAGAGCGATCGCCTAAATAGATCACGATATAGTCATTATAGTTACCTGCTAATAGAGTCAGCTTAAAGTCTCCAAACTTCTCGGTCAGTTTTTCCATATATTCCTTGCTCAGACCCATTTCTTCCATCTCTTCAACAGCCTTAGGAGTGCTTTTAAATACTTCCAACATTTTGGAGCAATTGATTTTCACCCCTTTAAACCCGCCATAAGCATCAACAGAATCCGCCTCAAATAGATTTTTCATTTCTGGTGATTTATCATTTAATTCGAGAGCTTTCGCGAAAGTCTCTTGAAGAAGAAGCGTGTATCTATCTCGGTCACCCTCACTACTCACCTTAAAACCAGCGACAACACTAGGCATGCGATAGTCATCTAGCTCTAGTAACTCATCCAGAACTTGCTTGGCTAATGATTGTATCATGGCTTCAGAACTCTCAGTCATATCCCCGCTATCAATAAGGTTAACCAGCATTTTACCGATCACGTAATAATACGTTCTGTAATATATGCTGTAAACATCACCCATTGTCTTGAGTGACTTCGCTGAACCATCACCCATGGAAATGAAGACGTCTTCACCTGCTACATTGAGAAATTCCTGGAAGTCATCAGACTTCATTACCTCATCGATGTCATCTCCTTCCTTCTTAGCTAGATCCGCCATCAGTCGCCCTATCTCGGAGCCACGGATGGAGCCGATGAGACCGTCAATGCCCTGAGCATTAAAAAACATCTCGGTCTCCTTCGGCAGGTGCTTGGCAAATCCTGCCACATCGCGCACTTCCTCTTCTTTCACTGGAGCTACCTGTTGCTGCTTCTGTATTTCCTTGATCTGCTCCACCTGCTCGTCCATCTCTGGGTTTGCTGATTCTACTTCTGCGCGCTCTGCTTTAGAAGTATCAGCCTGCTCTTCACCTGCTGCTGAATCGGCAGATTTCTTATCTCCACAGGAACTAATGAACAAACTAAGCACGACACACGGAAGACAAACAATGAATTTACGTTTCATAATGCCTGTTCTTAGCTATCCTAATTAGTTTGCGCAATCTCGAATTTCGCTTAATTTCCTATCCACATGCCTGAACTTCCAGAAGTCGAAACAACCTGCCAAGGGATCTCCCCACATCTTTGTGAAAAAAAACTTACCTCTATCGATATAAGAAATGGCAGTCTGCGCTGGCCAGTGAGTGATGAAATTTACCACCTAAAGAATATCCCACTGGCTGAGGTAGCATGTGTCTCCCGCAGGGCTAAATACATCCTCATCGCACTCCCTCTGAACCAGCACATCATCATTCATTTAGGCATGTCTGGCAGCCTCCGAATTTGCTCTCCAGATGAGGAGCTAAAGAAACATGACCACGTCATATTCCATCTCAGTTCAGGACTGCAAATGCGCTATCATGATCCCCGGAGATTTGGCTGTGTGCTGTGGACAGATCAGCCCATTTCCGAGCATCCACTCTTTATAAAGCTCGGTCCTGAGCCTCTTACAGATGCCTTTAGTGCAGACTATCTAGTGCAGAAATCTAAGCTGCGCAAAAAGACTATCAAACAACACATCATGGATAATCATATCGTGGTAGGAGTCGGGAACATCTACGCATGTGAGGCGCTTTTCACAGCTGGTATCCACCCGCAGCGTGAGGCTGGCAGAATCAGCAAGCCACGGCTCATCAAGCTCCGCGAGACCATTCGCAAGGTGCTACAGAGATCCATCGACCAAGGAGGAACCACGCTCAAGGACTTCATCCAGTCCGATGGCCAGCCAGGATACTTCAAACAGCAACTCAATGTCTATGACCGTGAGGGCCAGCCGTGCCGCAGATGTGAGACGATCATCAAACGAGTCGTCCTGGGACAGAGATCGACGTTTTACTGCCCCAAATGCCAGAAATAGCCGGGATTTCAGTAGAATTTAGTAGAAACGAGAAATCTCGCTTGACTACTCTCCTTAAGCGCACTAAACCGTCGCCTCCAAACAAAAGGGACAAGTTCTATGTGAGGTTCCAGCTACAACCGTTAAGATCTTCTAGGTCAAGACGCTAAATTAGCACCTCACTCATAGACCCTGATACAAACAATCAATCATCTAACCTATATAATTCCATGGCTACTACACAAGTAATTCTCCGCACAAAGATCGACGGTCTCGGCTACGAAGCTGACATCGTAAAAGTAAAAGCAGGTTTCGCACGCAACTACCTAGTCCCACAGGGTAAGGCATACGAAGCGACTGATGCAAACCGCGCTAAGCTCGATGAACTCAATGCAAAGCGCGCTGAGCGTCTCGCTGAAGAGCTCGCTGAAGCTGAGAAAGTTTCTGCCAAGATCAAGAAGTTCTCTCCAAGCTTCGACCTAGAAATCGGTCAAGGCGGCAAGGCATTCGGATCAGTCACATCAATCGACATTCACAAGAAGCTCGAAGAAGGCGGTATCGTGATCGACCGTAAGGCGATCCAGCTCGACAGCCCAATCAAGACAAGCGGCAAGAGCGAAATCGAGATCAAGCTAGCTCAAGATGTCAACACGACACTCACTATCAACGTGATAGCGAAAGAGTCATAATTTGACGTCGTTTTTCATTCATTAGTTTTCAATAAACAAAAAGCGTATCTGTTCAACAGATGCGCTTTTTTGTGCTTAGACGTTTCATATAGACTGCACAGCCATTCATCGCCATTCACCAACGGTGTAGAGAAAACCAATAGCTGAACGGTTATTACAAATCCTACTTCCTACAGCGAACAAGCGTCGATAATGCGAAGCCAGTGCCGTATGGCTGGTGGTAGTCATATAATGGGAAGTCCCACCAGCAGCCATCGCTTTCCTGCTTATCAATGATGATTCCAGCTAGCTTGTCTTGCCATTGCGCTTGCTCAGCCTTCGGTAAAACTTCAATACAACGCGCAGCGTAGTAATGCCCAAAATAATAAAAGTATCCTGATACAGCAAAGTGAGTCTCGTGCGGTCTAGGTCGTTTCCTACCGATGTCTAACCAGCCATTGCGCTTCACTAGTCTATCTAACCACTTAATGAGCACCTTATCAGTGATTTTAGGATCATTGAAGAGCCGTAGAGCGGCATTTCCTGACTGAGATCTACCTAGTGATCCCCCAGGCCTATTAATAGGGTTTCGAGGATACATCTTGTGCCCTCGCGCGTAGGAATAGCTAAAATCCGGATTTCGCTGGTACTGGATGGATTTGATACCCAGCTTGAGACGTTTTTCAGGTAGTTTAATCCCAAAGGCTTTCTGGCAATCATAAACACCCACTAGCACAGCCGCTGAGGTAAAGCTCATTGACCCGCCAGACGGCCTGCCGGTGGCTATCTTACTGTAGTATCCCCATCCGCCATCAATGTCTTGATACATCACCAGTGCATTTAACTGGCCCTTAGCTGCCTTTTTGTAAATTTCTATTCTCTCATCACTCACCCCTTCTCTGCCAGCTAGCGCTGATAGTGACTGCAGGGCGTAGCCATGTCCCCAGACGTTATAAGTAGTGCTAACATCTGCTCGTCTGAGACGTGGCAATGCTGCTAGAAGCCATTTTTCTGCTTTTTCTATACTCGCTAGGACTTCTGGTCGGCGGTCACCAGAATCAAGTAGTCCAGTGAGGGCAAGACAGCTAGTACCCATCCTAAAGGCGTGATGTGCACCTGGGAGTGGGGCGTAAATATTGAGACCTTTAGTTTTCGTGGGACCTCCCCATGAGCCATTTTTGTTCTGTGACCTGACTAAGAAGTCCACTCCTTTAAGAATTGAATTTTCCAGAACGACGGCATCGACCTGAACATTATCTGCGAGCGGAAGCATCGGCACACGCTTTATCTTCTGAGCCTGGAGGCTCAGGGATGCAATCGTCAGGTAACAAAAACTTAGGCCTAGCTGGTAGATACCGCACTTCATACTAATTAAGGAGTTAGGATTACCTGCCCGTTCTTAAGGCCACTAAGGACCTCTATCTTGTCGCCTGCTTGCCTACCCAGCTCGACAGTAGTGACCTCGGGATCCCCCTCTGCCATCTTTATGCGGATAGTGTAAGTTCCATCAGGATTTGATTTCACCGCATTCACAGGGATGCTTAGCACGTCGTCAGCGGAGGCTGCAACAATAGAAATATTCGCCTTTGAGCCAATCATCACACCAGCTGGAAGATCTGCCTGAGAGGTGAATGAAACAAGCCATTGATGAGCGAAATCAGGATGTTCACTGATCAGTTCTGATTTCATCGAGATGCTCTTCCACGGGTTACTGTGAAGCCTAAGATTCCCAGTCTGTTCGGGGGTAAATAGCTGCCTTTGCTTTTCTGTTAGGAAGGCATTGAACTTTAATTTAGTATCAGCAGGCACTATCGTCATCAGAGTCACATTAGAAGGGACTACTCCCCCCTTACGCATTATTTTTTTTGCTGCCTCGTTGATCCATTTACCATCCTTGAATTCACCAAAGTAAACCACACCATTTACTGGTGATTTGAATTCCACGAGTTCGCGGTCGGCATTGAGATCCTTTAGCTGCTCTGCTGCTATGGCATCATCGCGTCTTAGCTTGGCTACATCTAGCTCTTTTATTTTGAGCGCTAGCGGTAAGCTTTTCTGAGTGAGTTCCCATGATCTTTTTTTAGCCTCTGCTGAGATAGCCCAGTCGGCATCATTTCTAGGAGTGGTTACTTTCCCTTCATAGCTAGCATCTCTCTCTGCCTTTGCCAAGGTTCTCTTTGAGCCAGTGAGTCCGTGCTTAGCGCGCTTGATGATGATTTCCTCAGTCTCCTCGGTGAGCCCATCTTCTTCATACATTTTCAGTAGCTGATCTAGCTCTTCTTGTGTGTATGAGAGATAATCATTGGCTCGTTTAACTTTATATTCTCTATCGGATACGTTTTGAGGTTTAGTGACTTTTTTATAATAGTCGGAATCTTCTTGGAAGCGCTTGTATTCCATCCCAGCCTTAGCTAGAGAATCCGCAGTGGTATTCTTGAGAGCAGCTAACTCTAGCTCAGAGCTCTCTAATACGAGCTTCTGCTTCACGCGCTCTTTAGTAAATTCTTTTATCTTCTTATCGAGAGCATCTGTGTCTATCCAGAGAAGTTTTTCACCTTTCTTCACAGGGGATCCGTGTGGGAGAAGTTTTTCTATCTTTACCGATGTCCAGACTACTGGCTTGATCGATACCGGATAGCCCGCATCTGGTATCGCGGCAGCCTCTAGTTTGATAATTTGTTCAAATTTACCCGCCTTTGCAGTGTGCTCGCCCGCTTGGAGAGTGATCGCTGAGAGAGCTAGCGCACTAGTCATAGTGGGAATGAGTGAGTTACTTTTAAAAGTTTTCATATTCTTGTTTAATTTCTGTTACTGTTATCGTCTTAGCGACGATAACAGGGGGATTTATCTTCGTTTCTTTCTAGAATCTTGTGCATTTTGAGAAACATAGCTCCCTTTTTTCGCCAACCAGATCGTGTGCAGCCGGTTCTTGCGTCCTTTGTGCGCTGCTGGAACCTCTATTACAGAGACTTCTAGCTCAGCCTTTCGTAATAATTTAGTGTATTTAGGATCTGAGTAGGCCGACCATACTGCTAGTATCCCGCCCTCCTTCAGCGCGTTCTTCGCCAAATGAATCCCCTCAAGCGTGTAGAGACTGTCATTTCCCTCACCGTGAAACGCACTAGGCCCATTATCCACATCCAGCATGATCGCAGAATAGACCGCATCTGCCTCTGCCATAATCTTCTGCACAGGCTTGATCTTCACCGCCACTCTCGGATCATCCAATAAGCCAGGATGCATGCCTTTCATGTGAGTTTGATTCCACTCAAGAATCGCGTCCGTCAGCTCTGCTACCACAAAAGTAGCGCCTTTTTGCGGCAGAGACTCCACAGCAGCAGCAAGCGTGAACCCCATCCCTAGCCCACCGATAAGGACGATAGGCTGCTTGGCTGAGCGAAATGGCTGGCACGCCACGCGTGCTAGCTCTTCCTCCGAGCCATGCGCCAGACTAGTCATCAGTCGCTGCCCATTCGAGCTAATAAAAAAACTGTCATCGTGCTGGAAAAGTTCCAACGATTCACCTTCTGGGGTGAGTGTCTCTGCTAATTTCTGATAAGGCTTCATAGATTGATCGGGCGCAGTATTATCAGGAATTTCTAAATAGTGGAAGCATTATACCGCATCACTAGCCGACTAGCTAGTTCACATGGTAATCCATTGGCCGATCGCATCAGTTAGTTCTCCCTCGGCTTCCCACGGCACGCGGTGTCCAGAGTTCGAGACTATAAGCACCTTAACATCCGTCAGCCTGCTGGCGGCTCTCTCTCCTTGCTTGCAAAATTTCTCATCATTCTCGCCTACCACCCAGAGAATAGGTATTTTTATATTCGCTAATTTCTCTATCAAATCTTCCTGTTCAGCTAAGCTCCAGCATCTATAAGAGCGAGAAATCTCCACTTTGCTAGCTTCTAATGCAGACCTCTCTGGCATCACATCATTCCCTAGCACTCCTTGCCCATTCCACTCACTCAGGAATTCTTTCCAGGTTAGATTTTCTACCTTACTAGCCCATTCATTATCTTTTATTCGGCGTGCCTGCCTTCCCTCTCTTGTCAAACCAACGTGGGCTGAAATAATCACAGCCGCCTTCCATTTTTGAGGTTCATCGATCAATGCCTGCAAAGCCAACCGCCCACCCATCGAATAACCTAACAGAACCTGACCGTCATCTTGATCCTTATTTAATTTCTCACCAAATGCCTCTAAGCCAATCTTACCGCCCTCAAGGTAACGCCACAGATCCACCGCCTCTAGTAGGTGACCGCCCCTAGCTAGCCCCCTAGCATGAGCATCCCAATCACTCGCCATTCCCATCTGTCCATGTAGTGCCACTATTCGCATCTTAGTAATCTACTGATACACTGGCTATAATAGTCATGACAAGCATCATCTGGAACTAACGCTCTACCTTCTAAAAACTCAGCACTCTAGCACACATACCGAAGAAGTGTCTTTACAATGTAACTCAAACCATCTATGGTCTCAGGATAAGTTAAACTATTATATTAACATTTTTAATCTCCATGAAAACCCTCAAAAAGATAATTTCAGTCCTCACCCCACTAACCCTGCTTCTTCTGGCTAGCTCAAGCGCTAGTGCAGACATATTCTTGATGAAGAATGGCACCTCGGTCAATGGCAGTATCATCAGAGAAACCCACGATAGTTATCTGCTAAGAGCTGAGGTTTCGAATAATGTCTACGCGGAGAAGACATTACTTAAATCTAAAATAGCTGAAATCACTAAGATAGATCCTTCCATCGCCGCCTTCGAGAAAATCAACTCTATTTTACCTACACCAGACCTCATGACCGCCAAGGAATATGAACTTCTCGTGAGGTTAAAGGTAGATCCATTTATGAAGAAATATCCATCCTCCCCGTATTTCAAAGATGCAGAAAAAATCCTAACCACTCTCAAAAAAGAATACCACATCATCAAATCTGGTGGCATCAAACTCAATAGAAAACTACTCACTCCCCGACAAATAGAAGCAGATAAATACAATGTCCAAGCTTCTGTCATTGAGCACAGTTTCATGAAGTATCTCAAAAAGAAACAATACCGAGCTGCCCTCAGCACATTCGAGCGTCTGGAAGATAACTACTTCGGCACCAATCAATGCAGGAGAGCACAAAAAGCAGCGCTCATCATTCTACCTCGCTATGAGGAAAAGCTCCATAAACTCCTTGAGAACGTAGACGTCCTGATGGAGAAAAGAAAACGCGCACTGGATAATATGTCTTCTGGAGACAGCAGCAGAACGAAGAAAATTTTCGCATATGAAGAGCGAAAATATCAAAATCTGCTCAACTTGGCCACCACCAATGGCAAAAGAAACAAATGGCTGCCGATCAACCAGTATTTCAAAAAACCCATCGAGAATAATATTAACATGGTCGAAAATGAAATCAAGCGCATCAACACCGACTCACAAAAACCAACCATGGATATCGGTAAATTCTACCGGGATACATACAGAGCTCTGGACGGTGGAGACTACATGCTGGCTAAGGTGAGCTTTGACAAATTCAAAAGCGCCAATCCTCCTCAAGAACTCGTCAATGAACTTGAACCAAGACTCCTAGATGCCAAGTCCGTGATGGAGGAACTAGCAATACAGCAGATGGAAGATGACAGGCTCGCCAAGATAAAAGCTGACGAAGAGCGCGCCAGATTAGCTAAAGAGGCCAGAGAGGCCATAGCCAAACAAAACAAAGACAAAGAGGGGAAAGATCTTGGAAATAGAGTACGCGATAAGCTAAATATTAATAAAAAGCAAGAGACGATCGACAAACTAAGTAAGTAGCTTTTCTACCCTCATCGAATGGAAAGGGATTGCATCTTGGCTACCACGAGTTCACTATCCCCTCATAATTACTATGAGAACTGCTTCACAAAACCGAAATACTGCCGAGACCAAGATTCAGCTATCACTAAATATCGATGGCTCTGGTATCTCTAATATTGATACCGGTATCCCGTTTTTCGATCAC
>JBLHQF010000073.1:0-11388 GCA_047624885.1 Cryomorphaceae bacterium | reverse complement strand
ATGCGGTCGCCCATCGCAAGCGCTCGCCAGTTTCCCGTGATGGCTTTCTGTGTGATCTGTTGAAATTTATTCTGCCCAATAAAGGTGACAGAATGCGGAAGCGTCTCGGCTGCCTGACTGCTGCTGCTGCAGGTGACAGCGCATGCCAGTAAAACGAGCAGGGTAGAGGTCAGTTTTTTTTGTATCAATGAGAGTGTCATGCATTGATAATAGAAGATCTTCAGGGATATGCAATTCGGCAATCCATTATTGGATTTTAGATGATCTTATCCGTGCTTTATTCTATTTTCTGCTCCACTGCTTTACCGTCTTTATCGACCATGGTGAAGACTCCACTAGAGAGCTTAGCTATTTCGCCCATGGCTTCTTTTGCCTTTGGCAGCATAAGGGCTATGGTGTTGATCATGATGCCTTCTTTCTTTCCTAGGCGGCCGATTCTTTTGGCAGTCTCTAGGCTATCATTACCCGCGGATCCGTCGGTCATGAAAAAGATGACATCTGGTTTGGGACGCATCGCGAGAGCCATTTCTAGGGGGTGACCCCAGATAGTGCCGTAGACGAGTTTGGTATTCTGAATGGCTTCGAGGCTTTTCTTGCGTTGGCTTTTGCTGGACGTGATCCACTCTACATGTTGTCTTTTATTCTTATCTTTGGGCTGGTAGCCGTGTGCTCCACCCGTCGTGATCCACTCGTAGTCTTTACCATTGCTCTTTATGGTAAATTTGCCCTTTGATCCTGTCACTTCATCACCTGCTACCCAGACGGGGCCTGCGAAGAAAATGAGCTGGTAATCTACACTGTCTGGTAAGGCAGTGATAGATTTCGTAAGCTCTGCTTTAAGTAACTCTATCTTCTTACCACTCATGGATCCTGAGTAATCAATAACGTAGCAGACTCTCTCGGCTTTGACTTTCTGGTTAAAGAAAGAAAATCCGCCGCCGCCTCCAGAACCGTTGCCTGCGCCACTGCCCCAGCCATCTCCGAAGTCATTGCCATCACCGAAGTCGAGTGATGGCTCCACTACTGTCACATCAGGGACTGGTATTGCGGTTGCTGATGGAGTGTTGGCGGCGATTACCTTTGCCATAGATGAGGCTGGAGAGGATGGTTTTTTCTCAACCTCGTTGGTCATTTCTGGCTTGGTGATAGGCTCTTCGCTCTCTCCGCCACTGCTGTAGGTAACCATTTCTTCAGTATTCTTGAAGAGTGGGGAGAGGGCAATATAGAAAAGAATCGCTACGATCAATGCGCACGTAAGGAGCGAGATGATGATAGCTGAAATGGTGGAGTTTCTTTTCTGGTTCCGAAGTTTTTGCTCAGCTTCTGGAGATAGTGTTGCGTGACGGCTCATGATTGGTTGATTTTCTAGGACTGGCTAGTTAACTAACGACTAAAGGATGCCTTAAATTAGGAAAATTACTATTTTTATCATTGAAATTCGTCAGTAAGAACCTGACCGTCTAGCGGGTAGGATGGGTGGGCTGATCTCGATAGTATGCATCTACCATTATTCTCATTTGTTCTATCGTAAGAATACAACGAGATGATGATGGGGAGAGTTTCTTTTTTAGCTATGAGGCTTTTGTTCTGCTTCTGGAGATAGTATTGCCTGACAGTTAATGATTCTTTAGGTCCGATTTATTAGCTAAGCGGTAAAAGATAAGTTAAATTAGGGGGCGACTATTTTTTCAATATAATCGTCAATTCTGTGCTTCAATTATTAACTAATTTTCATCTTTCTCTTTCCGTAATCGCTTGCAAAACGTTAAAAACGGGTTTAGAGGGCATGAGCGATGAAATTTAGATCACTCATAAGTAAGATTTCCAGTATGTTTTTACCATTGGTAATGCTGGTTTCGTGTAAGGAACTGCCTAAGGAGGTGGAGGTTGTTGAGCGCAGAGAACTGTGCCAATATGATAACCCCGCGGTGTATAGAGGCAGTTACACTTCTTGGATGGGGACCCAGCCGCTTAGCTGGCGGAAGGTCAACCACACGGAGTATAGATTATTAAATTATGCTGCTGGTGAAGCCACGCAGATAGCTGTAGGTCAGGTGAATGGTGGTGGTATACTGGCTAACTTGAATCGCTGGAAACGTGAATTTGGTCAAGAAGTGCTGGAGAATCTGGATGGGTTAGAAACCTTTGAGATGTTAGATGGGCGGAAGGCTTATGTGATTCAGCTCAGGGGGACATTTCAAAAGAAGATGGCTGGAATGCCGGTGAAAGCAGAGGACTGGGGGGTAACTGGTGTGATCTGTGATGTGTCAGGTGGGACTTTGGTAACCGTCAAGATGATGGGTCCTGAAGCTGAAGTGGAGGTTGAACAAGAAAACTTGATAAATTTCGCTAAAAGCCTGCGTTTAAATAGTCTCCAGACACCGAGTGAACGATCTAAGAAGGGTAACACGAAAGATAAGGCTGAGGGAGGCGGATACTAAGATGGCTAAGAAGAAAAAAAATATTGGGCATCAGCTGTTAGATTTCTTTTCTAGCTTTTTGCTCGCTGTGATCTGTCTGGTTCTTTTAGGGCTGCTGGTATGGCTCAGCACCCTTGAAATGCAGGATATTGGGCTGTCTAAAGCGCTAGATAAATACTACAGTCATAAGCAGTTTTGGGTAGTTCCACATATTAATGGAGGGATGTCCACTTACATCCCACTACCTGGTGCGTATTGGGTTTGTTGTGTGCTGTTTGTAAATATGTCGCTGGGCGGGATATTGAGACTCCGTAAAGGCTGGAGGAATATTGGCGTGGTGATTTCTCACATGGGGATCGCTTCCCTTCTGGTCGTGGGATTCGTGGATCATCACAACTCTATCCATTCTAAAATGGAAGCGTTCCAGGGTGCGAAGTATGATTACGCGACTAAGTTTGATTACACTTCCATCGAGGTGTCAGAATTCACTTCAGAGGGTGAGAAACAGAAGCCTTACGTGATCAAGCATGAGATGCTCCAGGATCTGGAAGATAAGATGCGCAAGTTTACATTTAAGGAATTGCCATTTGATCTCGAAGTGAGACATTTTAGAGAGCATGTGGTGGTGTTAAATGCCGCGAATAAGGTGCGAGGAAAGAAATCTGGCGAAATTGTCGATGGTTTTTTCCTCCATCCGGCAGAGTTTGACCCAAACATGGATTACTTTAACTACGGTTGCTACGTGATGGTGAAGCCTAAGAATGGTGAGCCTGATAGGAAGCTTCTGCTTTCTAGGTCGATAGGATTTCCACAGACATTTTCTGTAGATGGAAAACTCTTCGGGATAGAAATGCCAAACGAAATCTGGAAGATGCCATTCTCGGTGGATCTGATCAATTCCGTGGGCGAGTATTACCCCGGGACGAAAAAGCCGAGTAAGTTTCAGAGCAGTATCGCATGGACGGGTGAGGATGATGAACAGGAGAGAAAACAGACGATCAAGATGAACCATCCTATGCGTTATAAGGGATTCACTCTCTATCAGGCGAGTTGGAATGAGCCTGTGAACGGGCTTGAGTATTCTGGATTTGAGGTAGTGACTAATCCTGCGGACCAGTGGCCGAATTACTGCTTGTGGGTTTCAGCTTTTGGTCTGTGCCTTCACTTTGCGCTGAAGTTGACCAAGTATTTAGACAGAGAAACAAGAAAAGAGAAGGGAAAGAAACAATCAAATGAACAAGAAAGTTAGGTTATTAGGATTCTCGTTAACCATGCTGGTCATCCTGGCGGTGGCAGGAGTGGGAATACGCAGTCTCATCGTGCCAACGCTTCCGAAGGAGGTCATTGGCTATACGAAATGGGATAAGCGGGTGGTGGTTGAAATGCAAACTCTGCCAGTGCAAGATGGTGGCCGGGTGAAGCCGTTTCAGACGCTCGCCAGACGCTACATGTACGCCATGCATGGTGACCGAGGCATGAAGGTTCTGATCGATGGTGAGAAGCAAAAACTTACCCCTACTGAGTGGATGATGGATGTGATATTTCGTCCAGAGATGGCAGATCATTTGCCATCATTCCGGGTGGATAATTCTGAGATACTTGAGCAGGTTGGAATGGATGTGAAGTCGCTGAGAGACCGATACAGTTTTGATCAGATTAGGCCATATTTACCGCAGTTACAAGAGTTCGTAGAAACGATTAATAAACAGATAAATAAGGCTGGGCAGAAGAGCCTCTCACCTGAGCAGGAGCAGATGCATGCATTTTATAGGTTGCTACAAAGCTATGTAGCGTTAAAGAATCTGTTTATCATTTCTGATGAATTAAAGGAATTAACTGGATATCCAGATATTGAGAGCTATTTCGAGAGTAACAAAAATCAATTACCAACAGAGCGCTTGGCTCAGATTGCTGATAACAAGATGCAGATGCGGATTATCGGGGTGCTTGATAATAAGGTAGTGGCTGACGCTCAACTGCTGATGGGCATTAGAGGTTTTGGAGAGTTTTCTAAACTGATTATAAACCCTACTAAGGGAGAGAAAACCTGGACGCCGATAGGGCCAAGATTTGCAGAAGTAGCGAGACCAAATCATGATGCGTATAAGGTTTATGCAGATGAGGTTGCAGATCTTAAGAGTAAGCACAGGGGGCTTACGGAGGCTAATGTTAGTGCTTTCTATGCAGATTATATACCGATATTTCTGAGATATTCAGCGCAGCAGAAAAAGTACCCGGATGATGTAATCACTGAACTTATCGAGCTAGAAAAACTGCAGTTTTCGTTTAGCTTAGGTAATGCTGGTAAGCAGCTAGATGGGATTAATGCGTTCAAAAAGAAGTATGCGAACCATGTAGATTTTGGAGATGAGGGAGGGCACCTCTCTGGAGAAGTGATGCTCAACAAGATGAGCTACTTCAACAACGGTATCGCCATTCTCTTGTTTGCGGGGATCTTGCTCATCGCTATGTGCCTGTGCTTAGGGACGCGGCTCAGCAAGATCTTGTATTGGGGAGTTTATGGGCTCACTAGCTTGGCCTGCTTATTTACTGTCGTGGGCATCGCGCATCGTTCGTGGATTATGAATCGTCCACCGATAGGCACGCTTTATGACACCATGCCATTCATCGTGGGAGCTGGCTTAGTCCTGCTTCTCTTGCTCGAGTGGATTCATAAAAAGGGAATTCTGTTAGGCGTGGCGATCTGTTTTGGAGTGGCCATTCTTTTCTTGGCGAAGAGCTATGAGGTCAGCGAGGCGCGAGACCAAATGGATCCACTGGTGGCGGTGCTGAAGTCTAACTATTGGCTAGCGACCCATGTGGTGATGATCACTCTCGGTTACATGGGCGGCATCGTGGCGGCTTGTATTTCTCACTTTTACATCATCGGTAGAGCCTTTGGTCTCATTGATAACAAGGAAACTAGGGTTTATTTAACAAAGATCGTTTATGGGATGGTAGCTTTCACTCTGCTCTTCAGTCTCGTAGGCACTATCTTAGGTGGTATCTGGGCGGCGGACTCATGGGGGAGATTCTGGGGCTGGGACCCGAAGGAAAATGGAGCGCTCCTAATCGTGATATGGATGCTCGTCATCCTCCACTCGAGACTCGGTGGCTACATCAAAGAAATAGGCCTCCACGTTTGTAGCGTATTCGGATTCATGATCATCGTGTTCTCATGGTGGCATGTGAACTTCCTTGGAGTAGGGCTGCACAACTACGGGTTTACTAGCTCTAAGGCGATGACTAATATCTGGGTCTTCTACGGGATGGAGTTTCTCATCATGATGGTGGGCATGGTGATGGCATTAATCGTGATAGAGCAGCAGCGCGCTAAGAAGCATCGCAAGAAAATGGAGCAGGTTGGGGTCGAAAATTTATAATAAATTTGATGCAAGCTACTATCAAACTCGGAGTCCTCGGCTCTGGATCAGGCTCTAACATGCAGGCGATCATGGATGCCATTGATACGGGAGATCTCAATGCTGAGATCGTTCTAGTGATGTCAGATTTCCCAGATGCTTATATTTTAGAGCGCGCGAGGAAGGCTGGGCTGCGAGCCGAAGTGATAGACTGTGGTGGCTTTAAGACAAAATTTCCTGACGAAAGTCAGTCGGTAGTCGCGTCTAAGCTCAAAGAGGCAGGTGTGGACATAGTCTGCCTTGCTGGCTTCATGCGCCTAGTGAAACAGCCACTGTTGGATATATTTCCAGAGCGGATTCTAAATATCCATCCATCCCTGCTGCCGGCCTACCCTGGGCTGATGGCGTGGAAGCAAGCTGTCGAGGATGGCGCCACTGAGAGTGGCTGCACCGTGCATCATGTGGATGCGGGAATGGATACTGGTGCTATCATCCTCCAAGCCAAAGTTCCTGTCCTAACAGACGATACTGCTGGAACACTGCACGCGAGAATCCAGGTTCAGGAGCACAGCCTCTATCCAAGAGCGATTGCTAAGGTGGCAGGTGAGTTGAAATAACTGGCACCGCTTGCCTGACTACTTATCAAATTATGTCCTCCCAGAAATTTACTTTTTGGGATGGGTCATGGTTGTGTTTTTGCTGCAGCGGGCGGCTTGGAAAAATGATCGGCGAACAGCTTGAAACGCGGCCCAAGGAGGTAACGCCAGCTTTGAGGTAATGCGGCCCGTAGTGTTTTGATTGTGGGTAAAGATTCTTTATGGGTGGCGAGGTTGGTTAATTCCTGAGGGTCTTTGCTGATGTTGTAGAGTTCCTCCGAACCATCAGCGTAGTGAATAAGTCGCCAAGGCCCCTGACGAACCGCAAAGTTTCCAGGTCCGTGTGACATTAGCACGGGTTTAGTCCAGGTAGCCCTAGTATTTTCTAACAGTGGTTTCAAGCTGTTGCCATCGAGTTGCTGCTCCACTTTAAGTTGGCAGAGGTCAACGAGAGTGGGGTAAATATCTTGAAGGCTAACTGGGGCGGCTACTTTTTTGCCATGGCTGTTACCTCCCGGAATTTTGATGATGAAAGGCACTCTTGTACCTCGTTCCCAAAGCGTCATTTTGCGCCAGTGTTCTTTTTCACCTAGATGCCACCCGTGGTCTCCCCATAGCACGATGATTGTATTGTCTAGATGCGGACTTTTCTCCAGCGCATCCAGAACCCTTCCGACATTGCTATCGGTGAAAGACGTGGTGGCCAGATAAGCATGCACTAGCTTCTTCCATGCCCCCTCATGAGCCAGGATGGCCTTGTGATCGTCGATTTTGAAAAACCCCAGAATATTATGAGCGAAGGATTTTCCAGCGGCAGGAACATCTTCTAGATCACCGTGGGGCGACGGGGGTAATTGAATTATGGCAGAATCATAGAGATCAAAGTATTTCTTTGGAGCCACCCAGGGCAAGTGGGGCTTACGTAATCCTAGGGCGATGAAGAATGGTTGTTCATGCTCTTTTTGGAGCTGCTTGATTGCCCAGTCGGTCAGCTTGCCGTCCGAGGTATCACTGTCTGATTCGGTATCGATTACTCCGGTTTTCCAGTCGCTCAGTGGGCGCTTCGAGCCAAGGCTGGTGACCTTTGCCTGTTTGCCTGGGAAATTGCTTACATAGTCGTCCCAACCACGTTTTTCTGCATAGTGGAATATTTTGCCACACCCTGCGGTGTAGTAGCCATTGTTCTGAAAACTCAGATTGAGTGGGAGGCGATCTCGAGGGAGTAATTTTTTAGGGTCGTAGGTAGCGTGGTGGCCATAGGATCCTGATTTGTGTGGGTAGATGCCATACATCAATGATGTGCGCGATGGACCACAAGCAGGAGCCGAACAATATGCATGGGTGAAGACCGTGCCCTGACTGGCCAAGGCATCCATGTTTGGTGTTTGGGCTTGAGGATTTCCTCCTGAAAAACCAGTCCAGTCGTTGAGATCATCGATCGCGATGAAAAGTACGTTGGGCTTATCAGCGGCAACAACACTCATGGTGAGAGCAAGGCTGAGAACTAACCATTTCATAGATTCTGTCATTTAAATTATTGTTAGGGATTCCCTGCTAGGAATTTTACTCTTCGGGTGTGTTCTTATTTTTTCAGCTCTTGTTTGAAGAGCCATGGCGTGGTTGTTTCGGCATAAGTCGTTTGATCCCGCTTGATCAGGGCGGCTTTGTCTTTGTTCTGGAATGCTAGAAGATTAGCTTTCAGGCTTTCCTTTAGCTCTTTAGATTCTGGGTTAGGTGCCAAATTTACCCATTCGTGGGGATCCTTGTCATGATCATAGAGCTCTTCCGATCCATCCTCATAGCGGATAAGGCGATAGCGATCCGTCTGAATGGCGGTGTTCTCGGGGCCGTAGCTGATAAAGGCTGCTTGGCGTTTGGCTTGCGGGTCTATGAGTAGGGGCAAGATTGAGTTGCCCTGCAGGTGCGAGGGCTTATCGATGCCGGCCAGATCACAGAGCGTCGGGTAGACATCGATAAGAGAGACTGGTTGCTTGCTGCGGCTACCGGGTTTGGTGATTTTGGGAGCCAGAATAACCATCGGCACAATGGTGGTATTCTTCCATAAGCCAGCTTTGCACCAGTGTCCTTTTTCCCCTAGATTCCAGCCATGATCACTGGTAAGGACGATCACTGTCTGGCGATCGCGGGGATTCTGTTCGAGTTCCTTTAAAATGCGGCCCAGCATGGTGTCCATGAAGTTGACGTTGGCGAGATAGGAGGCGACGACGCGTTTCCATTCTGTCTGCCCGTTCTTATCTAGGATCGCCTCGTGATCGCTGAACTTGCCGCTATCCTGCAGATCCTTGTGTGCATGAGATCGCGCCATGCGGATGGCATACTCTGGGAGGTCATCCCAGTCGTTGCCTTGAGGCAGAGCGGGTAGTTGGGTAGACGCCGTTGGGAACTTGTCAAAATATTTCTGTGGTGCCCAGAGCGGGCGGTGCGGACGGAATAGCCCGATCGCCATCATTACCGGTTTTTCAGTCTTGGTCTGCCATTGCTTGATGGCAAATTCTGAGACTTTGTAATCTCCGGTTTCCTCATCGCCGTAAGGGAGGGCTGCCCCATCCCAAGGTGGCGCCTTGGCATTCAGCTTTGGTATGTGGTCAGGTTTTGGCCAGCTAGGATTGCCGAGAAAGGCATCAACCTTTGGTCGCCCGCCATGTGCGACCTTACCGCCGACAGCCACATAGTAGCCCTGGCTTTTGAAGTGCTCGGGGAAACCCACTGGGTTGGTGAATCGCGGCGTCGTGCGCGGTCCCATGTTCATGTAGACGCCGGTCGCTTTTGGGTAGAGACCACTGATGAAGCTATTCCGTGAGGGCAGGCACTGAGGAGCATTACAGTGCGCATTGGTGAACAACATGCCCTGTTTGGCGAGACGATCAAAATTTGGTGTTAGACTTTGCGGGTGTCCGCCCATGGCTCCTACCCAGTCGTTGAGGTCATCGACAACGATAAACACGACGTCGGCTCGCTTATCTGCGGCAGTAGCGTTATAGCAGCCTAAGGAAGTCAGTATGAACAGGAGAATCAAGTTTAGACGCATTACAGGTATTTAGTTCGATAATATTTTTATAAACTTCATTATTTCTCCTTCTTTTTACCCTTAGCTTTATATTTAGGTGGTTTTTCTGAGTCACTGAAAACTGTCCACCCGCTGTTAGACTTGGGGTCTGCAGCGGGTTTCATCACAGAATCGGCCAGCTTTTCTGAATGGAGAACTGTGCGGCTCATGTCTCGCCATTTTTCGACCATCGTTTGTAAACGCTTCGGCTCTTTCTTGGCCAGATTAACGTTTTCAGCGCGGTCATCCGCGAGGTTGTAGAGTTCCCATTGCTGTCCTTTGAAGCTCACCAGCTTCCAGTCACCATCCCGCAGGCCGAAGTCATTGGCAAACTGCAGGTAGATAGGTTCTTTCCTCACCAATGGCTTTGCCTCCAGAAGGGGGCGGAGCGAGATGCCCGACACTGGACGTAATTTCCTAGAAGAATGTTCAGTAGGGATCACTGCTTTTCCTAAATCTGCTAGCGTGGGCAGCACGTCAATGAGGTGAGCTGGTGTATCAATGATCTCTCCTGGTTTTGTCTTGAGCCCCTTAGGCCAATGAATAATACCAGGGGTGCTGATGCCGCCTTCGAATTGATTCTGTTTATAAAATTGGAACGGAGCATTTCTAGCCCATGCCCAGCCGGTGGAATCTCCGAAGGAAGTTTGAGCATTGGTCGGCTCCACATTGAGAAGCGGCTTTTTACGGTCGTATGGACAGGCTCCATTATCTGATACAAAGAGGATGATGGTATTATCCAGCTCGTCATTTTTACGGAGGTCATTGACCAGACGGCCAATTTCCTGATCCACTCGATCGATCATAGCCGCTAGGGTGACCATGCGGTTGATCTCGTAGTCACGTTGCCAAGGCACCAGCTTGTCCCAAGCGCGGACATGCGGTGGGCGCGGGCTTTCTTTCAAATCCTTTGGTATGAGCCCCTGTTTCTTTAGTTTTGCAATACGGGCTTCACGCATCTTATCCCACCCGTGATCGTAGCGCCCTTTATACTTAGCATAATCCTCCGGTAGGGCGTGAAGTGGGGCATGTGGTGCATTGAAAGCGACGTAGAGATAGAATGGCTTGGCTGCCTCTCTGGCTTCCTTGATGAATTTGAGCGCAAAATCAACATCGGCCACAGTGGTGTAGAAATCTTTCTCGGGGACGTTCCATTTTTCACCATTCAGGCGGAAGGTGTTGTCTCCTTTAAAAAAGTTACAGGCTCCGCTTAGGTGGCCAAAATAGCGTTCAAAACCAAAGTCTGTAGGTTCCTGATTCAGGTGCCATTTTCCGGTCATAGCGGTGAAGTATCCAGCTGCTTTGAGCACTTCGGCAGATGTCACCGCATGGGTAAGCGCAACGTCGCCCGCGGCGATACAATACTGACCGGTCAGGAGAGAGACTCTTGATGAATGGCATTTCGCAGTGTTGTAAAACTGCGAAAAGCGCAAGCCGTTTGCTGCGAGCTTATCCAGGTTAGGTGTTTCAATTTCACCGCCATAGCAACCGATGTCTGAAAAACCGAGATCATCCACCATGATTACTACGATGTTAGGTCGCTCGGCTGAGAGAGTAGTGAGGAGAAGTGAGAGAGAGAGGGAAATTGAGGTGAGTATTGCTTTCATGACTTGCTGAACAGGCTAGGTTTAAGGTCTCGTCATCACAAGGACAAATTTAGGTGCTGCCAAAGATACGATCACCAGCACCTTCAAGTCCGGGACAGATGTATACTTGCTCATTCAGTTCGCGGTATTGAGTGGCGATGATTATGTCAATATCGGGGTGGGCAGCGCTCAGCGCGCGCGGGTGCCTTCGGGTGCTGAGAGAAGCCCGAAGAAGGTGGTTTTCTTTGCGTTCCTTTGCTGGATTTTATTTGCTGCGGCAATGGCAGAACCTCCTGTGGCAGGGATGTTTTATGCTGGTGTTTAGACAGGAGTTAGGAGGATGGATTTTAAACCATG
>JBLHQF010000072.1:0-11514 GCA_047624885.1 Cryomorphaceae bacterium | reverse complement strand
CGAACGAGCTGGAAGAGGTTCAATATGATGTGTCCGAATTGGTTCCCTTTGAAAAATAATATGAAAAATATGAAAAATAATGAAAAATAAGACCTCAATGAAATGAAAAATAAAAATGAAAAATAAGACCTGTCCCTCTATTAGTGAAAATAAATGAAAATGAAAAATAAGACCTGTCCCTCTATTAGAAACGACTTGACCTTTTTCTGATGTTTTCTATACTGTGGTCATGAGAATGAAGAGAGAGCATCAGTTGATACCTGATCATGAGGAACGGGCTGGAATTTATCATTGTGTGAGCCGTTTTGTGCTTAAGTCATACTTGATGAATGATGTGGAGAAGGAATATATGAGGATGACAATACGGAAGTATGAGGCGTTTTGTGGCGTGCGAGTGCTTACTTACTGCCTGATGAGTAATCATATCCATCTCCTGGTTGAGGTGCCGCCGAAGCAGGATGCAGAGCTGATTTTGGATGCTACTGATGAGGAGTTTCTAAATCGATTGCGATTCGTTTATAGTGAAGATTTTGTGATGCAGTTGAGCGAACGTTTTGAGGTGGCTCGCTCCGATGCATCGGAAGCAGATGCCAATGGGCTAACGAGTGAGGGAGGGGTTTCAGCAGGGGAGTTGTCTGAGTTGTATATCCGTGAAATTAAGCGCCCATTCATACTTAGGATGTGCGATTTGAGTGCGTTTATGAAATCGATTAAACAGTGCTTCAGTCAATGGTATAACAGAGAAAATGGGGTCAAGGGGACGCTGTGGGAGAGTCGTTTTAAAAGCGAGTTAGTGCAGAGCGGATACGCGGCTCAGACTGTGGCTGCTTATATTGATTTGAACCCTCTTAGGGCAAATATGGTGGCAGACCCGAAGGACTATCGTTGGTGTGGTTATGCTGAGGCTGTGGCTGGGAATAAAGAGGCACAATTAGGGCTACTGAGCGTGATGCAGGGGGTTGAAAATGTGGTGCCAAATGTTGAGCTTCTGGGAGATTTATCGAACAGCTGGAAAGGGGTGATGGGCGATTATAGAATGGTGCTGGCAGTTGATGGCATAGCCGCAGATCTGGATACTGAGCCAGTGAGAGGGGAACGAAAATCATTGCGGTATAAGAAGCGCATGGGCTTTAGCAGAGCAGAGTCTGCATGTATTCTAGAAAGCGGAGGAAAGCTGAGCCGATCCGAGCTACTCCGTTGCCGAGTAAGGCATTTTAGTGATGGTGTGGTGCTGGGTAGTAAGGAATTCGTGAATGGATTCTTCCAACGATTAAAAAACTCTGCTCAAGATGATCCAAATTACCAAGGTCAGTATGAAAAACGAAGAACAGGCGCGCGGAAGGTCAATGCAATGAGCGGTGACCCGCTCTTCAGCTTACGAGACCTGAAGAAGGATACGCTGAGCTGAAGGAGGGGTGTGAAATTACCGGCCTGCCTATCTAGCTGCCTTTAGATCTTCCTCGGTCCATGGTTGGTTTCTTTTTTCGGCTTTTGCACGGTAGGTTTTGACTTCATTTACAGTGACTTGTTTGGCTTGGTTTTCTCCGAGGTTGCGGATGTAGTTGAAGAGGTCTGCTAGGTCTTGGTCTTTTTGGACTGCAGGATTACTCATGTTTGGTGGCATCGCTACCTGGGTTTGAAATTTCTCTCCGTTGAGGGTAATAGGACCTGTGAGGCCATTGAGCACGACCTTGGTGAGTCGCTCAGGATCTCCTGTTACCCAATCTGACGGAGCAAGTGTTGGGAATCCTGGTGCTGGTGCTTCTCCTTGCATTCCGTGACAGCCAGCACAGGCAGCGGCGGCATAGATTTTTTTACCCCGGTGGAAGCTTTTGAGGTAGTCTCCAGAAAGCCCTGCCCCTGATTGTTTTACTGCTGCCGTGTCGTGGACACTGCTTGCTTTTTTAATTAGGCTGGCGAGTTTCTTGTCACGAATCGTGTCGGAGGCGATTGTCTTTGATTTGGCTTTGGTAGTTCCTGTCAGATAGGCTTCTTGCAGGGCAAGTATTTTAGGGGACTGCTTGATGATTTCATCAGCTCGCTCAAGGGACGCTTGGGTGTTGATGACACCGAGTGCGTAGAGGTACGAATTTGCTGCCTGTGACTTTACTTTAGCTGTTGGTCTGATTGCTAACAATTCACTAGGTGACTCAGTTAGATGCGCTAGTTCCATGGCTGATGTATGTACTGCGATGTCTTCAGATTTGATCGCGGCATTAAATACTTCAGCAGGGATTTTTCCGGTGGCTTCGAGTGACCAGAGGATATGTAGTTGTTGCAGTGGTTTAGAGCTAGCTAGAAATGCTTTAGTTAGCGATGCTGCTAAACTGGACGAGTCAGAGGTAAGTTTCTCGGTGATTAGAAGCTGGGCTTTGTCTCTAACGGTTCCGTTGTCATGTCCTAGGTGCTTGATGAGGTCAGCCTCATTTAAGGCGCTGAGCTGTGGGACTTTTGCGAGCGGGTTGGATTTATGCGTTAGTCTGTAAATTCTGCCGTGTGTGTCTGCTGGCTTGTCGAGTCCTCTTGAGCTGTATTGCTTGCGGAGGTAGGTGGTCATATAGGTCTTGTGCTGAATGAGGCCAAAATGGATGTCGAGTATCCAGACTGATCCATCTGGAGCAGTGTAGATGTTGACTGGACGGAACCATTCATCGGTGGTCGCAATGAGTTCTTTTTTGCCTAGTGGATGGCTACCTTTAGGGTTATTCTGATTGTCCCGTTTGATGTCGATGAGCTTGACTAAGTTAGCACACGGAGAAGAGACGATTCCCATACCTTGGTACTTTTCTGGGAATTGATTTCCCCGGTAGATCGTCATGCCGGCAGCGGCAGTGGTGTTCTTTATCTTACCTGTTTTGGGATCTAGAAGCCCTTTCTGATAGGCACGGTTTACTCCAGGTGTGATGCGGATAGGGTGGACGGCGTTGTCGCCAACGCGTTGATTTGCTTTGTATTTTATTTTTAAGTTAGGGTGGGCATAATGGAGACCAGGGCGTTTGGTCTCTCCGAAGAGTAAGTTGGAATTATTGTTTGAGTAGAGCTTACCATGGTTATCTTGAGCGATTCCCCATTGGCCGCGAAAAACTGTTTGTTGTTTGGTCCACTTTCCATTGATACGGCGATAGCGGGCGTTAGATTTGGCATTGTAGTACCAGTTGTCTAGTCCACGGAGGAGACCGTTCGCTTTATGTTCGGCGTTGCCGCCTTTTGCGTAATCGGCATCGATGAGCTGTGGTTTGCCTACTGGCTTTAGTCCATCGCGTTTGATGAAATAGAGTTTGTCTTCATGGCAGTAAAGGACGCCATCAGGAGTGACGGCGATGGCTCTGGGAAGGATGAGTTTATCAAGAAAGGTGGTGATCTTATCGAGCTTGCCATCACCTGTGGTGTCTTCTAAAACGCGGATGTGGCCAGTGGGTTCATGCTCCCTTGTGCCGTCTAGGTCTAGCATATAGTTGCGCATTTCTACTACCCAGGCTCTACCGTCTGAGTCGAAATCTAGTGCTACGGGCATCCGTACCATTTCTCCATGGGCGATGGGTTCTAGCTGGAATCCATCGGCCACTTGGAATGCCTTCATAGAGTCCTCGATGCCAAGGTAAGGTGCGGCAGGAATCTCGCTCGCAGGGATGGGTTCTATCTGTTGAGTGTTCTTCTTATCTCTTTTATCACCCTGCTGGGCGTAGATGCTGGAAATTCCTAAGATTGAGGCTAGTAGTATTTTTTTCATGGAGAGCAGTGTTGTTTATTTGAGTTGCTTGAGGACGATGTTTTTCCAACGCGCTTGGAAAGATTTGCCACCGTGCACTTGGAGACCGAAGAAGCCTTCACGGGTGTCATTTTTCTTATCTTCGTCGATGAAATCTACACGTTTTTCGCCATTGAGCCAGGTCTGGATGTGGTTGCCTTCGCAGCGGATGGTGATGGTGTTCCAGTCTTCCCACTTGAAGATTTTATTTCCTTGTTCAGTGAATTTTTTGGCAAGCTCAGCTCCGTCTTTACCTTTAGTAGGGTAGAGCCATCCTCTGCGCGCTTCATCATAGAGGCCAGCTGTCCAAGAGCGATCTTTGTTGTCGCCTTCACATTGGTAACCGAAGACTCGTCCGTTACCGTCGTCAGAAGGTTTTTGGTTCGCTCTGAACATGACTCCAGAGTTGCCTTTGCGGTGATCAAATTTAAACTCGAAGGTGAGTTCGTAGTCAGTGTATGTTTTCTCTGTGCGTAAGAATGTGTTTCCTTTGATATTTTCGCCAAATCCGACGATGCATCCATCTTCTACCCTGTATTGACCAGTGCCACCCACTTTTTTCCAGCCGGTGAGATCTTTGCCATTGAAGAGTTGCGTTGTTTTCCCGGTAGCGGCTTTCTCGATAGCTTCTTTTTTAATCTCAGGAGATTTCTCATCATTGCATGCTGATAGTGAAAAACTGAAGCAGAGGTAGGAAAGGGTGAAAATGGATTTGGTTGTGTGCATAATAGATATTACTAGCATAGGAATAGGATTATTTCACATTAAAACTAGGATTGGTGCATTCCGAATAGTTTATTGACGCAATTTTTCTCTGGATCTTCATCTGAGTTGGGGCATGTTGAAGGCATGATGAATTTTTTTACTAAACCACTGCTAACTGCTATCGCTCTGGTGATCCCGATGAATGCTTATGCTCAGGATGCCGTTGTGGTAGAGCCTGCGAAAAAAGTGGCTGAGAATAAGGTAGCTAAGACGGACTATATCCGAGTGACCGAAGATGAGAATAATGTGCGGCTTCAGACATCAGTAACACGCTATGTGAAGGATGGAGTGAATGTGGACTTGATCGGCGCGGTGCATATTGCTGATAAGCAGTATTTCACTGATCTCAACACTCTGTTTACCAAGTCTGAGGTACTGCTCTTCGAGATGGTGGGGGGTGATAAGATGGAGAGAGGTAAAAAGATAGAGGAGGCGAAACAGAAAGATTTGCAGTTCAGTATACTAGGGACGATTTATAACACGATGCAGGATAAGCTCGATCTAGCAGGTCAGAAAGATCATGTGGATTACAGTAAAGAGAACTTTGTCCATGCTGATCTATCGATGGAGGAATTTCAGAAATTACAGAATGAGAAGGAGGAATCTATTCTAAGCTTTGCGCTGAAAAATGCACAGAATCAGGCAAAGGATACAGGCAAGCCCGTAAAGCAGCCAAGTATGATTAAGTTATTTAAAGCGCTAGTGACAGGAAATGCGCATTTGCTGAAACTCAATATCGTTCACACGCTTGGGCAGGGTGATGATCAGATCGCAGCATTTGCTGGCAAGAGTGTGATCATCGGAGATAGAAATGCTAAGTGTCTGCAAGTGATGAATGATCAGATAGCAAGCGGAAAAAAGAACATTGGTATTTTTTATGGTGCGGCTCATTTTCCGGATATGGAAGAGAGAATGTTCAAGATGGGATTCAAGAAGACCAATCAATACTGGATGACGGCTTGGGACATCGATAAGGAAAAGGCGAATAAGTAAATTTTAAATAACAAAAATGGAGACTGTGATCAGTCTCCGTTTTGTGTGTGTTATGGTTAGTGGTGAGCTTATATAGGAACCGCGTGTGACGTAAGGGGCTATAAGCGGGAGGTAAGTTTTTTAATTACCTTCTATAGGTTATACGCAGTCTAGATCCTCCATTGTAGTATCCGTGTGATCTGTATCTGTTGCTGCTGTAGCGTGAGTTGTTGCTACAGCTGTTACCTGAGTTGTATCCTCTGTGTGAACTATAGCGGTTACTTGAGCGGTAGCTATTTCTGTTGCAGTGACAGTTAGATGCCTGTCTGTAGTAATTATACACTGGTCTGCCGTAGCAGTCGTGACGGACGAAGACCTTCTTGGTGTAGATAGGGCATCCGCATGATGAATGTCCGCTTACGTAGGTGGTGCTACCGTGTGAGTGGCTTCTGGCCTCCGCCGTGTTCGGTGTGAAAAGGAAGGCGGCTGTTAGTATGCTTAAGTATGTTAGTATTTTTTTCATAATCATTTAGTTGTTGTGGTTCACTATGTTTGACCTCAGTGATTCCAATTTTATTCAAATGTTATGAATTTATTTTTTTATACTCATGAAATGGGCATTCAGCATCAACTTACAATGTCTTTCGTCGGGCTCTGCTCTGGGAATGAAAAAACTCTTCTAAAAGGTTTTAGAAGAGTTTGTGTGGTTTTTTGGTGGGTTCTTAAAGTTATCCCAAGTTCAGGTTACTCTTTCTAAGAGCTCTTTCTCGTAATCTTCCGAGCTCGTGGCTATCATAGCAGATAGCACGAAACTGTTCATAACTCAGATTGACTTGATCTGATTGCTGTAGTTGTTCAGAAAAGTATTTTTGCTGAATCTTGGAGAAACTATCAGGCTTATCATTAGGGTAAGTGGATATTAATAGGCTGGCCATGTCATCCGCATACTAAAAATAATAATAATGTCAATTGCGTTGTTATTATTTTAGTGACTGAGTGATGTTTCATCAAGAGATGTGTATTTTGTATCTAGTGCTTATAACGAAGAAACCCCTATTCTTTAGCAGGATATGCGTTTCCATTTCTTTTAGAAATTAGCTTCTAGATGTTACTGAGTGACTCCTGGCCCCATGGATCCTGATGATGGGGTTTCCTCGTCTTTTTCAGGCTCAGCGGCGGGAGTGGCTACTGAATCTTCGCTGTCTATGGCGATGCCTTGTTCAGCGGCGAACTCTGCGAGTGCCATGTCCTGGAGGGCTTCCTGCTCAGATTCCTTCATATTGATCTCAGAAATATCCATACTGTCTCTGGCTACACGGCTTCGGCCTGCGGCCTTGGTGCGCTCTTCCTCGACGATTTCTTCGAGTCTGGTAAGAGTGTCACCTGAGCCTCCGATACTAGTAATCATTCCAGATGCCATTTCATTGAGTTCAGCGGCAGCTTTTTGAACTTGAGCATCATCGATGCCGCGGCTGATTTCCTCAATTTTAACGCGAGCTTCCTTAACTGAAATGTCTCTCGCTTTGATGAGTTCTTTGTATTGGGTCTCTGAGTTTTCAAGCTGAACCTTCACTTCATCGTGCTCGGCATCTACTTTTTTTAGTTGAAGAGCGTATTGACCCGCGAGTTGACGGTTACCAGATTTGAGGTTAGCCGCGGTTTTAGCGCGCAGGTCATTTTCTTCTTTATCGAGCTTTTTGACGCGTGAGATGAGTTGTTCGACTAACCCGGCATGTGATGCTAGCCCTTGGTTGAATCTAGAGATTTGCTTGCGAAGGTTTTCTTTTTCTACTTCGAGGAGCGCTTTTGGATTACGTTTTTCGAGTCCTCCTACGAAGAGCCCAAAGAATCCTTTGATGAGATTTCCTATTCTTTTAAACATTGATTTGGTAGTTGTTGTGTTTGAATTGTTATCATGATTACTGATTATTTGTGAATCGGCAAGTATAAGTCTTTGATGATTTTGGAATCACCTCCCTAAGTGGGCGGAGAGTTGTAGTAGTGTGGGGTCCATCACGTATTTCGAATCCGCTACTTCGTTGATAGGAATACTGCCAAAGTTTCCTTCATTGAAGACCATGATCTGGTTAGTGTTTCCTGCTGCCAGTGACTCCACAGCTGCTACCGCAAATTTATATGCCATGATACGATCTCTTACTGTGGGTGAGCCACCACGCTGCACATGTCCTAATACGGTAAGTCTGGCGTCCATGTTTAGGTTGGTAGTGATCCAGCGAGTGAGGTATTCTCCCATGTTAGTGCCTTCTGCCACGATTGCAATGATATGGTCTCTGCCGTTGGCGCAGTCTTCTCTGAGTCTCTCCCCGATGGAATCTAGGTCATAATCCATTTCTGGCGCGATACAGATCTCCGCACCACTTGATAATGCACTGGTGATGGCGAGGTAGCCACAGTGTCTGCCCATGGTCTCGATGACGAAGGCGCGGTTAAATGAGGCGGCGGTATCGCGGATGGAGTCAACGGATTCTCTTATGACGTTGAGGGCGGTATCTACTCCGAGGCAGTAGTCAGTGCCTGGGATGTCATTATCGATAGTGGCTGGGATGCCAGCGAAGGGGACTTTGAAGTCCGCGTAAAATTGATTGAGCGCACTGAATGATCCATCACCACCGATGATGATGAGCTTGTTGATGCCGAGTTTTTGTAAATTCTCATAAGCGGTCTTGCGGTGCTCGTATTCAAAAAACCTCATTGAGCGAGACGAGCGGAGTACGGTGCCGCCACGGTGCATGATACCGGAGACGTCTTCGTTGGTTGCTGCTGCAATTTTACCATCGATGAGTCCGCGCAATCCGTCCCTGACTAGGAACGGTTTATAGCCTTTCTTGCGTGAGTATTCTACAGCGCATTTCACTGCGGGGTTCATTCCGGCGGCGTCTCCACCGGATGTAATAATTGCTATGTTTTCCATGTATAATTTGGATTGTTGTATTGTGAGAGAGTTTTAGGTGGTGTAGAAGTTCTTAGGCTACTGCTAAATTATTGCAAGCATTGGCTGTGCCACTTTTTGTCAAATTTAATACAAGAGTATGGAAAAAATACTATTTTAGATGCTTTTTTCTTGCAGATCTCAAATTTTAATGCATTTTGCGTTTCGCCTCGCTAGACTAGAGTGAAAGTTAAGCAAAGCGGTAGTTACATCATTAAATAAATGCAAGGTTAGCTCAGTTGGTAGAGCGGTTCGTTTACACCGAATTGGTCGGGGGTTCAAGTCCCTCACCTTGTACCATTTGATGATCATAGTAACATGATAAGCTCAGCAAAAATGCTGAGCTTTTTTGTGGCTGTGATTTCGAATGTTCTAGAACAATAGGTGTGTCTATGAAAATATGGGTTTTCTGTAGATTTGGCTGGCTAAAGTTTTGTTCAGTGTTAAGGATAATTTTGTTTTAAACACAAATATACAAAAATATGAAAAAATATATAGCAGAATTAATTGGTACGATGTGGCTCGTTTTAGGCGGTTGCGGTAGTGCGGTTTTAGCATGCACCGTGGATAACGGAATTGGTTACTTTGGTGTAGCACTTGCATTTGGTCTTACTGTGGTCTCTATGGCATACGCTATAGGTCACATTTCAGGCTGTCACTTGAATCCCGCGGTGTCTGTAGGTTTGTGGGCTGGTGGTAGATTTCCCTCTAAGGATCTCGCTCCTTACATCATTTCTCAAACAATCGGAGCGATACTCGGGGCGGCGGTCATTTACCTGATATATACTAACAAAGCAGGGTTCACTGAACTAGGTGGTTTTGCTGCAAATGGTTTTGGTGCACATCCTGATGTTCCTGGAGGTAGCCCAGAAGGCTACAATATGGTGGCGGCTCTAATCACTGAGATCGTTCTAACTGCGGTATTCCTTTATGTGATCATGGGGGTGACTTGTAAGAAAGCCGCAGTAGGATTCGCTCCGCTAGCGATCGGCCTTACATTAACTCTGATCCACTTGGTGAGCATCCCAGTGACTAATACTTCTGTGAACCCAGCCCGCTCAACAGGCATGGCTGTCTTCACTGGTGGACTACCTCTATCACAACTCTGGTTGTTCTGGGTAGCTCCTATCGTAGGTGGTGTGATCGGTGCGCTCGTATATAACTTCGTCAATGACGGAGATACGGAGTAATTTCCAAATCACGTTCATTCAAATGTTTCGTTCAGCTCCAGGTCGAAAGATCTGGGGCTGATTTTTTGGAGAAATACGATGAGTCAGGTTCGAACGCATATGGGCTCTGCGAGCCGTTGATTGGTTGTTTGGTCATTGGTCATTTGGTCATTGGTCGGAGTCTTGGCTCCATCATGCTGGGCCAATGACTAGTAAGCCAATGACTAATCAACGTGCCGCAGGCACCCAAATGTTGGAGTGGCTATTGCAGGCCTAACTATCCAACAGCGTAAACTTTAGATCACCGGATGAAACGACGTCTCCATTTACCAGACAGCGGCAAGTTGCGAAGCCGATGTTGCGGCGGATTTTGAGGATGAAGACTATCTGAATTTAGAGGGGGACGCGATCCGTAATGTTAGTCGAGCTTGTTCCTGAGCACGAAAAAAGAAAAAGAGCCAGCCTCGAAAGGATGACTCTTTGAAATTGTGTCAATCTGGATGCTACTTGCGGCGACGTAGAATCAGAGCTAGACCTCCGAGTCCGAGAAGTGCGGTGGTTGAGGGTTCGGGGACCTGCTGTGAGACGACCATGTTGTCAAAAGCGCCACCAGTAAATCTGTTGTTGGCTGAAAGCGCCAGATTACTAAGGCCGCTGGCGCTAGCATCCCGGAACGTGATACCGCTTCCGCCGGTCAGTGTGACGCCCGCCAGCTTGATGTCGTAGGTGCTCGCGCCAACCTCGACGGTGACATTCTTCATCAATGCTGCGTCCCAAAAGGTGTTGTTGTTGCCGATCAGGTCGCCAGAGGTTCCGATCAGCGTCCAATTGCCGGTAGTGTTGAAGTAGCCCATCTGCCGGTTAGCGTTTGTGTTGATGAACCCGATCTGGAAGAGCCGATTGCCGCTGCCATCGAGTCCGGTCATGTATGTTGTTCTATTGGCGGCATCCCCCGAGATGATGCCGTAATCAAACGACACGGTGATCGTATTGGACAGGGACAGGGTGCTCGTCAGGTTGGCGGTAAGAACTGCAGTGTCCACCTCCATAGTGCCATCAGTACTGATTCCGAAACGCAAGGCTTTATCGGTCACATTGACTCCGTTATCGGTTTGGATCATCTTGGCAGTATTAGTAGCCGGAGCGTCTTGCGCTTGGTTAACAGTCCACGAGCCGGTGGCCGTTCCGGCATCCAGGTTCGTTTTGGTAAGCTGTGCGCCATAGCCGATGGTGCCACCAAAATCCGCGACGGTGGTGCTGTCGAAGTTGGCGGAAAAAACAGTCGCGGCGTTGGCTGAAATTCCTGTGATTAAGGTGGTAGCGACTATTGTCGTAGCGAATAATTTGATATTTTTTTTCTTCATTTTTATTGTTATTGGTATTTTATTTTTTACAAGGTGTCCCTGATACCGTAAAGGTATGCCAAAAATCAGACTAGTACTTCAAACATATTTACGATTGACATCTATAACCAAATTTAGCTTAGTTGTTGGCCTATCAATCCCATAAAACCATTCCGTCCACTATCCACTAGCGACCAGCTGGCCAATCACCTAAGAGAGGAGATCCTCAATGGAGAGCTGGCTGGCACCATGCCTGGAATAAACCATCTTGTAAAATCCATGGGGATCAATTCCGTTGCGGTGGCGAAAGCTCTGAAGCAGCTGGAGCATGAGAACCTGATTATCTCTCAGGGGAGACGCCGCAAAAGGCTTATTTCCAAAGAGATCAAGCCCTCTAGTAAGTCCCTACGTGTCGCATTTCTCCATTATGATAGACACAACGAGCTCAGGTACGATTCCATTTTGGTACGCCAAGTATTAATTGATACGGGCCACACACCCGTTATAGCGCCGAAAACCATGCAAGATCTGGGCATGAACTCCGATAGGATTGCCCGTATGGCTGAG
>JBLHQF010000071.1:0-11637 GCA_047624885.1 Cryomorphaceae bacterium | reverse complement strand
TGATCTTGCGACCAAACGCAGAAGAGCTAGAAGGTAAACGTGTAAAAACACCCCTAGTCGGCAAGCAATCATAAGAGATGGCTGGCATATTCTTTTGACCAATCTCGATGAAAGCGTGAGCAGTGAAGATCTGTTTGAAATTTATAGTTTGCGTTGGAATATCGAGGTTCGCTTTAAGGCATGGAAACAGTCGATCAACATGAAGCAAGTTTTCAATACGGTGAGTAATTATGATCATCAACAGGCATTGATCTATGTGGCACTTATCTTCCAGCTGATCATGTTGAACATCGCTGCGAGCTTGAACTTAGGCGGAAGAGTCTTGAGTTTGGAGAACTTTTCAAAAGAGATAGCATCCCGATTTTTAGAGAATACAGATCTTGAAAAAGAGATATGTTTTAAGTTCGATACACGCCATATAATCATGGAAAAACGAAAACGTAAATCACTGATTAATCAGCTACTTACAACCTAATATTTACGCGCATGGGAAGGGGGCTTCTCAGCGAAGAAGTTTCATCTACTCAAGATTACTGACTTGGTGGACCGATAATCCCGCATAACCGTCAGTTCACTCTCCCAGACTAAGCCGCTGTTATAGTTATTTCTTCTTCTTCTTCTTCTTCGCGGTGCTCTTTTTTGTAGGGATTCCGTTAGCCGGAAATTTCCATTTCAGTTTTCCGCGTTCTACTGACTTGGTGCCATATTCTTCACCGTCAAAGCTTCCTTTTACCGATTTCGTCCATGCGGTAAATTGTTTTTGTAACTCAGCGAGGACTTCAGGGGACTGATCGGCTATATTTGTCTTCTCTGTAGCATCTTTCTGCATATCGTAGAGTTCAAATGGCTTTCCTGCGTAGGAAATTATTTTGTATCGCTCGTTGCTAAAGCTCATTCTGTTAGAGTATAGAAACCCTAGTTGTTTAGTGCGGCTCATCTTCTTTCCTTCGATCAATGGCATGAGGCTCACTCCATCCAGGGTGTGACTAGGTTGAGGGTGATTCATGCCAATAGCATCTAGCACGGTGGGTAAGTAATCAGATGTGATGCATGGCAGATCAGTCTCGCGTCCTTGTTTTATCATCGCGGGCCAGACCAAGAGACCAGGAACCCTGACTCCACCTTCATAAAGATCACGCTTGCGCCCTCGATACGGACCCGCACTTCCGTTGTCTGGACGTGCGGCACTCTCTGGCCCATTATCACTACAAAACCAGATCATGGTATTATCAGCAACGCCTTTACCTTTAGTTTCTAGATGAGCACGTAGCCTGCCGATCTGCTCATCAAGCGCAGTAATGCAACCAGCGTAATTTCTAAGATGTGGTGGGTGGTCTTTATATATTTCTTGATGCCTAGGTCCTGCCACACAGGGCAGGTGAGGGGCATGAAACCAGATCACTGAGAAAAATGGATCATTCGCTGCCACTGCCTTATCGATGAATGGAATGACCCGATCCATAATCACGCGGCTGTCATCTCCATTGAGGTTGTCTGTGACTTTCTTGCCATCAATATCCCAGTAGAAAGTACCGTATAGTTTGGTTGCTTCACCTTTACTGTTGAATGCCCATCCTAGTTTCTTACTTTCTCCTTTTTCAAATTTAGCAGGGTAAACCATCGGGTCATAAGTAGGCACCTTCGACTCTGTGACAAATGCGGCGTCGTAGCCGTGGAGTTTTGGTGGGTTAAACTCTCTTATGTTCCCTGGCTTTCCTCGGTTAGCATCTTTTTCAGTGTGAGTGAGTGTGCCTAGATGCCATTTTCCGAAATGTCCGGTGGCGTAACCCTGGCTTTTCAATGCTTCAGCCAGTGTGACTTCCTCTGGTCTTAAGAATCCTGCATTAGCAGAAGGGACTCCGGTGCGGAAAGGATTTCGGCCCGTGAGAACACTCGCGCGAGTGGGGGAACAGACTGATGATGCCGAGTAGAAGCGATTCATCTGCAGGCCCTCCGCAGCCATCTTATCTAGGTGAGGAGTTTTGATCACCTTGCTGCCATTATAGCCGGTGTCACCCCATCCTAAATCATCAGCCATGATTAAAATGACATTTGGTTTAGTGGTGGTTTCACCAGCGGTTACAAGTCCTAACGATACTAGGGAGAGAGTGATTGTGGTTAGATATTTCATTAATTTCAGAAGCTTATGTTTTAAGGAGCAGAGATCAACTCATTAATCTATTTCATAGCGGATCGATTAAATGAATATTTCAGTCCATCTATTTTTCTTGTGTTTTAGGGTACTTTCAGTAAATAATGAAAGCATGAGCGCAACAGACGATTTTATAGCAGCCAAGGATGACTTTATCTCGCAGTGGGGAGCCTTAGGGACTAGCTGGGGAATTAGTAGAACGATGGCTCAGGTGCACGCGCTGTTGATGATCAGTCCAGAGCCTATTAGTACCGATCAGAGCATGGCGGAGCTACAGATTAGTCGTGGGAATGCGCACACGAACCTGAAAGAACTTGTGGGCTGGGGCTTGGTAAAGATCGTGGTGAAAAAGGGAGAGAGGAAAGAGTTTTTTGAAGCAGAGAAGGATGTCTGGAAAGTATTTACTATCGTGCTTCGTGAGCGTAAACGCAGAGAGATAGACCCGGCTGTGGAACTGCTTAAAGGTTGTGCTGAACGGAGTAAACAAGTCAAAAGTGTCGAAGGGAAAGCCTTCCATGAACAGATGATTGAATTACAAGATTTCGCCGTATTCGCTAGTAATGTGGGTGAGACGATCAGCAAGTTAAAATATGGTCCTGCGATCAAATTTGCGGATAAGTTCTTAGGTCTTCTACCCAAGGATAAAACTCTTAAATAAGCTTATTCTTCGCTGCTACTTATCTCACTTACTGATTCTGCCGCAGCTTGCTTTGCATCTGCTACAGCTTGTAATTCCCTTGCATCTCCATCGAGTAACTCGGAGACTTCTTTTTGTACCTTTTCTACCTGATCGAGCGGGATATTGGGATCGAGAACGATGTAAATACCTCCATTTTTACGGTGCACGTAGATACGGAGAATTCCGTTAGGCGTTATTTGTTTGTCAGTTTCTTTGAGGAGTTTTTTTCGCTCTAGCATCACTGCCAGAATGTAGCGTGCATTCTCGGTGTGTTCTTGATCTTCTTCTATGAGTCGACCTAGTAATTCTTCAGCAGATTCTTTAGTGACGACCTCTACTTTTTGTTCAGCGATAGAAGCTTCGTAGGTGTTCTTCCAAAATGAGAATGGTTTTTTGAATTTTTCTGGACGTTCTTCCCAGGCATCCAGCGAGAAGTCCATGCGGAGGTACCCGCCAGTTTCCGGATCTGGATCTGGAAAGATAGCGGTGTAAAACTCCTGCTGATCTTCAAATTTAACTTCTGTTATAGCGCATTGATGAGCGCGCGCTTTGATGGACCAAGCTTCAGGTAATGCCATAGTAATGAAGGATAAAGGTTAAAGTGTGAAGGCGGGGTTGTTGGTTACTGACTATTGGGAATGAGGTTCTTGATGGTCTGGTGAATGGGCTGGCCAGTGATGCGGCGGTAGAAGAGAATGAGCGCTATGAATCCGAACAGTAGATTGGTAGCCCACGCGGCGAGGAACGGTGGGAGGTGACCAGATTCTCCCAGAGTGGGGAAGACCGTGGAGCAGAAGATCATGCCTGCGCATAGGAATATAGCAATGGCCACACCACCGCCAACTCCGCGCTTGTTCAACACTATACCGAGCGGCGCCGCCAGTAGAATGATGATGAGGCAGATGAATGGCTGAGCGTATCGGTAGTGGAGATGGGTTTGGTAGGAACGCTTGTCTGAGAGCGGGTTGTCATGGTGATTGTTCAGCCAGCTTTTTAGCCCTGGAATGCCCAGGAAAGGTGCTTTAAGGCCAGGGTTGATAATCTGCCAAGGGGTTTCCTTCCAGTCAGTGACCATATCGGTCTCTGAGACTGTGACGTGGATAATTTCGTTAGGTTGATGCTTCGAGAGGTCAAAAATAATCGGCTTGCTCAGCGTCCACTGACGGTTCCCAAGTGACCAGGTAGCTTGCTCAGCCAGTATCTTCTGAGTGGCCTTATTATCGGAATCAAGGGTGGTGATCTCTATCGACCTGAGTGGCTCACCAGTGGTGTGTGCGAAGGGGAACGTCCCTACTAGCCAATGTCGTGTGTCTGATTTATTCTGAAATGCTACAGACTCGGCAGCATTTGAGGTTTTGCCACTGGCTTCATTGAGAATCATCTTCTCCTGACTCTCTGCATAGGGTGCCCAGTGATAGTTAAATATGAGGCAAATCACCGTGCAGACGACTCCAACAAAAACGAGTGGTCTGGTGAAGCGGACCACCCCGCGGCCGGTCTGAATAATTGAGACTAGTTCTTGGCTTTTTGACATTTTACCCAGTGCCCAGAGTAGGGAGAGCATGAGTGAGTAGGGGAGGATGAAGACGATCAAAGCTGGCATTTTTGCAATGTAGTGGCGTAGCATGATACTAGCCATCTGGTCGGATTGCTGGAAATCAGAAATGTTGTCTTGGATGTCCTCTAGGAACATGATGATGAATAGCGCGCCGAAACAGATAAGAAATGCATTAAAGAAAATTCTCAGCGTGTAGCGATCTAGCCGATCCATCATGTAGTAACTCACGCTGCAGATAAATGGCAGTGCGCAGAGGATGCCTAGTAGCCAGATGCGTAGTCCGTGGGCCTGGCGGTGAGAGTTAGGGTAGCCGATGAACTGCTCAGCGACCACGGCATTTTCATAGGGGATCAGCACCCACCCGACTGCCACTCCTGCGATGAGTAGGATAAGTGGGACGAGAAATTTTTTCAAATGTGCTGGCATGGCTGACAGCACATGATCATCCCATACAGTGATTCATTCAAGCATTTAGAGTGGCTATTTCAAGGTGCGTAGGTAGCTAAATAGATTTGAGACCTCCTCTGGGTTGAGGTGATCGATCAAGCCCTCGGGCATGAGTGATGACTTTGAGATGTTGTGCTTGTTGATGTCTGTTTTATTCACCACTTTGACGGCACCTCCTACTGGTTGGATACTGATGGTGGTTTTATTTTCTTCTGCCATCGAGCCACTGACTTTATCGCCGCTTTTTAGGATGAGATCATGGCGGTAGTAGCCACTTTCCATCTTAGCATTTGGGGTGAGGATATTGTGAAGTAGTGCCTCGGTAGTCATGGCTCCTGCTCCTGAGAGATCTGGACCGATGATTCCGCCGCTTTCGCCTACTTTATGACAGGCAGCACAGCTGGCGAAGAGGAGTTTGCCTTTTTCTGGATCACCGTTGGCTTTGTTGTTAGCAAACTTGAGGAATTTCTGGAATTTAGCATGAGCATTCTTCGCTGCTTCTGGCGTGATGAGTTTTGGAGCATTACTGACGTAGGCTATCTTCGTGCTGCCTTTTAATTTTGATTCCAATTTCGGTGTGCTGCCAGTGACGTGATGGACGAGCCCTTTTGGCTTGTCTCCTTCATAGGCAGTGAGGTGATCAGCTAGGACCTGCTCAGAACTGCGGGCATGGTCCCACACACGGAACTCTAGCATTTCTAAACTGCTGCCACCAGGTTGGGTGCTGTTGCCGATGGTGAGGTTAAGGAAGTCTGCGGTGACTGGGTTGCTTTTGGCTGAGTCGAGTTCTCCATCGAGGTAAATTTTAAATTCACCTTTTTTGTCACGCGTGACGGCACAGTGGGTCCAGAGGTTCGGCTGCATGACTCGATTCGCCGTGATGCAGTCAGCATAGGATTTTCCTCCATAAAAACGAAACTTACTGTCAAAGAAATTAAGATCGGCTCCGCCTTTGTCATTTGCTAAGATGGAGTCATCTGGGCCGATACCTGGATCGAGCTTCACCCAGGCTTCTACGGTGAATGGTCCTTTGAGTGCGATGGGGTAGTTTACTGCGTCATTTGGTTTACCGGTGAACTTGATGACGGGAACGATGAGTCCTGGGGTATTTTTGAGGATGGTTTTCACACTTGCGTTATCACTACCTAGTACGGAGATGATGTTGCCTAGTGAGTCTGTAGTGAGGCCTTTGAATTGACCAGAGGCGGTGGCTTTTCCGAGTAGTTCAGCTGTTGCTTTACTTGAGGTTAGCCCCCCGATGGTGATCTGACGTAGGTCGCTAGGGAGGTCATCCCAATTCTTGGCAAAGAACTCCACTGTAGCCGGGTCAACGAAGGACGCAATACTAATGGTGGCCTGTCGCTTAATGGGGGCATGCTCGTGATTGAAGAATTTAGTGTAGAGTTCTAGTGTGGCTGGTGACGAACTGCGCATCTCACTGAGGGCGGTGAGGCCGGAGATGATTTCGGTGTTACTTCTGCCATCTAGTAGTAGCCATTTTGTGACGGACTGCTCCATTTGCTTGAGGCGGAATTTAGCGGATAGCCTGATGATGAGTGATTGGATTTTATCTGATGATTGATTTTTAAATTGTTCTAAACATGCTTCAGCAACGATGGCGCCGAGATCTGGATTAGCGGCAATTTTAGCATCTAATTTCTCCATTGTTTTAAGGATATTCAGCCGGTTTTTAGGATCACGGAGTAATGACTGGAGCGCCTTGGTTACATCTGGATTCTGGGTCTGGCTAGCTAGCAGACTGAGCTCATTCTTGCTGAGTTCGCGATCCAGCTTAGGGATGGATTTGATGAGCTGTGCGCTGGCCTGGGCTGGGGGAAGTGACTGGACAGCGAGCAAGAATGCCTCGGGCTTCAGGTTCTGAACGATCTCAGAGTCTAGCATCTTAGCGGTGACTGCACCGTGTTTTTCCATTGCCCAGCGTGCTAAGTAGAGCTCAAAGTTCCGATGGTATGAGGTGAGTGACTTTCCTGTGAGCGGTGCCTGCCCAAGCTGGGCAGCGAGTGCGATGATACCAGGAGTAGGCGCTCGGTGATAGCGGATGGTGTTCGCTAGCTCCGCACGGACACGGTAGTTTTCATCCGTTGGAAAGGCGGAGGCGATGGAGAGGAATTCTTTTTCATTTAAATGTAAATTCGCCAAACTACGGATCACTTCAAAACGCATGAAGGGTGACTGATCAGAGGCTAGTTTAGCTAACTCAGAGGAGTGTTTCTGCCACTCACCGAGATCTTCGAGTGACCAGAATGCGAGTGTGCGGCTGCTGATCGGTGCGGAGGTATCGTTGACGAGCTTGAGGAGGTTTTCTGTCAGAGCGGGAGTCTTCTCAGCCTTGCGGTCAGCGATGGCATACCATGCGAGACGTGCGATTTTCTCATTGGGGTTTTGAAGTGCCTGGATGAGTTGAGCTGGGTTGGCTTTAGTTAAATCTAGCGGTGTCTTTGGGGTATGGTTATCAGGGCGAATGCGCCAGATGCGACCACTTGTTTTGTCACGGTCTGGGTGAGCACGTGGGACTTCATTGTGTGAGATCACTTTATTATACCAGTCCACGATGTAGAGGCATCCATCGGGTCCGAAGTGTGCCGCTACGGGGCGGAACCATTTGTCTTCAGAGGTCATGAAGTCGGTTTGTTTTGTGTAGCTGTGATCACCATTTTTATCACGCACGGTAGTAATAATTTGGATTCTGTTAGTGATCGGATTCACGATATAGAAAACGTTTTCAGCTTTGGGGTGGAGTTGATTAAATGCTGATGCTTTCTCTTCGGTAAGGGCGATGCCGCTGAGCCCGGTTCCGCCCATTTGTCGACCTGGGAGAGTGGATGGTATTTGTGGGGCGTAGCTGCGGAGCTTTTCTTTAGAGCCAGTCGTATAGTGTGTGCCTTGGAGATGCTCAACTACCGGGATTCCCCAATCATTCGCTTCTTGGATGAAGGTTTCACCGTTGTTCTTCTGTATGAGTCCCCAGATGTTGTTAGGACCTGCGCTTACGCTTTCAAATTCGCTGCCATCTGGTCTGAATCTTGCTAGTTTACATTGGCGAAATGAGACTGATTTACTGCCATCCGCAAATGCTTTTCCACCCGGGCGAACCACGTCTGAATAGTTGAAAAGTCCCTGTGCGAGGTAATACCATCCTCCTGGCGCACGCTCAAACTGGTGAGGAAATAGGTGGGAGTCTTGAATGCCAAACCCTTTTAAAACAGTGTCGAACCCTTCAGCTTTGCCGTCTTGGTTCTTGTCATAGTAGTGGCGGATCTCGGTACCATACTGGACGAGTGCGCCGTCAGCAGTGGGGATCATGCCGAGTGGGATGACGAGACCATCGGCAAAGACGCGGGGCGTCTGTGGTCCAGGAGCGCTGGGGTTATCAAAAACGAGTATTTTGTCTTTGCCTCCCCTTTTATAGATGGCTTCTGCGTGTGCTTTATTTTCGTTGGCATCGATAGGATATTCAAAGGCGGTCATCGTCCACATGCGTCCTGCGGTGTCCCATTGGACGGTGATTGGCTTGCCTACTCCTTGTTCCTCACTAGCTACGAGTTCGGCAGTGAAGCCTTCAGGTAGGGTGAAACCTAGGCGCTGCTCTTCTGGTGAGCGCGCACCAGCGATCTTCGTTTTAGCCTTCCTTGTTGCTTTAGTTTTTACTTTTGCTTTTTTAACGGGAACTTTTAGATCCTTCCAGGTTTTCACATTTGGAGTGCTAGGGAGTTCTTTGATGGTGATGTCCTTAAACTGCACCTCAAAAATGCCCCCACCGTGGGCTTGGAATCCGATGTATCCATCGAGCGGAATGTTTTTGTCTTTTTCGGTATAATCCAGCGCTGGAACTCCATTGATCCATGATCTGATACGTGGTCCTTCACAGAGGATGCGGTAGTGATTCCAGTCCCAGTCCTTTGCTGTTTTTTTTATTGCAGCGGGATCAATGGGCTTAGCGATGACTTTATTTCTTCTAGATTCATCGTAGATTTTACCCCACCAGCCAATCCCTGCATCAACCTGGTAGCCTTTCATTTCATGCTTATTAGGGATGCGGATACTTCTCACTTGGATACCTGAATTGATGAATCCACTGCCTTTTACGAGACGGATATCAAATATAAGCTCAAAATTTTGGTAAGATTTATCCGTGGCTAAGAAGGTATTACGGGGAACCTTCTTCTTCATATCCCCACCTACGATGATACCATCGCGCACCGCCCAATATTTTTCTTCCCCTTTATTTGTGTTCCAGCCTTCTAGAGTTTTACCATCGAAAAGTGAAACTGCTTTCTGAGCTGCGAGAGGAAGGGTCAGAGCGATGATAATAAGGTAAATAAATTTCATAGATGTAGTATAATAAATCCAAATTATGGATAAATAAAGTCATATGGATCCACAAGTATGTACGCGAAAACCACATTATGAATTTAAGATTCAAGGTGATTGTAGCTTAGTATGATGTGCTTTATTTAAGACCGTAGTGGAGAGCGAGATGTTTGATCGCTTCCTTAAGTTCCTCATCTGTGAGCGGGCGTTCATAGATGAGGAAACGGGAGATCTCGCCATCGAAAGACTCAAAGCCGGGATGCTCTATAGCATCGCGTTCTTGGCCAATGGTCATTTTTGATGGGTTGGCATTTTTTGTGACGGGAAACACACCAGTGGCAGAGGCCTTAGCTGAATCGACAAAGAGTTCATTTTTTACTATTCCTGTGCCCGCTTGCATTCTCCCAGCGATAACATGGTATTTCATCACCTCTAGTTTAGGCCCAAGGAGTCTGGTGTTATTGACATCAAATCGACCAAATGTCAGGCCATTGCGTTCTCCCATCCAAAGGGTGTTGTCATCGTTAAGGCAGCCCCATAGACCTTCATATTTGCCACCATTTTTCAAATTACCAAAAAAGGAGTTCACATCCTTGACTCCAACGCGCTGCTTATCCACCGCCATCACGGTGATCCATGTATAGCCTTTACCAGTTGTGAGGTGATCAAAGGCGTCCTCCTCCATATTGACGAGCTCCTGCTGCTTGAATATGAGGGCTGATTCGCCGTTGAGAGCTTTGATATTTTTTTTCAAGGTGGGGCGACCACTACCTTTGACCTTACGACCTTGATCCTGTTTGATGAAAAGGCGCGCAGTTTCTCCAGGAGCCTGATTCGCCCAAGATATTACCTTATCAACGTTCTCCAGTTTAAGCCCCTTGGAGGCATTGAGGTCTAGAAGTAAGCCTTTAGTCGGGAGAGCAGCGTGAACGGTATGCGTGACTAGTGCTGTGAGTATGAGTGCAAAGAAATGGATACAATGGTAAATTTTCATAAGAGTTTTCGTAATTAGATAATGATTACAACCTAAACTACCCTCAAACTACGCGCTGTGAAAGTTGATAATTCACACATTACCATGCTCCAAATCCACAAGGCCGAATAGTTTGCCTCTATACTAAGCTAATTTACTCTTTTGTGTGCAATAACAGATTTCATTCATGTGGATTTACTGAAATAAATTGTAGTCGGATTATTATATTCTTAAATCAAGTTAGAAAATAATTTTGAAAATAAATTTTCCTTGTTCAAAATCTGTTCAGGGTAATATGATGAAATAAATCTATGGATCACAGAGAAAAACAGAGAGGTAGTTCAATGCTCGTGAAAGATCTTCGTATTAAAGGTGATGAAACGATAGTCAGTGTTGTCCAAGCTTTTGAAGAGAAGAAGCGTGAGTGGTTAGTGGGGGAACCAGTGTGTGAATTATTAGCTCAGTATTATATCAACCATGCTGGAGTGATGCAGGCGCAGTATCCATTTGAGATTTCCCGCGCGGATCAATCCGGCACTTTCATGCTAGCCTGCTTCGCCGGAGAAGGTAGGGTCCTAGCGGATGGTAAATGGATGAAAGTAAAGGCTGGTGAGGCATGTTTGCTGCCACCTTTCGTCGCTAATTCGCTGAAGTGTGTGGAGGGTGAAGAATGGGATTTTTGCTGGGTGCGCTATGTTGAGTCTCGTAATGCTACGCCTATTGTCAGTGAGATTTCACCGGTAAGTGGGGTGTATGATGCGGAGCCTCTGCGGCATGCTATTAGTGGACTCATAGCAGAATCTTCTGGAGCAGGTGTGCCCGCGTCTCAGTATCACTGGGTGGAGCTGATCCATCAATATGTGTTACAGTTTGCGCATCCGCACCAAGAGGATGAGCGCTTGTGGAAACTCTGGAAGCTGGTGGAGAAAAATTTAGGCTTTGATTGGCGACTTGCAGACCTGGCAGAGAAAGCATTTCTCAGTGAAGAACATCTAAGGAGGTTGTGTAAAAAACAGCTAGGTCGTAGCCCGGTGCAGCATCTAACATTTGTGCGGATGCAACGGGCGGCACACCTACTAGCTGCATCTGGAGACAAGATAGATGCGATAGCTAAGTCTATAGGATACAGTTCAGGATCTCATTTTTCTAACGCATTTACCAAGTGGGCAGGCATGCGACCTTCTGAATATACAGAACGAAGGAAGTTAGCGACTGAGGAGTGATGCTCTAGATGTCAAAGTCGAAGACGACAAGTCGCTCTAGACGCGGTTGGACAAGATCAACTACGAGTAAGTGATCTGGGTGGGGGAGATAGTCGTCGCGCTGTTGCGCAGTTTCAAATGTCATGATGAAACCGTGGGTGAATCCGTCGTTGAGACCTTCAGCTGATTTATAGGGGCCATGCTCTACGGTGAGGAGACCGGGGATTTTGTTCTTTAGATCTACGAGAGCATGGAATGATTCATCTATCTGCTCTTGGGTGATTTCTGGCTTGA
>JBLHQF010000070.1:0-11664 GCA_047624885.1 Cryomorphaceae bacterium | reverse complement strand
CTCAAAGATGCGGTGGTCTTTTGCGAAGCAGGATTTAGGGCTGAGTAATAGTTAGAAAACAGATTTCCATACCTTGGACAGCGCTTCTTTAATTTCCTCGCCGATCATGTAGATACATGGAATGAGAATCAGTGTGATGGCAGTGGCGAAGAGTATGCCGAAGCCTAGAGAGATGGCCATTGGAATCAGGAATTGAGCTTGAATTGATGTTTCGAACATCAGTGGCATAAGCCCTACGAAGGTAGTGATCGAGGTGAGAATGATAGGGCGGAATCTTCGGGCTCCTGCTTCCATTGTGGCATCCTTAAAAGGTATTCCTTCTAGTCTTCTGGTGTTAATGTAGTCAACTAATACAAGTGAGTCATTCACTACGATGCCAGCTAGCGCAAGCATCCCGAACGAGCTAAGAATAGAGAGATCTATTCCCAGTATGGCATGTCCCCAGACTGCTCCCACGACACCAAATGGAACCGCTGTCAGGACGTAAATCGGCTGAAGAAATGATTTGAATGGGATTGCGAGCAGAGCAAAAAGAGCGAGCATTAGTAAAATAAATAATATCAGAGTTCTGCTATTTGAATTTTTATAGTCAGCAACTTCACCTTGATATGCCCATGAGACTGAGGGATAGGCGAGACACAATTCATCCATCTTTTCGGCAATTACAGGTTCAAATTTAATCAGTTCACTCATGCTAGTAACTGAAGCACCAAAATCAAGGACCCGCGAACCATCTTCTCTGTCGATTCTTGGTGGTGTTGTGGATTCAGTGATGTTAGCAAATTGAGAGAATGGTGCTGTTTGTCCATTTTTGAGGTTTATTCGCAGGGACTCTAGAGTGTGCATAGATGTTCTCATTTCTTCTGGTAATTTAAGCATTACCTTTATTTCATCTTCACCCCGCTGGATTTTTTGCACCTGCTGACCATAGAATGCAGTGCGGATCTGTTTAGCTACATCGTCCTCAGAGAGCTGAGATTGTTTGGCAATCGGCTTGAGTGATACTTGTAGTTGGCGGTCTCCTCTGGGTCGTTTTCCCCATGTAGAGGTAATAATTTCTTTTTCTGAGAGCCATTTTCTCATCTGCTCTATGACTTTATCTTTGTCATCATCATTGCCACCTCTTAGCTCAAACTCGAGTCCGTCTTCATCTCGGTTTGAGTGTTTACCCTGCGTTCTCTCGCTGCGGATGACGAATCTTTCAGCACCATGGATTTGACCATTAAGCTCACGCCATTTAGCTGCGATTTCAGAGTTCTTAACATCCTGCGTTGTACGCAGACTAGGAGGTGTTATTTCTAATATTACGTATGCTAGGTGGTCACCGGTACTTCCCCAGTTTAGTTTTCCACCCAGTGTGCTAACCACATTTCCTATGAGACTCTCGCCTGTGCCCTCATCGATGAAGGATCCTCTAAGTGGATCAATCCCTTGGAGTATTTCGTTGAGTTTTGCTTCAGTAACTGCGCGTTCAGTACCAGATTTCATTTCTAGCCTTGCAGACAGAAAGTATCGCTCAGTGGATGGCATGAATTTAAATTCCATGCGGTTAGTTTGATAGCCACGTGTGATAGCTAAGATACCGATGAAGAGGAGAAAAACTGCATAGCGATGAGAGATAGCCAGCTTCAGTAATGGCATGTAAACCTTTTTGATCACGACATTCATCATGTTTGCCACAGAGTCTTGTACCCTCGCGAAAATGTTGCTGTCAGGAGAGACAGGCTTAAGATTCTTGAGGTGAGAAGGTAGAATTAACTTAGACTCAATCAAAGAAAAGATCAGAACAGGGATGACTACTAATGGAATTTGCTTCGCCATATTACCGATTTGATTGTCATCAAAGTACATCAGCGGGAGAAATGCCACGATCGTAGTAATGATGCCAAAGGTCACTGGAGTTGCTACTTCCTGGGTGCCGAGCACTGCAGCTTCCATAGGTTCGTAATTCCCTGACTTGACTTTGGCGTAGATATTCTCGCCGGTCACGATGGCATCGTCAACGACCATACCTAGAACAATGATGAAGCCAAATAGGCTCATATTATTAGCTGTGACTCCCGTATAGTACATGGAAATAGCGGCGCCAGCAAAGCTAACTGGAATACCGATAGTCACCCAGAAAGCAACCTTCGGGCGGAGGAACAGGCCTAGTAAAATCATCACTAAAACTGCGCCTTGAAGTAAATTAGTAAATAATGTGTGGAGTCTACCTCTGAGGCTTATAGAGTCATCGTCCCATGTGGCTAGGTTAATCCCCACCGGGAATGTGTCGTTGGCTCGTTCAATATAGTCTTTAACAATATCCGCAGTTTTGAGCGCGTTTTCTCCATCTAGCCTCATTACATCGATCATTAATACAGGCATTCCGTTGTATTTAGACTCCTTTTCCTTTTCTTCGAAACTATCGATCACCTTTGCTACATCGGAGACTCTGATCGATGATCCTTTCACCGACTTGATGATAAGGTTTTTAAATTTTTCTCCAGTGAAGGCTTTATTGTTAGAGCGTATCGTGATGTTCTCTCCGTTCTCTTTGATTGCACCAGCTGAGACATCCACTGAGTCGCGGCGGATACCGTTGACCACATCAGAAAAAGTGAGACCATAGGCATCAAGCTTATCGGGGAGAACCTCGATGGAAATTTCTTTTGAGCTATCACCTATAACTCTCACCTTTGAAATACCAGGTAGAGCGGTGAGGTCATCCCTTACTTTTCTAGCTGCTTGGAGTAGAGCAGTTTCTGAGAGGTCACCATAGACTGCCACAGAGATAACAGATTTCCAGGTCGCTGTATCGAGGATATAGACTTGTGGCTTGTCATCATTTTGAGGGAAGGTAGAGATACTTTCCACACGAGATTCTATCTCGATTTTCATGTCATTGATATCAACATTGTCGGTGACATAGACTTGGATACGCGCATTGCCCTTTTGGGCATAAGCCTTGATAGTTTTGACTCCTGCGAGGTTCTCTAGAGCTTTCTCTACAGGCAGTATAATCTTGGACTCGACGGCGTCTGGTGACGCTCCCTGGTAGGGGATGCGGATGTCCACTCTTGGATAGGTCATCGCCGGCTCTACTTCCACGCCTAGTTTAAAGTAAGACAAATAGCCACCATACAACAAGATGGATAACATTAAAACGTTAGCCGCTACGTGATTTTTGGTAAACCATCTGATCATAATTATTTTGTTGTGTTAAAGGAGTTGTTTAAACTTCGCTGGGAGGCTTATGTTGCGCCGCCCAGTAATCTAAGCGTTCTTTGATACGTTTCTCCATTCCGTTCTCTGTCGGAGAATAATATTGCCTGCCTTCAGGAAGGTAAGCTTGAGGCACGTAATTCCCTTCAAATGAATGCGAATAATGGTATTCTAACTCAGAATCCTTTGTGCCAGAAGCTGAGGCCAGTTTCTTTCTAGTCGGTGTGCGGAGGTGGGCTGGCACAGCGAGCGTCTTGCCATGTTCCACATCGTGCATTGCTTCATTGAGCGCTTTGTAAGCACTATTAGATTTCGGTGCGGTGGCGAGATAGACTGTCGCGTGGGCGAGCGGGATGCGCCCTTCGGGCATGCCTAAAAATTCAAATGCCTGCTGAGCATCCATCGCCACTCGCAGACCGTTCGAGTCCGCGAGACCGATGTCTTCACTCGCTGAAATAACCATTCGCCGTGCGATGTAGCGCGGGTCCTCACCAGCGACTAACATTTTCGCCAGCCAGTAAAGAGCCGCATCTGGGTCTGAGCCACGGATCGACTTGATATAGGCAGAAATGGTATCGTAGTGCGTATCACCAGTGGCATCATAGAGGATGGCTTTTTTCTGGATAGACTCGGCGGCGATTGCTAATGTAAGATGAATTTCGCCGGTGTCATTTTCAGGAGTAGTGAGAGCGGCGAGTTCTAGAGCTGTTAGAGCCTTACGGACATCTCCATCTGCTTTCTCTGCGATGTGGCGGAGTGCTTCTGGGTCAGCCTTGATCGGTTCATTCCCCAGTCCCATTTCGGTATCTGCTAGAGCCTTTTCTAGCACTGGAATGAGATCATTCACACTAACGGCATCTAGCTGGAAAATCTGCGAGCGCGAGGTGAGAGGGGAGTTTATGTAATAATAAGGATTATGCGTAGTAGCACCGATAAACCGCACCGTGCCACGTTCTATGTGAGGGAGCAGCACGTCTTGCTGGGCTTTGTTAAATCGGTGAATCTCATCGATAAATAGTATGGTGGTCTGATTCCGCAATTGTTTCCAAGTGCGTGCCTGAGCGATCTTGTCGCGGATTTCGCTAACGTTAGACTCCACACCATTAAGCATCTCAAATCTTGAATCCGTGGTCTGAGCAATCACCGTTGCCAAAGTTGTTTTCCCTGTTCCTGGTGGCCCATAGAAGATTAGCGATGAGAACCTATCCGCCTCTATGGCTCGGCGTAATAGCTTACCCTCACCGAGGATGTGCTGCTGTCCTGCGATGTCGTTGAGCGTTGTCGGACGCAGACGCGCGGCGAGTGGCTGGTCATAGCTGGGCGCATTTTGCTCAGCAATGTTGCCCTCTGGATCACCTTCTGGAAATAGCTCGCTCATTAGATCAAATGGAGACTAGGATTCCTTGAGCTTCTCCAAGCGTTTTGTTTGTTCATCAAGGATGAAAATAGAGCGTTTATAATCGATCAATGACTCTAATTTTTCAGCTTCTTCACGAGATCGCTTATCGATCTGTAGCACCATTTTTCCCATCTCCACACCTGGTATTTTTTCCACTAGTGATGGATCTGCGATGCGTAGGATGATATCGCGTATCTTCCACCATTTCTTGCGCAGCTCTACATGTTCGATCTGGCCGTAGGGCATAGAAATAGTCTCTACCTCGGTATTTCCACCACGGAAAATATTCCCCCTAACACGCCAGTCAATCTCTACCTCATCTGCCAAAAAGCGTACTTTTCCTTCCACGTGGTTCTTGCCTAGGTGATCGGTAGCGGGGATTTCAAATTGAATCGAGATGGGATCTGTATCAAACATTATTCTTTGTTCTTGGTGTCGATGATGATGGTCACTGGACCATCGTTAGTAAGTGATACTTGCATATCTGCGCCAAACTTACCAGTCTGACATGGTGCAGAGAGGTGGGTATTAAGCGTCTGGATAAATGTTTCATAAAGCGGCTCAGAGACATCTGGGCGAGCTGCCATTATATAAGAAGGGCGGTTCCCTTTCTTAGTGGATGCGTGAAGGGTGAACTGCGAGATCAGCAAGGCCTCGCCAGCGATGTCTGAAAGAGAGAGATTCATCACGCCAGCTTCGTCATCAAAGATACGTAAGTTAGCCACTTTCCTACAGAGCCATTCCACATCCTCCGAGCTGTCATCATGTTCGATGCCTAACAGAACCACAACTCCTCGCTGAATTTTGCCATGGATGGCGCCAGAAATTTCTACCTGAGCAGACTTAGCTCTCTGTATGACAACTCTCATTGTAAATGCATCTAATTCAAAAATGGATTCTCCGGAGTGAGCGATATAATGTGATGGAAAGGAGATAGTGCCTGCATCGTGTTCTTCCACAGCGTCTCATCCTGCGGCAGGCTCATCACCTTAGGGATGGCTGGGGCGACGAACCAAACGTAGTTCTCCAGTTCATCTTCCAGCTGACCTTTTGTCCAGGTAGAGCTACCTAAGTAAGCGCGTAGAAGTGACCCACTCTGGTGCATCGTCTCCATCGCTTCCTCCGCAGAGATAGACGGCTTACACTTAAGTTCACCATTCTTCTTCCAGCGAAAACTAGCAAAGCTGAGCTGATCCTCAGCGACAGGACCGCCATAATACAGGGGTAATTTTTTTAGGCTCTCAAAATGGTTGCTACACATGAAATCTCCCACCGTTTTGCCTGTAGGGCGGTTTAGGATCAAGCCCTCTGAGCCAGAAGGGCGGTGCGTATGGATCAAGATCACTGAGTCATCAAACACCCCATCTTGAAGCGATGGAGAGGCGAGTAACAGTGAGCCATTGATTGGAGGCTTAAATGAATGGGCAGGATGATTCACAACATTACTTTAGATCTGCTACCAGCTCAGGTCAAGCGATAGCGCAGTAGATAGAGAACTTATTCCTTGTAACCTCTCTAGGTAATCAGCGTATAATACATAAGAGACTAATGTTTATGAGAGCCACCTTCGAGAAACCTCCTAAAGCTGAATGGACGCGACAGCACGCGGCGCATCTGCTCAAGCGTGCCTCATTCTCTGGGAGCACGATTGAGATCGATGAATGCTTTCATCTTGGACTAGAAGCATCGGTAAATCTCATTTTAGCGGGTCGTCAGCCCGGAGCGGCATCTGCACCTGATAGAAAGAGGATAGAGCCCCGGTTTCTCGCTAAACTTCCCTCCCTCCCGAATCAGGAGCATGTTTCTGACGATGGGATGAAAACTGCTTATCAAAAGCACCAACAGAAATTATTCACTCTCCAGATGCAGTGGCTTCAGCGCATGTTAGATGGTGGTGGCCCACTTGAAAAAATGGTCTTATTCTGGCATGGGATGCTCACCAGCTCATACACTAAGGTACAGTCTGCAGGATTCATCGTGCGTCAGAACCAGCTATTCCGAGAATCGGCATTTGGTGATTACCGTGCGCTGGTAAAACGCGTTCTGTTAGATCCCGCAATGGTGGTGTATCTTGATATCGATAAAAACAAACGCACCAAGCCAAACGAAAATTTCGCGCGTGAGCTGTTAGAGATGTTCACACTGGGCGAGGGGAAATACCAATCTGCGCTGATCAAAAAACTCGCTCGAGAAGTAGTAGGACTGAAGCTTAAGCGCAGAGAAGATAAGCTGCCCTTCGAGGAAATAGACCTCAAGGGGATGGAAGCTAACACAGGGTTTTCTGATCAAGAAAAACGTTTATCGAAACTTATCGACTCAATATTTGATCTCCCTGTCTGCGGAGAGCTTCTGGTGCGAAGATTGTGGAAATTCTACGTCAGCGAGGATCAGGTAGATGAAGATATGGTGAAGTTTCTAGCCTATGAACTGAGGAAGTCTGGTTGGAAAGTCTCCGTTGTGTTAAAGAAAATTTTTCTCAGCAAGGCGTTCTTCGATAAATCAATCATCGGTCAACAGATCAAATCACCGGTGCAATATCTGGTGCAAGCCCACAAGGAAGTAGCAGCAGCAACGATCGATCCTCAAGCCGCCCTTTATACCATGCAGAAGCTTGGGCAGTCACTCTTTAATCCGCCCAATGTCTCTGGATGGTCAGCTGGGATGACCTGGATCAATGGAACCACACTCTCAGCCAGGTATGAACTATCCGCGATCATGAGGGGGGTGATGCGCCGGCAGAATACTCCCGCGAGCATGGTTTTCTATGAGCTAATGAAGAGGAACCAGGACCAAGGATTATTGACAATGGTGGACCATTTTATCGCTACTTCACTTCCTATCGTAAAAGTCGAACTTTTCATAGCTATGTCTAAAAGAGTAAAAAGCGAAGAACATTTAGAGATCTTTATTCTCTACCTGATGTGTATGCCAGAATACCAAATGTGTTAGAAAGGAATCAACTTATGAGCAGAGAAAATGAAATAGCCCGCAGGGAGTTTATGAAGACTGGATTGTTAGCATCGTTCAGCCTGCCTACGCTAATGAACTATTCTGCCCTAGCGGCCCCAATTCCCAGAGTCACTGCCAAGCACAAAATGCTTGTGATTATCCAGCTAGATGGTGGGAATGATGGGCTTAATACCGTCGTCCCTTGGGGGAATAGTCGATACTATCGGGCTCGGAAAAGCCTCGCTATCAAGGAAGCTGATGTGCTGAAGTTCACCGGAGTCAAAGCGGCCGAAGGACTGGGGGTCCATCCGCAGATGGATTATTTTACCGAGCTATTCCAGGAAGGGAAGCTAGCGGTGATCAATAACGTGGGCTACGAACAGCCTAACAGATCGCATTTTAAATCCGGAGCCATCTGGGAGTCAGGTCTCGATGGAGCCGTCATGGCCTCGGAGGATCAGATCAGGAATAGCACTGGCTGGTTAGGGAGATATTTTGACAAGCACTGCGGAGGAGAAAGTAATCTCGTGGGTGCCTATTATGGCAGTAGCCCGCTCGCCATGCGCGGTCAGGCATTCACTGGCACTAGTATTAGTGATCTCCAGAGCCAGCCATTTGGCTTCATGAAGCTTGGAGATGATATGGCGATGCATCCAGCATTCCGCAAAATGCAAGAGGCTGCTAAAAATTCTGAAAAGTCATCAGGCGATAAACTAAGCTTCGTCAGAAACGTAGCAGCTGAGACTCAGACATCGACTGATCAGATGAGAAAATTTCTCGCCGAAGTAAAAGAACGCGGCGGAGATTTCCCCAAAACCGGTCTAGGAAAACAGCTGGGTATGATCTCAGAACTCATCATCAACGGCGGAGATACCCGTGTCTATCAAGCTAGGATCGGTGGATTTGATACCCACTCAAAGCAAGCACCCAAGCACGCCAAGCTCTGGAAAGAAATCAACGATGCGCTACGCGCATTCATGGGCAGGATGAAATCCTCTGGATTAGAAAACGACGTAGCAGTCATGACTTATTCTGAATTTGGCCGTCAGCTCAAGGAAAACGGAACCGGCGGTACCGACCACGGAGCCGCCGCCCCCGTGTTTATTATCGGCGGTGGAGTCAAAGGTGCAATCTATGGCAAGCCGCCGTCACTCAAAGGTGATCAAGTCAATAACTACGGTGGTCTTGCCTACGAGATAGATTTTAGATCCGTCTATAAATCCATTCTAGAACAGTATCTAAAAGTGGAGACAGTAGGGATCATCTCAGAAAAACACCCAGCCTTAAAATTGTTTTAAAGCACTTTATTTTTCTCAGCGAGTATACCGATGAGGAGGTATGCTGTGATGACTGAGATGCTGAGCCACATGTTATTAAGCGTTACTATCTGGGAGTGGATGAAGCGAGTGAGTAACAGAGTAAGGAATCCGTAGCCGAAGCCACAGACGACAACGAAGAATAGCACCCTGAAGATAAAATGCCAAGGTCGGGCGATATTTCTGGTTAATCTGACTAGAACGTCTCCATAGATAACGAGAAGCGATGCTGTCCACGCGATGCAGGCGGTCCAACTGTGTTCTCTGATGAAACCAGCTAGGTTATTGATGAGGTCTTGAATCATAGGTTAGAATAAGAACTTATTATCTGAGCAGGTTATCACCAAGGAGCCTTCGCCAGATGGCTGGCAGTGTTTGTAACACTGAGCCTTAGAGGCTCCGTGTTACTATGATTAATTCAAATGCAATAGCTCCTATTAGGCTTAAGCACCAGTCAAGAAGTTGATGACATCTCCATCCTTGACCTCGTATTCCTTGCCTTCTGCGCGGAGTACACCGGCTTCTCTAGCAGCGCCCACGGTCTTGTGTTTCACGTAGTCATCGTAGTGGATGACCTCAGCGCGGATGAACTGTTTCTCGAAATCGGTGTGGATCACGCCAGCTGCCACTGGAGCTTTATCGCCTGCAGTGATCGTCCATGCGCGAGTTTCCTGTTCGCCAGTAGTGAGGTAAGTGCGGAGACCCAATAGGTCATAAACGCCCTTGATCAACTCGGTGGCACCTGAGTCTGCGATGCCCATATCGGCGAGAAATTCGTTAGCCTCTTCAGGGGAAAGCTCAGAGAGTTCTTCCTCGATTTGTGCCGAAAGAACCACCGCTTCTGCGCCTTGAGTTTCTGAAGCATACTTACGGACTTTCGCCACCATATCGTGTCCATCTGGATTGGTAATGGCATCAGCGAGTTCGTCTTCAGCTACATTGCAGGCAAAGATAGATTTTTTAGAAGAGAGCAGGAAGAACTCATTGAGTAGAACTTGCTCTTTATCAGTCATCTCTAATGTGAGTGCTGGGTTTCCCTCGTCCAGGTGGGGGAGAAGCTTCTCAATCAGTGAGACCTCAGCTTTCGCTTCTTTGTCGCCACTTTTTGCTTTCTTAGAACGAGACTGGAGCCGCTTATCCAGGGCTGAAATATCAGCAAGTATCAGCTCAGAGTTGATGATCTCAATGTCGCGTAGAGGATCCACACTGCCTAGCTCGTGGATAATGTCGTCATTTACAAAACAACGGATCACCTGAACGATGGCATCAACCTCGCGGATGGTTGCCAAAAATTTATTGCCCAGACCAGCACCTTCGGAAGCACCTTCTACAAGACCAGCAATATCCACAAACTCGATCGCCGTAGGAATCAGCTTTTTAGAGCCAGAAAGCTCACTGAGCACAGCGATACGTTCATCAGGCACGCTGACTACCCCGATGTTCGGGTCGATGGTGCAAAATGGGTAGTTAGCCGCCTCCGCTTTACGGGTGCGAGTGACTGCGTTGAAAAGGGTTGATTTCCCTACGTTTGGTAATCCTACTATTCCTGCTTGGAGCATGGCGGGAGGCTAGTAGGGAAATGTGCAGATGCAAGGATTTTCCGTGTCTAATAGTAGTATAGGTAGAGTCGCCAAAATGGGTGTTTTTTTAGAAATAGAGCCATGTCTGTAGTGTGATATTATTAAACATGGGCTAGATTTCACTTTGCGAGATTAATCAGAGTCTTCGTGCCATTTTTTCTCTTCTCAAGCCTATGGAGGCTAATCACTTCAAGGTCGTCATTGAGTTCTGCGTAATCCTCTTTGGGATGGAAACCGGCAAAGGCTCACTCATAGTGCTTCTTAAGACAGGTGAGGTCTTCGCCATGGACGTGTATGGAAAGTCATGCCTTGAGACTCGCTTTTTTTTTAGTTTGTTGACTTGCGGGTTAACCTTATACAGCAATGACCATATGGTCAACTTACGCTTAGGAAACTGAACCGTTAGCTTCTTGTTGGGCGGACAGAAGACAAGTCCGTCTGATGAGGTCTAGAGGTCAAGTTTCGACTGACGCGCGATCTCGATGAGTAAGTCATACAGCGAAATATCCCGTGTACTATAAACAAAGGGCATTCTTTCCACCTCTTTAGGATATACAAAACAATCTTTAATATGTTTGGTTTTGTCCTTAACAAATCTACCAATGCCCGCTCGTTTACTAGAGGCATTAGTATCGGATTCAATAGACCAGCTAACAGTAAAAGAGATTGCATCTATAAAAAGGGAATCATTTTCTTTGCTGAAGTGTGCATAAGGAATGTTGATGCACGACATAGAAGAACAAAAGAAACTGCTAGCTATGCAAAGAACTACCAGAAGCCAACTGCGTGAGGGTGACCGATCGTGGGAAGGAAGGCTATGGGATTGCCCAGAGCGATAGCTCACTTGAAAGCGAAGCCATACCGCAGAGCCCGTAGGGATAAATCTTTCAGCTGACGAACAGAAAGCTCATAAGAGGCCGTTGGAGTGGGACGAGGTGGCACAGGCAAGCTATGAATAAGAGCGCGGCAGTTTTTATAAATCCTATCATTCAGCTCCTGCGGTAAATGAGACAGTTGGGCAGAGGAGGTATCAGTGCTTACCTATGGAGATCTGTCTCGCATTGCGCATTGTGAAAACAAGGAGCGCTCAGGGTGGAAACACAATGAGTGACGAGGCAGAAGTCAGCCGAAGCCATATTAGCTGGGATAAAACAAGTCGGGGAGTCGTTAAAATGGCTCGGTTAAACTACGAGACCCGTGGAATCACTACCCAGTA
>JBLHQF010000069.1:0-11777 GCA_047624885.1 Cryomorphaceae bacterium | reverse complement strand
GAAGCAGAACTTCTTGGGATACCAGCTACGGTGACATACTGTGGAATATTATAATTTTGCGGAGTAAAAATGAGTGTCTTCGGAGAAACAATAGCTGCTCCCGTATTAGAACTTGAGACCGTGACCGTCACATCGTTTGTTGGAGGTAAAATAAACTCCACCCTCATCGTTTCAGTAGTGCTGTCTGTGATCGATTTTTTATTCGCAGCTGAAGGTGAGACTTTAAATCCAGGCGCACGGGTCTGGCAACGACCCAGAAGCCATGCTGTCTCATAGCCTATCTTGCGGCAGGTCCAAACGATGTCGTCGGTTACGGGTTTGGGATCAAGCGGGCAACGACCCGAATAGATCGTGTAGAGGTAGGTTCCGACCGCTTCGTCCCAGTTGTAGCTCAAATGCGCACTGTCCCGCATCGGGTTTAACGTAGGATACTCCTTATGGATCTGCGCCCAGAGGGAGCGTGTCGGAAGATTCCGTGCGATTGGGGCTTCGTTGATCATGCGGTTGGCAAGATCATTGTCCTGCATCTGCATCAGCCCGATAAAGGAGTCGTTCGCAATTTCTGTGGAAAATCCCGCTGTGCCATTCTGATAGTAGTAACCAAAGCCCAACTGCCAGTAGGCTGGATTGGCCAGGTAACTCTTGTAGTCTTCGGAGTAGAATCCGTCACGCCCGTAATTGAATGAGATCGGCATCGGATTAGTAGTCCACACCGTTCCAGTGGGTATGTTGTTGGTATAAGAGCCATCGTTGTACTCCGTATAAGTAACCTTGCTGCGATCCATTGCCGATTTGATTTTGCCTTTGAATCCCTGCTCGGTGCTGGTTCCGCGCTCGCTCATGCGAATGTGACGCATCTTGTCGTCAAGAATCAGATAGGGATTCTGGAAACTGAACTTACCAGTATATTGGGAAACAGTGTTGTTGGCCGTGTAGGTTGTGAATGTCGTGTTCGCGTTGGCGTCGCTAATGACATAACCAGAGGCAGCAGCGCTTTGGTTATAGATAGAGCTGTAGATGGAAGCCGCAGCGATGTATGCTCCCGCCGAGTTGGGATGAGTGGCACCAGAAGGAGAACCACATGCCTGCCATGCCAATGCCCCAGGGGCAACTTTGTGATCGCCAGAACGAGCTGTGCGGTAGACCATTTCTTTATAATGATTAACGGATGAAGAAGACCCTGTTCCTTGCCAGGGCATGAAAACTACTAATTCCGCTGATCCTTTTGCTACCTCTTCAGCGATTTTTGCCACACCAAGGGAATACACACCAGGAGTGTATTCCATGGTATAAGGGTCTCCGATCACAACTACATAATCCCACTCCGTGCCCGCCTCACTGCGCAGATTTGACCAGCGGTTTGTCTCATTTTCAGCAGGATCCTCAGCTTGTGTGGCAAATGGATAGTGAAACCAAGTTGAAAGATTGTAGGAATAGGCCGTCCAACCATTGTAGATCGCCTGACTCCCGTAACGGTCCGTAACCGTAACATTCACAGAGCCGCGATTATCTTGTTCTAGGATATTTCGCAATTGGTTGCTAATCTCTGTGGGAGAAAACGGCTTAGAGGTCGGCGTGAAGGCTGGCTTAGATGAGTTCCATGAGACACTGGAACTGTGCCTTTCACCCGAATCCTTACTTGAACCTATCACAAGAATATTCAGATCGAATCCCTCATCGTCGTAGATAGCAATGTCATCTGCAGCATCACCAATGACATACCCAGTGCCTGCCGTCAGCGTAAGCGTGGCTACTTCCTCACCTTCAGATCCGACAGTATCGTCCACGGGCGTTAGCGTCACCACTTTTGTTGTCTCACCCGCAGCAAAGCTGATTGGGCTAGTAGTATTAATGTTGTAGTCGCTGCCCTGCGTGGCGTTGCTACTCAGCATAAAATTGACAGAAATAGCCCCCGTGGTGTTGCCGGTGCGGGTGATGGTCCATGTGCCTGGGTCTTGGTTTACCTCGTACGCCGCGTTATCGGTGGCAACCACAGATACCGCTGATAAGGAATTGTTAATCCCCGAGACAAGAATATCATCCAGACAAACGCCATAACCATACTTGGCATTCCCCTCGAACTTGATGCGGGTATTGGCGCTGGTGCTAGGAATCACCAATGTGCGCTCTGTCCATGTCGAAACGCTTGCAGTGTAGTGCGCCAATTGCGTCCAGTTCGTGCCATTGTTGATACTGTAAAAGACCTTGAGTTCATCCTGATCTGAAGACCATATAGTCTGAGTATGCCAAAAGGTTAAAGAGATGTTCGTGCTTCCAGTCGTATCAAAGGAGGGAGAGATGAGATCTGATTGATTATTGGTAGCACTCGCAACATAGAGGGTCGCGTTATTAGTGCCGCCATGCGCAGCGGAAGGGTTACTCCCACCAGTGTTTCCACCCCCACCCTGAATCTTCCATGTGGCAGCCCCCGAGATCTGGCTCTGCGTCCAGCCAGTTGGAAGGTTAGTAGTCCCCTCAAAGCCGACATTAAGGAAATCTACTCCATTGGCCACATTACCAAAGACCGTAAGACTTAAAAGAGTGAGCAGTAACTGTCTCAACGTCTGACGAAAGACAGAATCATCGCTCATTTTATATTGGGTGTAATTACTTATATTAGATTTATTTAGGGAAGGTTTCATAGAACAGCTTGGTTTTTTTGAGATTAAGAGCATTGGATGATTTCTGAGAAACTACATGTAAAACATCAGAGCGGTAAATAAATTAAGAATTGACAACTGACACTAATTTAAGGTCAGATTCACACCATGAATCCATTTCGTCAGAAATCAACTTGCGACCAATTAGCAGACCACCTCCGCCAGGAGATTCTTAATAGAACTTTGACCGGAGCCATGCCAGGAATTAAGCAGCTCGTGCAGCGACTCGGAGTCAGTTCATCTGCACTGACAGAAGCGATGAAGCAGCTTGAGCACGAGGGGCTCATCGTCAGCCAGGGAAATAGACGTAAACGACTAATCCTACCATGTAAGGGGCCGGCTGTAGCCTCGTTGCGGGTGGGGATTCTACTCTATGATGAATCCAGTGCCCTACGGCACGACACGATGACCCTCAGCCACGAACTCACTAAAGCAGGCCATACGGTAGTTTTCGCAGCCAAAAGCATGACTGAACTCGCTATGAATGTTAAACGAATCGCACTTCACGTTAATGCGACGGATGTGGATGCATGGGTCATTTTAGCAGGCTCACGCCAAGTGCTAGAATGGTTTACCACCCAAGCCAAACCTGCCTTTGCACTCTATGGCCGCTCGGTCAACTTATCAATAGCAAGTCTGACCATCGGTAAAACATCAGTGATCTCGACCTTGGTTAAGAAGCTTTCGACCATAGGCCACAACCGAATTATACTGTTAGTAAGAGAAGAACGCAGAAAACCACAGCTAGGATCCCTTGAGCAGTTTTTTCTTAAGGAACTAGAAGCTAACGGAATTCAAACTGGCCCCTATAATATTCCCGACTGGGAAGACTCCCCTGAAGGATTACAGCAGGTTATCGCAGCCCTTTTTAAACACACCCCACCCACGGCGATGATAATCGGCGACGCATCCCTATTCCACGCGACTCAAATGCATCTAGCCCGACGAGGTATTCTGGCGCCTGATCATATTTCGCTGATCTGCACTGATATCGAACACAGCTTTATATGGAACCGACCTAAAATTGCCCACATTCAGTGGAACTATGGTCCTATCATTCGCCGCATTACCCAATGGGCTAACAATATAGCCCAGGGCAAGGAAGACCTTAAGGAGAGCCATGTGAAGGCATCACTCTTTGAAGGCGACAGCATCGGGCCTGCTAAGTAACGCTCTTCCCATAAATTAAATTCCTAGGAGTCTCACAATTTCAGCCTATAAATAAGATACTCGGTGGCTGTCTTATGTTTTATTTCGGGCGCTCCGGGGTAGACTAACTCACAGCTGGTGTCCATGGCCTGGCAATGCTCCTGGAGCTTGACGCCAAAGTTCGAGGTGTGAGTCGGGTCTTTCTGCGCTTTTCCGATGGTAGGTGGTTTTGAATAGATCAGGTAAACCGGTGGATCATCGGCACTCACAAGAGCATACGGTGAATACTCGGCAATCCAGGGTAGGATCTTCTCACGTCCATCGAGAAACTGGGCAAAACTACTAAAACCAAAGGCGTGGCCACCGTAGCGGCTATTCGGGGTCCACTGCTTCATTTGTTTGGGGTCGAGAGTGGTTTGCGCGGCCTTGACGGCGGCGCACCAGAGCCGGGTCGATTCACGGGCGACGGGGTCCTTGCTTTTGGGATCAGCTAGATCATCATGGTAAGCAAGCCATAGGCTAGAACAGGCACCGGCCGAGCCTCCGGCAGCGCCGATCCGTTTATTATCGATATTCCAATCAACTGCCTTGCTACGAACAAACTGCAAGGCGCGAGCGGCATCGTGCAGCGGCGCCATGACTGGCGGTTTGATCCCGGCAGCGGTGGCTTGTGATACGTAGCGGTAATTGATGGCCACCACGGAAATCCCGGCTTTGAGCAGCGCATTGGCATCGGCAAACCGATCGAGCCGTTCTTTAGCTCCCCCCTGCCAACCGCCACCATGGATGACGAACACGACGGGTGTCGGCGTGGCGGATTCAGCCTTCCAGAAATCGAGGGTTTGCCGTTCCTGTTTACCGTAGCGTATCTCGGAGAATGTAGGTTTCGGAACGGAAACATCGTATCTGGCTGCCTTTTTGACAGGTTTAGTTTTGGCTTTAGGTTTTGCCTTTGTTTCAGCGGCAATCAGACCGGTAGAGCCTGTGAAGGATGCGCAGAGCAGCGTGATGGTGATGAGTCTTTTCATAGAATGATTAGATGCAGATTATTTTGATTTTCGGGTGGGCATTTTGTGGTTTGCTGACAGTGGATTGCGTATCAGCTCTCCGGCTTTACCCGTGAGCCACAGGTAGTGATCGGTGGGCAGACCCTTATAAGTGAGAAACGGGCTATCTCCTACGGGTGGGTTGTTGGTACATTTGAAGATCGCGGTACCCTCGTCGACTTCATCGAACATCGCGACGTAGAGCATCTCCGCTCCCGCTTTTTTATACGCTACTGCCTGCGACCAAAGGAACTCACCTTTCAAGCGAGGAATCTGATCGAGCTTTTTATTCTGCCCCTTGCTCTTTTTTAAATTATGCCAACTGAATCCGGGAAAGGCCACCGGCAAGTAGTCGAGGTCATTCTTTTTGGTCCATGCAATATCCGGCTTCGCCCAGGACTCAGCATGTTTCGCAGCACTCGCCGGCGAACTGTATCTCCCGACCGTCCAGGGGCTAACAATATCTGCTTTCCTGATGATGTTGTGGAGCTGTTGATCGGCGAGAGCATCGCGACTCAGGGTGCGCCAGCCGGTCGGCACGCCGAGCATCACCGTGTTGCCTCCGTATTTTGGGTCAGATTTAAGGAAAGTTACCAGCTCCTCACATTCATCGAGTTTGTAGTCCCTTCCATCTTTAAAACCTATCCCCCAGACAGCGACAACGGGCTTCCCCTTATGATGGAGGTAAGATTTGTCTTTTTTGATTTCCATCCGGTCGACCAGCCGTTTCCAATCCTCCATGAGGTGTGTTTTAATCTCGCCTTTCTTAAGGCCTGAGAGGTCGTACATTATCGCCCAGGTGCGCCCGTATTGGTTCGCACCTGCCTGGACGTTGGCGGTTACCACGTTGCGGTGGTTCAGGCTTTTAGCCGATTTTATCGACGAGCCGAACCGCTGGAGAAAAACACCATCGATTCCGGAATCCTTCATCCACTTGAAATGCCGCAGCACGGTTTTAGGCTGATACGGGCTAAACAAATATGCCGGGCTACCATCTTTGTGTTTAAAGGCTGTGGCAAATTTTTCATCCTTATCCATTTCACGCATATCGGGCCAGAGATCGATCGTGCAGTGGCCAGGTTTCAGTCCGTTACGACCGGCACCGTAATGCGTCCAGCCACGTCCGGAACCATCACCCTCGGCGGCAAACCATCCTTGATAGCCACACATCACCTTGCCACTGAGAGTCTTGGTATCTACGCCAGCGCGGTGTTTGCCAGTGTAGGGCTTCATGTTGGATATCACTTCCTGCATACCCAGGGTATCGCCTCCGTGGCTAGGGCCCAGGCTCATCAGTAACATAACAGCGGTCAGAAATAATAGTTGAGAATGCATCATAGATTTATTTTTAACCCGTTTTTGATCAAGGAAATGAGACAACCTGACAGTATCTCAGCGGTGATCACTATTCCGCCACACCACTCAGGCTAGTTAACTAATTTCAACAAACTCTTGTAGGAGTCAGCTGACAGTTTGAGGTGAGTTTTGGGATCGGATTTGATCTGGTAACATTGTAAACCGATCGTTCCTTTATAGCCAATAGATTTTAGTGTTTTAAATAACTGCTCTTGTTTGTAGGAGTCTTTACGTAATGGCTGAATCAACTGAGTCCAGTCTTGCCCATTCTCCTCAGCACCAGATGTACTTACTCCCCAGAGCAGGTCTTTAGCATTTACTAACTCTTCTTTTAATGACGCAGGGGCTTGCACCTTCAGGAAATGACAAAGATTAAACATCACCCCCAGGTTCTTACGATTCGCTTGTTTAGCGATGACTGTAGCTTGCCCAAGTGTCTCCGCCATATAGTTTCCTGAGTGCGGATAGATCACTACCTTTAGACCTTCTTTATTCGCTAGATCTGCGACCTCTTGAATCATTTTCACCGCTTGATCGAGAGCTGATTTCTTTCCTTTAATTCCTTGTATATAGAATTCAATCAGCGCTCCTGAACCACGAAGAAACTTCATGCTTTCGGAGAGTTCCTGACGTTGAAATTTATAGCCTTTTTCTGTCACTGCACCGCCGGCATAGAGGCTATAGACTTTCACCCCTGCTGCTTTATAGGCTTTCATTTTTGCTACCGCGCCCCTCTCGTTGATTGATCCAATTCCCTGATAGCCTGCATTTTTAAGTATTCCTGCCTGCTCCTGCGTAGAAATATTACGTCTCCTGAAGGCATTCTCAAAAGCGAATAATTCTGGTGTCAGAGCCTCCTCGACAACCACAGTAGCGTCATGAGTGAGCACTTGATGAGCGGTGTAGAAAAATCGCTTCTCGAATAGCTTGCCGGCTTTCTTCGAGCTTACTCCGCCCAGAGAGATATCATAAATTTGGCCTGCCACTGGTGGCGTCTTCAGATTAATTTCTATCACGTTGCCATTCACTTTTATTGAACTGGCTTTCAGTGCAGTTGGGTTCACTTTTTTCGACCCATACTTTTTATGGTAATTCAAACTATAGCGAGTTCCTTCTAGATCTACTTTCGCCACATCAGCAGGCTCATTGAGAGTCACCTGAAAGCCTTTTTCTGTCAGCTTTATCTGCTTAATCGCGAGGTGCGGAACACCCTTGTATTTCAGCGCGATCATACCAGAGTCTCCTGCCCATGAAAGATGCGTCTTACCTATATAGAGAGTCCCCTGTTCACCCACAGTGATCTTTGCGTTCCCCCTTCCAAGCTTGGAATGCTCCATAAAGCCAATCACAGCCCCCTGCTCTTTTCCATTCACCATCTCTGGTAAATATCTGACCAATCGTGGTTGATTCATATCTCCCATGATCAAGTCACCAGCGTAGGGACCAAAACCCTTTTCTGGTAACTCGATGATCTGAGTCGGTGAGTTCGCTAGATCTCCTTGAGGAAGAAAACAAACTGACTTAGAGCGCAAAGCATCCAGCTCCGATGGCTTTAAATTTGCAGGAATCCCTCGATCCCAGCCCTTCGTCCAAACCAAGCTGGCGGGATGACCATAGAATTTCCCTTGTTCGATCTTATAAAGTTTACTACTCCCCAACCAGTCACCTTGGTTATCATTTATATAGAGATCTCCTTTAGCGGTCACACACACACCATGCGGCGTGCGTAGTCCTGAGGCAATTGGTTTATACTCACCAGTTTTAGGGTTGATCTTGATCACCCATCCACGATAAGGGACACGGCCATACATACGTTGTAAGCCTTTCCGCTTAGTGGCATTGACATAGTTAAGTTTAGTTTCCTCGGGCGACACACCTCCTGCATTCCACTCCCCACGGATTTCGTTCCTCACTCCAGCGCCACTAGAAGCTGTTCCGAGAGCCACGTAGAAGTCTCCATCTGGAGCCTTGGTAGCACCAAATGCAAACTCGTGATAATTCCCTGACATCCCCCAGTTGTTACACAATGACTGATAGCTGTCAGCCGTCCCATCTTGATCAGTGTCTGAAATCCTGGTTAGCTCCGAGCGCTGCACCACCACGATAGAATGCTGGTTTTCCACATGCATCCCCAATGGCTCATGCAGTCCAGATGCCCATAACTTCCACTTCCCCTTTGAGAAAACCATCACCTCTCCTCGGTGGAACGCGGTGATGATATCGCCGTTGGGTAATGTCCCTACCGCACCGACTTGTGAATCTACTCTAGGGCTGGTGGGATTAGGGATTTTCACCACTTCACACACATCGTCCCAGCGTTCTGCCGCAGACAGAGTGAATGTGTTAGCGGCCAATAATGATACTATAAATAACTTAAGCATAATCTCTATTTTTTAAGGTTAAAGGTGAGTTCAAACCCAGCAGCTTCTTCTGCTGTTAGAACCAAGACACCATTTTCAATTTTTCCTGCAGAATGCTTTAATACAGTCTTCACTAGATCACCTAAAGGATACCGAACCGAACCCTCAATGCTCTCATCGCTCTGTATTTTCACTTGAACCACTAGATTTCCATCCTGATTCATAATCGCCTCACTCACTTGATGAGTGCCTAAGGAATATGAAAAAACCGGCAGACCTCCCACCATCTTGTAGCCTTTAAATTTCGGTGCACCTTTAAATCCACTATTCTCCAGACTGGATTTCAGCTTCATCGGTGCTCGGTAGTAGACCTCACCAATCAGCTTCGCAAAAGCATTGCCATTTCTCTCCCAATAAGGATACCCATCGATAAAGCCACCCTTCCAGACATAGCGCATTCGGCAGCTAACAGTATCCCAGCAGAGCGAATGCTGACCGTCAATTGTCACCGCGATAGATGCCGGGCTACTATCACTTAGGAAAATCCTTTGTAGCCTCGGCTGCGACACCTCACTTTTATTCAGAGCATAAGGGTCAATCTTCTTTGGCTTCTTAGGGACAAATTTCTTACCCTTCGTCACATCCAGCATCCATGTGTGGAGCGCCTCTAGGTTTTTATTGCCAACATGCGCCATTGATGGCATCTGAATCGCGTCTTTACGTTTTTTCCCTGGAGAATTACACCATTTCACATACCCCGCTAAGTCCTTCTTATAAAGATGACTTATCTCAACTAGGCTCGGCCCCACAATAGCTTGGTTTTTTTTATTTTCCACCTGATGGCACGCAATACAGTTCTGCTCAAAAATCTTCTTTGCAGAAGGAGCTGCAAAACTGCTATTTGTCATCAACACTATCGCCAAGGGGGTTTTCATCCATGGGGTAAATCTGCCTGTTCTATTAAATTTCATCATCAATTTTATTGGGATAACTTAGAGTGTCTTTAACCATTTGACTAATGCTTTCTGCTCTTCTGCTGAAAGATTAGGATTTGGCATTGCTGGTGGGTAGCCCACAGGGTGCTCTGCGAGTGGCTCGTTGATTGCTCGGAGCAGGTAGGGTTCATCAATAATGATCTCGATTGTCTCCCCCTTACGAATGATGTTTTGTTTTCTTCCTAAAATGCCTTTGAATGATGGACCCACAAGACGCGTACCATCGATTGAATGGCAGGCAGCACAGACGGCTTTATGCTGTGACTTGGCGTAAGCTATAGGTTCCCTTTTCGCATCCACTTTCACCGCAATAACATCCTTAGATCCGCCACCTTGGTGCTTTACCATCGTGTACCACGCAGTATCCTTGTAGAGAGCTAGTTCTTTGATTTTAAGCTGGATCACCCAACCAACATTTTTGTTAGAGTAATTTCCGTTTTTGATAAATGGCGGTGAGTTGTCACGAATCCCCGGAATAGTCAGGCTGATGCGCTTGCCATCTGAGCTCAGTGTTTTGCCAGTGGCTGTGAGTTTTTCCGTGCCGTAGTTTCTGCCGCCATAGCCATTGGTCGGGATATAGGTCCATTGGCTGAGGTCTAGGTGAATTGCATCTAGCGCCTCTTGGGTAATAGGCTGAAACAGCTCTACTTCTAAACCTCCCGGGATGTCACGGATGGCTACCATTTCGTTAAAGCCGGCGGGGACATCGGCTGGATCGATGAATGACAGACGTTGCAGTCCATAGAGCGGCTTAGGATCCTCACCTTTTTTAGGGAGAAATCTCCACATCCCACCGTGTCCAATTTGGCCGATATAGAATTTACCATCAGGTCCACTCACTATTCTGTTAGGACCAGCTGTGAGCCCTTTTTTGCCCTCCTTGTCATGCCCACCAGAGTGAAGAAATACGGCACCCTGCCAAGTGCCCTGGACCTCTTCCATAAAGACGCGGTTGATCCGGCCTAGCGTGTGACAGCCAACCAGCCACTGTCCATTGTAGATAGAGAGAGAGCCTTTTAGATCTTGCAAGATAATCGGCTGTGTCGGGGAACGATGCACAATCCCCTGTGGGAGATAGACAGTAGCAGGTGTCTGATGCTCAGACCCGCCTAATTTAGAATCTACCTTTTCTGGCTGAAAGGCGGCAATATTCGTGTTTGGTTTCTTGAGCAGATAATGTCCGTAAAAGGCGCCCTGGCTGAGGCGAATAAATTTGTTAGCTGGATTAAAGACTCCCTGATTGTCAGTGACGATGATTTCGTTATTGGGCCCCGTGCCAATCCCGTTGGGGGTGCGTAATCCACCAGCAAAGTAGGAAATATCTACATCAGCAGGTTTTTCTGAACCTGTAACTGGCCCAAGAAGAAAGGTCGATCCTCGCTTCGTCTTTGGATTTACTGTAATATTTAGATCTCGGGATCCGCCTATCAGTATCGATGTGGTCAGGTTGCCAGCGAGATACGTTTTCCCGTCTTTAATCATTTTTTGAAACCCGACAGTGTAAGTGTGAAAGTTTGGCTGTGAAATTCCATCGATGAGGACGATCTTCTCATCCTTAGTGTAAACACCATCGTTATTCTTATCCTCTAAACGGGAAATCTTATCTTTCTCTCCGATGTAAACCTTGCCTTCAAAAATAGCGATAGCAGTGGGCTCGTAGAGATCTTCCATGATCCGATGCGCCTTTATCTTCGAGCGATCTGTATTTCCAATGAGACCAGTTACCTTATAGACCTCGCCTTTTAGAAAGGGAGCCTTATCAGTGCGGTCTGGGGTAAAAACAGTGAGATAGAGATCATCCCCATGGAACGCCATAGCAGACACTTTTAGCTCTGGTTTACCTGGGACACCTATGATTTCAGAGGGATGAATACTCTCTAACAGACAGAACGGATGGAGACGGTCACCATCGGTCAGATTTCCCATCTTAGGATCGAACTTTTTCTTTTTAGATTCTCCGAAGGCATACAGGCAGAGACTTAGACTGGCAAGTAATACTAGAGTGGTTGGCATTTTCATAGGATTTCTCAATTGGTTTACTTATTTATACGACTATTTGCACGATTATTTGCACGATTCTCTAATTTTAATTTAAATTATATTTTAATCCATCGCCCATCTATCTCAGGCTCCTACCCCAGTTCTTCTTCACTTCAGGAAACAACCACAGTGAGGACAGCAAGATCAGCCCGGCTCCGATCGATCCTATCA
>JBLHQF010000068.1:0-12006 GCA_047624885.1 Cryomorphaceae bacterium | reverse complement strand
ACGATAGCGCCAGTAACATCATCCTTGATGACTCCATAGAGCGATGAGTGGTGATCAATACTTTTCTGTGTGACTTTATATCGACCTCTTGGAGTTACCCGGCCTTCAGTGCCTGTGGAAATATAGGTCTGCCCTACGATCTGATTCCCTTTATAAAAATACGCTTTTTGATCCCCTATATTGATCCTGATGAGTGGTGCTCCACTGACTCCATCACCATCCCAGTACCCCTTTTCCTCAGGACTTGGCAGGGCTGACGCATTAGGCTGGCCAACTTGTCCTAGCTGAGCTCTGTAGTCAGCGAGATAAGCTGCTTGGTTATTCAACGGCGTTAAAGGTACACAGCTAGAAAATAGCACCGCAATGAAAGGAACGGATAAGTGACAGGTTAAGCTAAGGAGTGATTTCATAAATTGCGTTGCTTTGCGGCGTTGTTCGTTAGGGGGCTGATTCAGGCGTGAAAATCCGATAGCATAAATTAAACAAAAATTTAACCATGGATTCCTTAGAGTCAAGTATATCTCATCGTTGATGAGGACAACAAAGTAAACTAGGGCTTGATCTTTAGTGAAAGATCAGGTGTTTTCTACCTATGCCAAATTACGATTACAGATGCGAGAAATGCGAACAGGTCTTTGAAGTCTTCCAGAAGATGTCCGATGCCAAGCTGACCAGCTGTATCAAAGACGGGTGTGGCGGTGCAGTGAAACGGCTATTAGGCACCGGGTCAGGTGTGATATTCAAAGGCTCCGGGTTTTACGAGACCGATAATAGAAGCAAGTCCTATAGCGACGGAGCCTCCAAGGAAAAGCCAGCGGCAAAGGAAAAACCGGCTAAGAAGAAGGAGTCTGAATAGCACAAGCTCTCATTTCTATCTGGCTTAGAGGTAAGTTTTTCAGTCTCTCCAAGCACTAAAAGCTTCTTCGCATTGGCTATTATCGCCTTCTACAAGGCGACCACTAGGCTCTGCAATTTATGAGTAGCGCTACTTGATGTAACTCCTGATCGTATGGAACTTTAGATGCTCAGTCTTAGGATCACGGTGGAAAATGAGTATGCTGCGAGCTGCTGTGTTGAACCTCCATGTTGAATTAAAAAACGGGCGGGGGGTTTTGTCTTTATTGTATGAAAATTTAGTGAAGCAATATTTTCGGTTGTCTTTGATCTTGCTTGGCTCGGGAGCTAGTAGGATATGTTCTTGAGGTTTGAGCGAAAATTCGCCCGTGCCGATGGTGCCTGAGATTTCGGTATCGGTAATGTTCAACACAAAATACTTACCTCCACCGAAGCCAGCCGAGCTGAATTCCACGGGAATGAGCTCCAAGCCTCCGTCACCATCCTTGTCTTTGCGGATGATCAGAATGAGTTGGGTTTTTGCGGCGATGGACTTGACCTGGCCGGAGGTTTCGAACTTAAATTTACCCTTTTCGATTAAGGACCTGCCGAGGACCCAAGAAGAGAGAGCCGGGACTTGATAGCTTTTGGAAACACTATTGGAAGAGGTTTCAATTTTGATGACCTTGCCTTCACCAATCAGGAGTTCCAAGGGCTCCAGGTTGACCTCCTTGGGAAAGGAAATGAAATGGAGGTTCACCATAGATTCTTGGGCATGAGCTCCCAGGCACATGGCCAGACTGCATAACAGCTGAAGGAAATTGGGACGGTGGTATCTCATGGTAAATTGCATTATTGTTAGAAGGTAAGTCCGGCTTGGCTGGGTTGTCATTAAACTTCATTAGCATTTTTTCAGTGATCAGTAAATCAATAGGTTACGCGATCTTAAAATATGGCTACTTGACGTAATTCCTGATCGTATGCAGCTTTAGAAGCTTGGGCCTAGGATCATTGTAGAAAAAGACCACAATGCGGACGCCTTTGTTGAACCTCCATGTTGAACTGAAAAATGGCTGGATGTTTTTTTCTTTGCGGTAGAAAAATTTAGCGCAGCAATACTTGCGGTCGCCTTTGACCTTAGTTGGCTTTGGAGCCAGCTGCAGCTAATGCACAGATAAAGGGGGTTAAACTTGGTCATGATTATAAAGAAATATTTTGTAGAGCTAATTTTAAAGGTCCAAGTGTGTTTACACTTCATCAGAAGTGAGCCAGCGGAAACTCACCATTTCTAATTTTCGGCCAAAGGATTTGTTGGCGAGTGACCGCAGATCAAATTGTTCGGTATGAGGCTGATCTCCAGTGCTGGATGTTGAATCTATGTATTCTGGGGAGCGCTGGACCACTGCTTCACACCAAACGTGGAGCTGCCACCGTTTTCCAAAAAATTAGCTGTATCGATAGGAATCCCAGGCGCCCATATAATGAGGGTTTGCGACCGTGACCGAGGCTCCAGTCGCATCGAGTGAAAAGATGTCTGCATTCGCTGAAATCCGCTGGTCCGGCCCCATCTGTTGCTGTAGCTCACCAATGGCAAGCAATAATGCCATGCGCGCATTGGCCTGAGCCTCCGCCATGGCCCTACTATTTTTGCTAGAACGCTGCTCAACGCTGCTGAGGCTCAACATAGCGAAGGCTAGCATAACCAGTAAGATCATTGTTGAGACGGTAGCGATTAAAGCAAAGCCAGGTTTTAGACCAAGCTTCGAGCCGTGTTTAAAACGGCAAGGTACGGATCCTGCGGATTGGAGAAGTTTATTCATAAGATAGGTAAGAAAATTTAGCGCCAGAATGTAACCACATTGTATTTTGCAGGTTTTCTAAAAAATGACAAGACATTTCTAAAGTCTAACACGCCCCATTAGTTGGCAGACTGAAGATACTTGGTCGTAAATAAGCTTACGGCCTTTCCTATGTATGCCCTTAACTATACATACACTGCCGTAGCAGTTATCTTTACGGCTTCGAAAGCGGAAGGATTCCGTCCTCTTTCATCTGCTTCATGAGAACTTGAGAACGTTCTTGCAGTGCCTTCACTTTCTCAGGAAACTTTTTACTGAGATCGACTGTTTCGCCTGGGTCATTGGCGACATTGAAAAGGATCGGTGGATTGGGCTGATCTTCTTTAAGCCCCTCAAGGTATGGCGCAATTTTCGCCGCTTGCTCCTTAGTTTTACGTCTCGTACCTGAACCTTCGAACGCATCTCGACGGTCAAAAAACAGCTTCCATTCCCCTACTCTGATCGACTGTGGTTCACGCTCCATTCCATGCCAATAAAGTAGCTCCTTGCGTGGATGATCTGCTTTCCCATGCAGGCTTTGCCACACGCTCAGACCGTCAATATTCGGTTGCCCCATGCCTTTGGTTTTGCTCTGCCAATCAATCCCGCATGCTTCAGTCAGTGTCGGCATTAGATCCATTGCGCTAGTCAAACCTGGATACACCTTCGCCGCAGGAATCTTTCCTAGCCATGAGATGATACAGGGAACCCGTGTCCCCCCTTCCAGGGCAGACCATTTCTCGCCGCGATACGGAAGGCAGTTCGCTTTTTCCCGTGGGTTGGGGCCATTATCAGAGCAGAATACAATGATGGTTTTCTTTTCTAGTCCAAGCGTCTTCAACTCCTTGATGATCTCCCCCATCCTAAAATCTACCTCTTCTACTACATCCCCATAGGCACCAAAGGCAGACTTCCCCTTCCATTCAGGATGCGGTTGCACTGGGAAATGTGGGGCGGTGTAGGGAAGATACAGGAAAAATGGCTGATCTTTCTTCTCGCGGATCACCCTGATGGCTTCTTGCGTGAGCTTTTCTGTGAGCAACTTGTTTTCAAATGGGTCCTCCACTACCTTGTCATCACGCAGCAGCTTTTTCGTCTGGTTATTACTCATCATCAGGCCATAAAAGGTATCGAATCCTTGCGCGTTTGGATCTGTATCCTCCTGATTACCAATGTGCCATTTGCCGGACATGGCGGTGGCGTAACCTTCCGATCTGAATATCTCAGCGATGGTTAAAGCCTTAGTATTCATGCCCTCATTACTCCCCATTTTATAACCCACAACCCCCTGAGTCCATCCGAGCCGAGTGGGATAGGCACCTGTCATCAGAGCCATCCGTGAAGGCGTGCAAACTGTGGCTCCAGAATGGAAATCTGTAAATTTCACCCCTCCCGCAGCAAGCTTATCCAGAACCGGCGTCTTGATGGCTGGATGACCGTAGCAGCTAAGATCCTGATATCCGAGGTCATCCACCATCACGAGGATCACGTTAGGTTTCTCAGCAGCGTGACTGAGTAAGGCAAAGAATGGGACAGCGACAAGGGCCGCAAGATATTGATAGTTCATTATAAATAATAGATGATAGTAGGTCTGCCTCTCTGTCAAAGAGAAAAATCTGGGGGTAGTGATCCGGAAATGCGAACAGCCATGTCCTCGATTCATCCCTTCCTGTCATTATCCCTATGACAGATTCGACAACTCGTTGCTACTGTGAAGACTTTCGGGAGGATGCTACGTTAAGCACTTACGCAGTATGCATATTTTTCTGTTGTTACTCCCACTTATAGTTTCAGGGCACTAAATTGACTTTTATCCGGCCAAAGAGAGTGCCTACAGGATAAGTAACCTTAACGACTTCGTAGGCTGGATTAGCAGCATTAACAACGGTTACGCTTGGTGGAACAACACTCGCAGTAAAGTTGGATAAATCGTCGCTGAATTGAGGTATGTAGGTGACACTGCCTGATGTGCCGTGATCCTTTCTTCGCAGAAATAATAATTCAAAGGTAATGCCATCATCGCTCAATACGGGAATAGGCAAGCCGTGGACAGAGCCATCCTCCTTCATCGAAACACTATCATTCAAGGTAGGATCAGTTCCAAACGCAAACTCCTGTAGGTTGCTCAGCCCGTCTCCATCTGGGTTGCTGTTAGAGTCGATATCGATGAACGAGTTGACAAAGGAACCGCTGGACCAATTGTCGTAAGCGCTTTGTACCTTAAACGCCGATAAGCCGTCGTGAGATGAACCATCCGTGACTGTCAATGTACGATTGCTACCCACTAAAGTGGGGGTGAGGCTGACACCACCCAGGACGCCATCCACGAAGTTCGCCGAGGTGCCAGTGATACCAGCGCTCCCGCCATAGGCGACGGTGCTGGTGAAGCTAGTAATAGTGTTATTGAAGGCATCTTGAGCGGTGATCGTGATACCGTTAATGGGGACGCCAACGGTTTGGGTGGCCCCAATCGCTGAAATAGCGAAGTGATCAAGTGGTCCAACGCCGTCCGTGGTAGCCGAAGCTGGATCAGAGGCGCCGGTGGTGTTTTGCTGTGGGCTCTTATCCCGGGCAACTACTGTGTAAGTGTATTGCGTCGCTGGATTTAATCCTATATCTATATATGATGGGCTGTCCTGCCATCCACTGTCGCTACCGCCGGGGTTACCCGATGTTTCGGTAAAATAATATTCGACTCCGTTTACATCTGAGGCAGAGCTGGCTGTCATACTGACCTCAGTTTCTGGATCACCCGAAACTCCTACTTCGCCATTGACTGTCAATTCATTGAGTCCCGTATTGTTGCCTGAACTGGTGGCGCTCGCTGTAATACTAAGTGAGTAAGTCTCACCTGAATTCAGTTCGAGCGCAGGAGTGAAAGTCGCTGTTACAGTGCCACTTGTTGAGGATATTCCTGCTACATCCTTAGAGCCGATCAATCCGGAAAGGGAGCCAGTGACACTGACGGCCCAGTTCACGGTGCGATTTGCCGATTGTGCATTTCCGCTATTGTTGAAGTGCTTATAGACCAAGACCACATCATCGATGGAAATAGCTGAGGTGATCAGGTTTAGTGGCACCAATGTGGTCCAGGGTCCTTCGTTACCCACATTGCGATCTGGGGAAAAGCACCCTTGGGCAGCGGCTGTATCAAACAAGGTAAATGATCCCGTTGTTGTGAGGTTTGCAGCATCAGCTACTCCATTGGTAGCCCAAGTGATATTGCTTGCTATAGCTTCACTAATGGAACGGTTGGTGAAATCTGTGTTGAGTATTACGGCTGAGCTTTGAATAGTCGTAGCTGGGGCGGGTGCCGTGGCCCAAGTCATCGGGTTTGGGTTAGGCGGAGTGGTGTCCTTCCATTGGGCGTACAATGTGACATTGGATGTTCCCATGCTGAACGTATTGCTAGAACTATAGCTCGTCCCCGTACCATTGGCAGCCGTGTTCCAGTCGTCGAATGTGTGGCCCGTCTTGGTTAGATCACCTGTGTTGCCCAGCACCGTGACCGTTGCTCCTGAATTATATTCGTTGTTATCAGTTGGTGGGCTACCTCCAGTATTTACATTACCACTGTATGTGACGATGTAGCTGTCCGGTCCGCTCGCTCCAAATCGCACATCCATCGAGGCTCCGGGAGAACTCAAAAAGGCGATCTCTATGCCAGAATCGCTACCATCCCACCAGTTAGCATTAGGTGATGTGTTATCATTGAATCCCGAGGTGTGAGTGCTATCGAAAAGGTCAGCGCTATCTCCACTGTCTCGGTTATTTTCTAGGTCAAAAGCACCGTCAGCCTGTTCAACAGAAACCTCATAGTGCTGGCTCAAGGTCATTTGCTGGTCGTTGTTGCCATTAACCGTTTCGTCGACGTGCCAGATGATGATTCCTTTGTCAGGGACACTCGCGGCCCATGGGTCGCCGATGCCGCGGTTCTCGATGAAGAAATACTCGGTGTTAGTGCCGGGCTTGCTGATGCTATAGCCCTCGTTATTGGTTGTGGAAAGAGAGGTAGCAAGTAACTGACTCGCGGTGATGTCCACCACATTGCTCCAGCCTGAGACATCCTTAAAGTAGCCATTGATGGGAGCTGGTGTTCTGCCGCCATTGTTGGAGTTACCGCCAGCCATCAGGCCATGACTACCAAGACCTCTTGAGTCGCCGTCGTAATCGTAGAGGTCAGGATACTTGAGTAGGAGATGGCCATTTTCGTGACAGAATGTGCCTATCTTTACTGCTGCGTTACTGGCATTGGTGATCTGATAGTCGTAGATCTTGATTGGGTTGGCCGTTGTGCCGACGTTAACCCCGGGGTATGACAATGCCCATCGGTGGGGCCAAAGCCCGTCGGGCCAGACGCCTGAGTTGGCTCCAGCGAACATGACATTGGTGGCGACCACTCGGTCACTAGCGTTTAGGGTGAGTGCACTGAAATCAAAACCATCGTTCTGGAGGATTGTCAGCGCGTCATTGAGGACTAGTCGCCCTGTGAGTCCGCCGTCGCGTATCGTCGAATTGGTTGGATAATTCTCCCAATTATAATAGTCGCGCGGATGGGGTAGCGTGACAATTTCAGTAACCACCTGGGTGTAGGTAGTTGCACCTAGGGATTGGTCGAAGAAATAGTCGAGGATAGATCCCGTGTTGCCGTCGTCGTTATATCCGACCTCGTTGCAGTAGCGCTCGATCTTGGCATTTGTTGTTGGGAAATTCGTTGGAGCATCTCCTGCGACCTCGGGATCATCCGGGAATTGGACGATAATAGTCAGTCCTACAAAGTTGCCTATTACTGGAACATTATTGACCGCAGGGTTGATAGGAGGTTCCTCGCCGGCACCAGATGCTGGAGCCGCATTTAGATCACTTTCAAAGAAAGGGTCTCCAGCCACCTCATCCGCTTTGGCTGCGGGCTTTCCTTTGCGAAGCTTCTTCCCTTTTTTGAGAACCCTCCGCTCGCGGGCGGCCTGAACGCGCTTTGACCAATTGGCGCGATCGTTCGGTGCCAGTTTATCGTGACGGGCTTGCCATTTCGTTCTTGCCGCTTGTGGAGAAAATTTAAGGTGTTTGCCGATACCCGCAGGCTTCTTACCATTCACAACACGTTGATTACTTAGAACGAGGCTTTGCTCGTCATTCGAGAGCTGACATTAGTAATACGCGTTGTCAGCGGAATTGCGGACGACGGTGTAGCCATCTGTCGTCTCAGTGCGGGCGTGAAATTCATCCCCATAGACCCGCAGAGATAATTTGGCTCCATCCGGCTGAACCCATTCGATACTCCTGCCCTCTGGGCCATAAGGTGCAGCGAGAAGCCCTCCCGTAGTTAAGATGATAGCGAGTAACGCTCTAAGAAGTAAACTTGGTTGTAAAAGATATCGATTGATCGTCTGACTTTTGAATAAAAAAACTGGGGTCTTTACTTGATTTTGAAAAGTCATAATTGTATTTTGGAGGCTCGAAGCGGATTGGGCGGTAAAAACGGTTCCCTCCAATTATCGAGAGATAGTGTATGACAGATTTATCGAGAGAGAGACCCAGCTTTTTCACTCTTTCAACTGGTTCCCTGAGCGGGCAGGATTAGCCGAATACACCCTTCACCCCTGCTCTTTGGTCACATAGTTATCTATACCCCTTACTAGGGACTCTCAAAAAGTTCAACGGTACAGCCCTTCAGCCAATATTAATACTCAAATAGAATTAACTATGCACCTTGTGTTTTGGCGTTGATTAGGTTGTCTCGCCCGTTGCGATTATTGGTCATATCAACTGAAGTGAAGAAGAGGATATTGAGACGAGTTTGCTCATCTATCGATAAGAGGTTCAGTAGCAAAAAGAAGACTAGAGATAGGTGAATGAGTGAACATCGATGATTTAGAAATTCGACCTGAAGGCTAAGCTCTCTGCTGCGATATGCTAGGGGTAAGTTTTCCCCTTGGGGGCTTCCAACATTTTTCTGACCGACTTGCGGATATCATGAATATCGACAATAAGACCTAGCGTGCGGGAGATTCGCCCCATATGTAGTCCGATGAGTTCGCCTTCAAGGGTGTAGACGGGAGTTCCCGCATGCTTAGCGTATAATGGCAGGCCGTGACTGATTACCGATGGGTAGGGTGCTCTGAAGGAGCTGATTATAGTAGGATCAAGCATAGGCCCTTTCCTACCGGGTTTATTGACGGGACGCCTTATATCGGCTGCTACCGCCCATGAGAGCCTCCCTCTTGTGTCCGAACTCATCACTCCTGTTCCTGCTTTTATTTCGATCACTTTTTCCGGCCACTCCACAGGTTTAAAATTAATTCTGTCGGGAAGCTTGAGCAGAGCCAGATCCCACTCAGGATCGGTTCCGCATTGAGTCAGAGAGAACAACTTACCCTTACTCTTTGGTAGATGCAGTTCTGGGAATTTTTTAATCTCGCTGAGTTTCACCAACAAATGCTGATTCGTTACCGGGATACCAAAGGTCACCAATTTGTTTTTAGACAGAACAGGAATTTGCCTCACAGTGCCTTCAGGAAGCTTCCCTAGTTGGGCCGTCAAGACAGGGTCATCAAGTCCATAAGAGATACTTCCGTTATCCATCATCATCGGAACATCCATTCCCATATTTCTGGTTATATCCCCGAACTCATTCGCTCGAGTCCCATCGGCGGCCTTTCTAAATACCAGATCAGTAGCTGGGGGGTATCCATCCTTTATTCGTTTCTGGAACTCAGCAATCACTCGCTTTTTAAGCGCATCATCAATATCTCTTGGTTTAGTATCCAATTGGGAATCCTTAATGTCTCCCCATATTTTGCCTTCCTTCATTGCTCCCAGAGCTTTGTGGAAATTATCGATTGAAGTGAAGCGATTCACCCCAACAGGTCCCGCGCTGATGCACAGCCCTATCAATCTCCCATCGACATCAAACAACGGTCCACCTGAATCTCCCGGCTGCACACTCACATCTGACATCATAAACAAGGTCTGCCCGTCCTTTTGAGTGCATCCTCTTATTCTGCCTAATCTCAGCTGAGCAGGACGTGTCTTTTTGTAACCGCCGGGATGGGCATAGATAAAGCAACAAGAAGCATCATCGGGAACCTTATCGGAAAGCTCGACATAAGGCAATGGGTCACTTTCTTCATTGATCTTCAAAAGTGCGATATCGCTAGACCTGTCAACCCCGATCAATTCGGCTTTTAACTTCCGTCCATCTTCCAAGAAAATGAGAATCTGTTTACCTTTAATTCTGGGGCTCAATGCAACATGACTTGCGGTGAGCACATATCCATCAAGAGAGATAATGACCCCTGAAGCACCTCCATTGACAGAAATACTAGCAGGTTTTACTTTTTCTAGGGATCGCTGAACTCTTTTGGCAATCTGGATTGGGCTCAACCCTCTTCCGGAAACACCTTCCGCCTTTACCACTTTAATGTCAGCGATGGCGGATTGCGTAAGGGGAATGAGAACGAAAAGGAATAGAGAAAAGGAAAGAAGGCAATTCGATATTAATTGATGCCGGCTACTGCTAAAAACTTGCTTTGGGAGGGTGATGTTTGGAGCTGTTGTCATGGATTTAAGATAGGTGATTTGTAACTACTGACAACTACTTAGTGATACTCTGGCTGAGGAGGGCTATTCATAGAAGCGGCTTTTGTGGGCCTCTGCATACTTCTTGAGTCTTTCCGCCACCTCGGGTTGCGAGTCGATGACATTGGTCGTCTCATTGGGATCGTTTTCGAGATCGAACAGCGAGAGCTCGATCTCCCGTGAGCTTGTGCGTCCCGAACTGCCGTCCGCCCCAGGCTCCTCCACGTGCCTGTAGCTGTGCGGCAGGTGAAGCTTCCACTTGCCATCACCACTAATGAGCCCCTCAAATTTCCTTCCGGTTGAGAATGGATAATACGCGTGCGGGTTCTTTGCGTCTTTTTTGCCGGTGATGATGTGCCAAACGTTTTTACCGTCGATCTCGTTCTTGGGTAAGATCGATCCGGTAAGATGAGCCAGTGTTGGCAGAAGATCGATTGAGTTAATTGTCCGATCGAGTTGTGACCCGCCTTTAATCACTCCCGGATGTCTCAAGATGGTTGCGGACCTCATCCCGCCGTCAAAGCCTGTAGCCTTGTGTTCCCTGAAGGGTGTGGTGCCGGCGTGGTTCCCATACTCAGACCAAGGCCCATTGTCGGAGCTAAACACAACGATGGTGCTCTGCTCGAGGCCTGACTCTTCAATGGCTTTCATCACCTGCCCAACTGACCAATCGATTTCCATGATGACATCCCCATAGAGGCCTGCGCCTGACTTCCCAAGAAACTTGGCACTGCAGAAAAGCGGGACGTGAGGCATGGAATGAGCCAGATAAAGGAAGAACGGATCTTTCTGCTTACGTTTGATAAAATCAACGGCATAGTTAGTCGACCATGTTGTCAGTTGCTGTTGGTTCGCCTTACTGACATCCTTAATTTTCACTTTTCCGTTTTCCCAATATTTCAGAGGATGTTTCCCCCAGTGCTTTGGATTCACGGGGTGGTGTTTCCACATATCGTTGGAGTACATCAGTCCGGCATGTTCATCAAACCCCCTGGCTAGTGGGCGGGTGGCCGGGGTGTCTCCGCAATGCCATTTGCCAAAATGCGCTGTGGCATATCCGTTCTTCTTGAACATCTCCGCCATGGTCATGAATTTCGGGTCCAGCCCCTTGCCGTTTGGTCCGTGAGCACCGAACATCTTGGTGCGGCCGGGGTAACAACCGCTCAAGAGAGCCGCGCGAGAAGCAGAGCAGATGGCTTGGGGAACATAGAACCGGTTGAGGCGCATGCCTTGTTTAGCAAGTCTTTCAACGTTGGGTGTCTTGTAGCTCGGTTTGCCGAAAGGCTGAAAATCTCCATAGCCAGAATCATCTAGGAAGATGATCACAACGTTGGGCCGCGCCTGCTTGGCAGCTTGCACGTAGCAAAAATTTACCGTCGCAATACAGACTGCAACAACGATGAGTAAGTAGCGCTTGTTATTGTTCATTTTTTTTTAGTTCAGGGCACCTCCGTCAACTTCCGACGATACTAGTGATGGGAAATAGCGTAGATACGACCTCGATGAATACACAGATGATCGGCATCAAAGCAAACGTTAACTCCACGCAGGGTGTGTTTTTTTCCGATGTTTTTTAATTTAGCATTTGTACTTTTGAACACATGTGTAGAATTGGGCAGTGATGAAACAAAAAAAATCACATGACGTTGAGCTGTCCGATCAAGAATTCCAACTTATTGAGGCCTTAAAAGAGAATCCTGAAATGCTTGATCAATTCACATCTATTACGCAGAAATTCAATCAAGAGGTGGAAAGC
>JBLHQF010000067.1:0-12232 GCA_047624885.1 Cryomorphaceae bacterium | reverse complement strand
AAGTAATAGCACCTAGATCGCTAAACGTGGACAGATTTCTCTCCGCCAAGCCTGTTAGGGTGGCAGTAGATCACAACTTAGCAGATTCTAGTGAGAACACGGGACTCAGAAAAGTAAGACTCAGAGAAGGTAACCTCCGCAAACTACTAGCTAATGAGATGTTGAAAACAAAGCTTATGCCAGCCATGATGGCAAAGTGCGAAAAACTCGCTGAAACTAAGATGGCAATCATCGCAGAAGAAGGTGTAGCCAGAATGCAGGAAAAAATGGGGGCAGAACTCAGCCGGCTAGAGGACCTCGCAGAGATCAACACCGCTGTCAGCAGCAAAGAAATAAACAAACTTAAATCACAAATCACCGACCTAGAAACCGCGATCAACTCAGCCAGAGTGAGACTAGATGGGCTGAAATTGGTATGGAGGAGCTAGTAATCATGCCTTCAGCCATTTCCCTGTGAGTGATTTTTTCACTTTAGCGACTTCCGCTGGAGTTCCTTCAGCGACGATCACTCCACCATGCTTCCCTCCGCCTGGCCCCAAATCAATAATATGATCAGCGTGGCGGATGATGTCTAGGTTATGCTCTACGATGATCAGCGAGTTTCCCGCATCACGTAGGTCTGTTAGAGCAGTGAGGAGGACTTCAATGTCTTTGAAATGTAATCCAGTCGTAGGTTCGTCTAACAAGTAAAGAGTGTTTCCCATGGATGTCTTAGCTAGTTCCGTGGCTAGTTTCACCCGCTGAGCTTCACCTCCACTGAGGGTATTAGCGGGCTGGCCTAGTTTGATGTAGCCTAGTCCTACTTTTACTAGTGAGCTGAGAATGGCATCGAGCTTAGGGACTTTAGTGAAAAATTCTGAGGCTTGCTGGGCAGTCATTTCTAAAACCTCAGAGATGTTTTTTCCTTTATAAGTGATCTCTAGAGTCTCCCTATTATAGCGTTTCCCATGGCATGAGTCACATGGGATATAGGCATCGGCAAGGAAATGCATATCTATTTTAAGTGCGCCATCACCAGAGCATTTCTCACAGCGTCCACCTTTGATATTAAAGGAGAATCTTCCTGACTTGTAGCCACGCTGGCGGGAGAGGGGAAGCTTAGCGAACAGAGTTCGGACATGGTCGAGCGCGCCAGTATAGGTTGCGGGGTTTGAGCGTGGAGATTTACCTAGAGCAGACTGATCCACCACGACTACGCGATCAATGTGATCCATACCTTCGATGGATTTATGTGCGCCAGGTGCCGCCTTGGTCCTGTGAAATGTTCTCGCTAAAGCACGATGCAGGATATTGTGAATGAGCGTGGATTTACCAGAGCCTGATGAACCGGTAACGCAGACTAGTTGGTTTAATGGAATCTTAACCGTTAGATTTTTGAGATTATGTTCGGTAGCTCCTTTGATCACCAAGCTATTTGTGATTGGTGATTTGTGATCTGTTATCAAGCTAAGCTTCGTTTTGATGAGGTATTTAGCGGTCAGCGATGTTTTTGATTTAAGTAGGTCTTTCGGAGTACCTGCGAATAAAAGCTTACCTCCATTGAGTCCAGCTTCGGGTCCGATATCGATGATCCAGTCCGCAGCACGAATGGTCTCTTCATCATGCTCTACCACTACGACGGTGTTTCCTGCGTCACGGAGTTTTTTCAGTGCAGTGATGAGCATGGCGTTATCTTGCTGGTGTAGGCCTATAGAGGGTTCATCCAGCACATAGACAACTCCTGCGAGACCTGCTCCGAGTTGAGTGGCGAGGCGGATTCGCTGGGATTCACCACCGGAAAGGGTGCCGCTTTTGCGGTCGAGAGTGAGGTAGCCTAGTCCCACGTTATTGAGAAATTCTAACCGCTCACGGACTTCATTGATGAGTTGCTGGCAGACATCAGCACTTTGCTTAGGGAGTTCAAGCTGATCTAGGGTCACCAGTGAATCCTCCACCGCGAGTTCACAGAAGTCTTGGATCCCGAGATCGCCAATCTTTACATGCAGGATCTCTGGCTTGAGGCGCTGACCATCACAGGTCTTACAGTGTTGTGAAGTCATGAATTTCCCCATGCTTTTCTTCACGCCTTCGCTCTCAGTTTCGTGGTAGAGGCGTTCGACGGTATTACAGAGCCCCTCATAAGTTTTTTTCCATGGGATGAGCTGACCATCGCGTTCCCAGATCATGGTGATTTCTTGATCGCCTAGTCCGTAGAAGAGTGCTTCTTTATATTTCTTAGCGAGATTAGAAAACGGCTTATCTAGATCTACTTTAAAATGCTCGGCCACTGCCTCCACTTGCCGCTGCACCCAGCCTTTCTTAGTCTTAGTTCCACCCCAAATTTGGATCGCTTTTTGGTTGAGTGATTTACTAGTGTCAGGGACGATGAGGGTCTGATCGCAGAACAGCTGGGTGCCGAGTCCGTGGCAATCTGGGCAGGCTCCTAAGTGCGAATTAAATGAGAAATGCTTCGGTGATAGAGCCGGTAGTTCGTAACCAGTCTTAGGATTCCGATAGCTAGTGAGAAAGCAAACTTCCTGGTAGTCATCATCCTCAGGAGCCATGAGGAGTGCCTTAGTCTCAGATCCGCAGATCCTCAATGCCATTTCAATGGAGTCAGCCAGTCGAGATTCTGTCCCTTCACGAATGACCAGTCTATCGATGACTATTTCCAACGAAGTAACCACATCTGGCCAGTTCTGTTGCGCATCTTCTATTTCTGTTAGATCTCCATTAATGCGAATACGAATGAAGCCCTGACGCTGGAGGTCCGCCATTAATCGCTCCGGGTCCTGAGCTTCTGTTAGAGGGATAGGTGCTAGGATGATGAGTTTACTGCGCTCAGTTTTGTTAGAGAGTGACTCCACGATATCCGCCGACGTCATCTTCTCAAGTTTTTCCCCAGTAACGGGATCATACGGCGTGCCAGCTGCTGCGTAAAGAATCCTCAGATAATCATAAATTTCAGTGGCCGTAGCAATCGTCGAACGAGGGTTCACTCCGCCCGTTTTCTGCTCGATGGCGATGGCGGGGGACAAGCCCTCAATAGAATCTACATCCGGCTTTTCAAGCTGCTCCAGAAACTGACGAGCATAAGCCGATAGCGACTCTACATACCGCCGCTGGCCCTCAGCATAAAGCGTATTAAACGCCAACGAAGACTTGCCAGAGCCCGAAGGACCTGTAATCACCACCAACTTCCCCCGAGGAATATCTACATCGATACCCTGCAAATTATGCTGTCTAGCGCCTCTGATCTTTATCACATCTAACATCTTCTTGATTTCATACACTGCAAACCAATCATTGGCAATCTCGGAGCAGAGATTGCTCCCTCAGGGATTTTACACTAGGGAGACTATTCTAGTTGATTGCCTGCGGTGCTCCACAGAATTATCAGAATTCTTCAGAATTAACAAAATTAAGGATGGACGGGGGTGACATCTAACTGATGTTTTTTAGGTATAGTAGAAGCGATACTCTGTCGCTCTTCCCTCTCTTTATCAATGATTGCATAGCTACAGAGTGTCGCTTCTACGTGTCAAAACATCAGTTAGAATCACACCCAAGATTAACTCGCTATTTTTCTGAAAAAATGAAAGGTTTCATCCTTTTTCCTGTTAACCCTGTTATGAAATTCTGTAAGATTCTGTAAGATTCTGTGAAATTGTGTTAATTCTGTATGAAAAATCCCTAGTGTAGATTCCCTGATTGCACTCCGAGTAACTAGGCAAACATTAGATTTGTCATGACAACGGATTGATTCTACGGTAAATTGATAGGCAGTCTGCTTTGGAGAAGATCCGATTCCTTCTGCTGTCAATCTCTCTTGAAATCTAATGAAAAACTACTGCATCTCAATACTTCTGGCAGTTCTTGTCGCATTTACGATGGGCAGTAATGCCGAACCCAGCTAGCCAAACATCATTCTCATCTTCACCAGCAATAACGGGCCATGGATGATCAAGAATAAGGGCTTCGCGGATGGCTCACTCCCTTCTGATCATGGTGGCTAGGCAGGTCCGCTCCGTAGTGGTAAGGTTTCAATATGGGAAGGTGGCGTCCGCGTCCTGACAATCCTTTTTGGCTTGGTATACTGAGTAGAAACCCTCACATCCATCCAGATAATGATATAGGTGTTGCAATCCACAACTCTACCACCAGATTAATGACCCATCCAGGGCGATCAAGCTAGGGAAAATATCTCAGAATAAACTCTTTCTAGCCGCTGATTACGCAGATTACCGCTGATTTTTTTACATTAGCCTATTCTTTAGAGCTTCAAAATCTCATCTGCATCATATTTATGTATTCTGATTACTAAAAAGTAGTTTCATCGCATTGGAAATCAGTTTTAAATCTGCGAAATCAGCGGTAATAGAATATTTCCTCCCTAACTTGATCGCCCTGATGACCCATCAGTGAAAATAGATCTTGCGGTAAATCATCCTGTAGTCGTAAGTGAGCTTTTGAAATTAGCCGATCAAGCCCGCGCAGATATCGGAGATCATGATCGGATTGGTCAAGGGATGCGCTTTTCTGATCCAGCGAAACCAAGGCCCGTCAATCTGAAAACAAATTTCGGCAGAGGCAAGCTATCGAAGAAATAAAGCTCACTTTTTACTCGCTAGATCAAGGGCGCGTTTCATAGCCTGACGAAATGACAGCTACTACGATATGTAAATTTTTTGCTATTTCTTTTTTGGCGTTATCTTCAACACTGGTTGCCGAGAAATATAATGTGTTGTTCATTATCTCTGACGACCTGTCCTCTCGCGCTCTTGGCTGTTATGGGAATACCCAGTGTAAGACTCCTCATATCGATAAACTGGCTACCCAGGGTATTCGATTTAAAACAGCGTATTGCCAATACCCCGTCTGTGGCGCTTCAAGAGCTTCATTCATGTCGGGAATGTATCCGCATAAAATTGGAATTCTTGGAAATGGGCAGTCAGGGCTATTTACAAAAAAAATGGGCTCCCGCTACACTCTGTCAGAGAACTTTCACAAACAGGGGTACTACGCTGCCAGAGTCAGTAAGATTTACCACATGCTGATTCCTGGCAACATCACGGAAGGCGTCAGCGGGCCGGACCACAAAGCATCTTGGAATGAAACGTTTAATTTTCAAGGTGATGAATGGTTTTCTAAAGGTGAAGCAGAAGCAATCTGCAGAACGAGTCTGAACATGGACAAAGATAAACATTACGGGCTTGGGTTCGGCGAGGCGTTTTATTCTGTTAAAGTAGCCGGCGTAGATGCAAAAGATCAGCCAGATTACAAGGCTGCCAGTAAAACGATGGAGCTCATAGACAAGCACGGCGAGCAACCATTTTTTCTAGGGGTTGGTTTAATTAGACCTCACGTCCCACTGGTAGCGCCGCAGGAATTCTTCGATATGTATTCACCCGAAGACATGAAACTGGCTGAGGTCATTGAAGATGATCTCGAGGATATTCCTAAATCCGGTATTGGGAAAACAGCTCAAAAGTTTGGGGTGGTTGAAAAAATCCGCCAGCAGAAAGCCCTCGCTGCCTACTATGCTTCCACCTCATTCATGGATGCACAATTCGGGCGGATCATGGATCACCTTGAGAAAAAAGGCTTACGAGATAAGACCATCGTCGTCTTCACCAGTGATCACGGTTGGCATCTGGGAGAACATAGTTTCTGGCAGAAAATGAACCTTCACGAAGAAGCCGCAAAGGTCCCATTGATCATTTCAGTTCCTGGTCAGAAACCATTTGTCTCAAATTCTCTGGCTGAACTCATCGATCTGTATCCAACGCTCAGCGATTATTGTGGGCTTAATATTCCGCAACACGTACAGGGGAAAAGTTTAAGGCCGGTTATTTCTCAGCAAGTGAAAGAGGTGAGAGATGCCGCATTCTGTGTGCTCAGAAAAGACTGCTGCCTACTCAGAACAAAGAACTGGGCACTCATGCAGTATGGTGACAAAGGAGAGCGAGGTTCCGAACTCTACGACATGGTAAAAGATCCCAAGCAATACACCAATTTAGCGGGTAAGCCAGAATACGGCACGGCCTTAAAAACCATGCAAGAAAAGCTTCAACTTAAGCTTAAAACCGCCAAATAGGGAATCTGGTAATCCTCTTCTACTTCTATTTTTATTCTAACAAAAGTGAGGTTTCTCATCCAATCTAGGCAGCCATTTTCTGGTTGGTTCAGTAATAGGGCTACTCGCATAAGTTGTTGGTTATTATTAAGTGTATGCGGAGAGGCTTTTTAGCCAAGCGATGTCATTGGGGTGAAGATAAGAAGAGGTATTATTTTTGATGCGTTTTGCGTAGATAGTGCTGATGGCTTCAGAGGCTATGAAGATGTGCTTTGTTTCTTGAAGGTTGTCCCAGAGGTGGATGTTTTCTGTTAGGGGGTCGTGGTCTGGCTCTATTGTGTGGAGGGCTTGGTGTAGGAGTTCTAGTGTGGGGTTGATTTTTATTTCTGGAGCGAGCTTTTTGATATCTTTTTTCGCTTCTTTGCTGGCGTCCTTTTCTGCGGATTCTTTCTTTTTGTTCTTGAGTATTTTAGAAAGGTGATCGAGTCCACTAGTTGTGACTTTAGAGGTGAGCGATGGTAAAAGCGCCTTAACGGCTATACCTACTCCAAGCAATGGATTTGTGATGGCAACGACTCCTCCTATGATGAGTAAACCGTTGGTGATGTGGTTACTTTTTTCATCTATCTCTTTTGCTATGGTGTCGAGTCGCTCAGCGATAGGGGAGGAGGTGTCTAGTTTATTGAGATTTTCATTCTGAAGTTCTTGGTGCAATAGTAACTCAAGAATTTCGATTGATTGCAGGTTTGGGAGCTGGAAAACACGGTGCTTTGGGAGATCGTTTTCTGCGCTGAAGCCTTCGGGTAAAACGCGTTTGGTGAAGAGACTGTATCCTAGCTCCGTGTCTCTATCTGGGACGAGTAAGTAGTGTGTTTCATCGACGATCTGATCCGCGATCATTAAGGCCTCGGATGAGGAGAAGAGATTAATCTGTCCAATCATCCCTTTGAAATAGGAACTGCTATTCTCTGTGATAGCACCCGCTTTTTCTAAAAATTCATTGAGATTGTTCTGGGTGGATTTGAACATAATATGTTTTGCTCTGAACTACCCCAGATCACCCGCGGCTTCCTTATCGATATAGAAGCTGGCGTAGGGGTGGTCTTGGAGGTAGGAGGCGGAGACGATGTCGTTTACGGGACCGGTGACGGCTTCGTTGACGATGGGTGCTTTGCCAGTTCCCCATGCCATGAGGACGATACGTTTTGCGGCGAGGATGGTGCCGCAGCCCATGGTGATGGCGGAGGTTGGAACGTTGTCGATGCCACCGAAGGATGGGGCGGCGTCCTCGCGGGTGATGGGGTTGAGTTCGATGGCTCTGGTTAGGGAGTCTTTTGATGAGCCTGGCTCGTTGAAGCCGATGTGGCCGGTGCGGCCAATGCCAAGGATCTGGAGGTCGATACCGCCAGCGTCTTTGATGTCTTGCTCGTATTGGGCGCAATGAGCTGGGATTTCTGCTTCGCCGATCATTCCTGAGGGGAGATTGATGTTCTCTGGCTTGATGTCGATGTGGTTGAAAAGGTTCTGGTGCATGAAGTGCCAGTAGCTTTCTGGGTGCTCGCGGTCGAGTCCTGCATATTCGTCTAGGTTGAAGGTGATGACGTTTTGAAAGGAGAGTCCATCAGTATTGTGTAGATGAATGAGTGCTTTGTAGTAGTCGATGGGAGTGCCGCCGGTGGCGAGCCCAAGGACGGTGGGTTTGCTTGCAGCATCGTTGCTGCGGATAAGCACGGCAGTTTCGTTAGCGAGTTTGGTGACGGCTGCTTGCTTGTCAGCAAATGTTTCGACTTGGATTTTATTCATAGTAATTGATTTATAAAGGGGGCTTCTCAGAATAGCAATAGTTTGAAAGTATTTTTTGGGCACTACCGCGTAAAAACAGAAGACGATGGGGAAGGCGATGATGCCGAAGAAGATGGCGGTGGTTCCTACACCTACAGCGAAGTTGGCTAGGTTTAAGCCTTCTTTGATAAACGGGACAGAGCCGTTGATATCGATGAAGTCTAACCAGCCGAGGTCTAAAACACCTCGGATCTTAGCTCCCACACGCTCTTGGAAAAGCATGAGGAATACCTGGGTGAGGGGATTGCTGATCCAGCAGGCCGCGATGGCGATGGGGATGTTTCCGCGGCCGATGAAGCAGCAGACGGCAGCTATCAGCATCTGAAGAGGGATGGGCAGCATGGCGCAGAAAAGGCCAATGGAGAGACCAATGGAAACACTTCTCACGCAGGGTCTCCATAAGTCGCGGTTGAAAAATTTGATGACGATCTTATTCAGCCAGCTGACCTTTCGGATGCGGCGGTGTCTGAGTGTGCGATAGGATCTCCGCACTAGTTTAGAATAGAAACGCTGCATTCTCGCTAGTTGTCTAGTTTCACTATCTTGATGGTGCCGGAGGGTTTGTTTTGTTGGGCGATCGATTGGGCGAGAGTGGGGGCGCTGCTCTCATTGCTAGGCGCTTCGCGTTCTTCTCCAAGGGCATTTTTTAGTGCGCCTTCTACAAGTTGGCCGCAGTGGATCTTCATGGGAGGAAGTGCACCAAGGTCGCCAGAGAGTTCGGCGGCGTTGAGATTACTGGCTTCTTCCGCAGTCTTGCCCTTGAGCATTTCAGTGGCCATTGATGCTACGGCGATGGCGGTCTGGCAGCCGAAGCTCTGGAAGGAGGCTTTATCGATGACTTTTTTGCCATCTTTTTCGGTGAACTTCAGCCACATCCGCAGCATGTCGCCGCAGTCAGGAGAGCCGACGGTACCGACAGAATCAGCATCTTCCATCTCGCCTTGGTTTTTAGGGTTGGCGAGGGTATCGCGCACTTTTTGCTCAAATTTACTCATGAGGTAATGTAGGTTGGAGGGTGATGACTTAGCAAGTGAGAATGTGAAAATTGTTAGGTGTGGCAGGTTAGATTATTGCGTTTCTCTCTGTGGAGCGGGATTTACCTGTGAGGAGTCCTCTGTGCTGGAAGATATGGTTGAAGAAATGGGGGCTGGTTTGGATATTTTACCTATGGAATTCAGTGTTTGAGCTTCTTTATCTAGGGAGTGCTTGGCGAGTTTGTCTTCGAACGATTCAAGTAGCTCTACGTTGGCAAGGCGTTGTTCTAGTTCGGTGTTGTCCGCTTTGAGTTTATCGAAGTTGCCGTTTAGCCTACCCAGTTCTTTTCTGAGGATGGTGAATTCTTCGTTATAGGCTTCCTCAGTTTTCGGTCTGCCAAAGATCCATACACAAGCGGTGGCGACGGCGCTGGCAGCGATGGTAGCGATAGGGAGATAGCTGGCTCCAGCGAGACGATCTCCTGATATACCATAGATGGCCATGAGCAGGATGGTGCCGCCGGCGATGATGCCGGTAGCAGCGGTCTTGATCACATTATTTGTGGTGGTGCCAGGGGTGAGAATTCGCTCTACGGGACCCTTAGCAGGTTCTCGGCGTTTTTCACGACGCTCTTGGTAATCGCCATCATAGTGTTCTCTATCTCCCATAATTTGTTAGCTTCTTTATAAATTTTCTATTCTGAAAACAACCGGCTCTGAGTTCACTGAATCCAGTGCCAGCACTTTTTTCAGTGTGGCTTTGAGTTTTCCGAATGGACAAGTATGGAGCAGGAAGACCATGTCGACAAATTCTTTATCAGGGTTTTCAGGATCGACTGGTGAGTGGGTTCCGGAGATGCCCACGCCATCATTGGCAAGAACCTGAGCGATCTCTGCGATGACGCCTGGTCTGTCTGTGACGTCAAATCTGACATAATAGGGAGTGGATGTTTCATCGATAGACTTCACCTTAGTGTCCTCTGAGTAGGGGAGGAAGCCACGGTGCGGAGCGCTGGTGGAAATGGTGTAAGCGGCATCGACAATGTCTGCCACTGCGGAGCTAGCGGTAGGCTCCTTACCGGCGCCTCTGCCGTAGAATAGTGCTTCACCACTGGCATCACCTTTTAGTGCGATGGCATTGAAAACGCCATTGACGCTGGATAGGATGTGGCTCTTAGGGATGAATGATGGCTGAGTGCGTAGCTCGATCTGTCCGTCTGGGTGCTTGACGACTACGGAGAGGAGCTTGACGTTATAGCCGAGATTTTTAGCGAATTCGATATCAGTGCTGGTCACGCGCTCAATACCTCGGACATACACATCTGCAGGATCGATCACTGATCCGTAGGCGAGGGAGGCGAGTAGGATCGCTTTGTGTGCGGCGTCCCAGCCGTTGACATCGAGAGTAGGGTCTGATTCTGCGTAGCCTAGGTCTTGAGCTTCCTTGAGCGCCTCTGGGTAGCCGAGGCCAGCAGTGGTCATGCGTTCTAAAATGTAGTTTGAGGTGCCATTAATGATACCCACCATGGACTCAATGTCATTTCCCACGTAGCTGTCCTGTACTGCCTTGATGATAGGGATACCACCCGCGACTGCTGCTTCAAAGTGGATGGCTGCATGGTGCTGCTGTGAGAGAGCAAATAGCTCAGCACCGCGCTCTGCAAGGAGTGCTTTATTACCTGTGACGACGGTTTTTCCGAGCTTGAGAGCAGCGGCTACGATGTCAAATGCAGTGGTGGTACCACCCATTAGCTCGACGACGATATCGACCTCATCATTCTGAACTACGTCTTGCCAGTCTGGGGTGAAAAGCTCTGTCGGTGCATCTTCGATGCGCTTCTTGCTGATGTCTCTGACAGCAGCCTGGACGATTTTGATTTTGAACTGGTTGTTAGATCGGTCGCTGATGAGTTGACCATTTTTCTGAATGGTTTCCCAGACTCCTGTGCCTACGGTTCCGAATCCTACTAGTCCTACTCCTATAGTTTTTAATTGTTCTGTCATGATATGAAATATTAGCTGTTATGTGTGTCGATGATTTGAATGATCACTAGATTTTCCCAGATAGCCACGGTGGGCTTCTGCTCCGGAATAGAGCTGAGTTCAGTGGCTAGTTTATAAAATGCTTGCGCGTCTGCGATGCTGTCCCATTGGGTTTTCCAGGAGATATTGAATTCTCGCTCTTTTTGAGTGATGGTGAGCTGATCAGAGGTAAGTTTTCTAAATTGACCAGCGTTCTCATCACCCAGTTGCTTTAGGTAGAGCATGATGAATAGCTGGCCGAGCTCGGTATCGAGATGTTGGTTTTCAGCGCGTGGCTTTCTCTCTACTATCGGGGATGTTAGAGGCATTCTCTTAGCGAAGATTGTGGCGCTAGATCTAGGCATGTGTTGATAAAGCTCAGGGAAGACTGAGTCGTTCTGCAGCATGATGTCCTCGATGTAAGTTTTACCATGGATAGCGGGGAATGTCGTTAAGCCACGGATGAGGATGGGCAGTGAGTTGAAGGTTTGCTGGGCTTCCTCGTTAGGCTTGAATTGCTTAGCGTGCCCGCCTTTTAATGCGGTGATGTTCCTGTAGCGTTGAGCGATGGAGCTTGCCCTGCCTCTGATGAAGCCTTCTCGTGCGTGGTAGGCATCGTCGGTGAGATTAGCTTTGTTTTTCTCGCTGAGCGGGAAATTTAGTTCTAACAGAGCGATGGAAAGGTGCTTGATAATGCTAGTGCTATGGAGCAGGTTTTCTTCATCGAATGCTGGGGAAAGCAGAATTTCGTTAGCGCTAGAATCATAGATGGCGACGGCTCCAGAAGTCTCTGCTATAGCGAGCTGGTTGATCAAATGTTGGTTAGTCGGCATGATGCCGAGCTTCTCGAAGGCATACTTGCGCATCTCCATTCCTGCCATTCCAAATTGCTGGGTGTATCGGTAGCTGACGGCTTTGGCGAGGCGTTCATCGTCCACGCGTCTAGCAGCGACGTACTTGGGAAATGTGAGACCTAGGTTTTTCTCTGCAAACTTATAATGGCTGATCGGCAGGGAGATTTCTGCGCCATTGACCTGAAGTTTCTTCAGCGTTTCATTCTCGCCTTTAAGGATGTCGAGTTGGTTTTGAAGCCGCGCTGTTTTTTCAATCTGCTCGGGGTTGTTAGAGGTTTTTTTTCCCATCTTCTGAGAATACATCACAGCACCAATGACTGAGGCATGAGCGATCAGTAAAGCGAGTAGGGTGCTGGGTAGTATTTTCATCGGTAGAAATGATCGGTTAAAATTATCGTCCCACTAAAATTTCATCAGTTTCAAGGCCAGTAATTTTTTTCAATCCATTGAGCATGAAGTAGAGGATGAATGCCATGACGAAGAAG